>JAXJQK010000134.1:0-28466 GCA_036311185.1 Acutalibacteraceae bacterium | reverse complement strand
GGAGCATATATCCGAGTTCACGAAAAGTCGAGAAAGAAAGCCAAAGAAAAGCTCCGAAAACTAACTTCCCGAAGTCAAGGTAGGAGCTTAGATTATATCTTTTACAAGCTAAATGAATATATGAGGGGTTGGCTTGGATATTACGGAATAGCGGAAATGGGCACGCTTATGAAACAATGGAACGAATGGTTAAGGCGAAGAATACGAATGTATATCTGGAAACAATGGAAACTGCCGAGAACAAGGGTAAAGAACTTGATGAAGCTCGGTATGCCTGATTGGCAAGCCTACCGAAACGGAAACACCTGAAAAGGATATTGGGCTATTGCAGGAAGTGGAATATTACATCACACCATAACAAGCAAAAGATTTGCACGCCGTGGATATTATGACATATCCGAAGCATACAAGTCTTTGCACTCAATATGATTGAACCGCCGTGTACTGAACGGTACGCACGGTGGTGTGAGAGGACAGCTACTCAATTAATGGGTAGCTTCCTACTCGATTTATACATAATTTGTTGTAGTGAAAATTGCGTTGTATTAATAAGAGGGTGTTTCACTTTGTTAGTGGTACGAATGTTAATAATGGATTTATTTTAATATAGGTTTTATCGGCAATTACACACATTTCTCGCTCGTATATTTGTGATTCTTTCAATTTTTTGTAGAATATTAGTGTAATCGGAGGAATTACTGATGAATAATATTCAAAACAGAGCGAGAGAAATAGTAAATGAAAGTATTATCTACAGGTAAGCCAACGACTTATATAGTGAAAATCCATAACAGAAAGCTATAAAATATAAATCGACAGCAAATTTTCAAGTTGTATTGAAGATTTGCTGTTTTGTTTTACTTCGATTTTACATCGTTTGGGTTACGAATTTTACAGCCTGAAATTACACTATAACTGTGGACAAAAGAAATAACCACAGAAAGGATATCAAAGATTTATGAAAAGAATTTTTAGTTTAGTGTTGGCAGCGATTTTAATGTGTACAGTATTTGTAGGCTGCAGCAACACAAGTGAAACAGTAACAACAGACGGCTCAACTTCTATGGAGAAGGTAATCGGAGCATTAGGTGAGGCATTTGAAACAGAGAAAGGCATCACAGTAACCTATAATCCTACAGGTTCAAGCTCAGGTATCAAGGCGGTTAAGGAAGGAACTTGCGATATTGGTCTGTCTTCAAGAAACCTTAAGGACGAGGAAATCGCAGAAGGTCTTAAAGGTACAGTGTTAGCTTACGACGGTATTGCAATTATCGTTAACAACGCAAATTCAGTCAGCGATATGGATTTAGAGACAATCGCAAAGATTTTTAAGGGTGAAATTACAAACTGGAAAGAACTCGGTGGAAAGGATGCTGAAATCGTTTTAATCGGTCGTGAGGCAGGTTCAGGTACAAGAGATGGTTTTGAGAGCGTTACAGATACAGAAGACGCTTGTAAATATCGTCAGGAGCTTACTTCTACTGGTGATGTTATCACAACAGTTTCATCAAATGAAGATGCAATCGGTTATGCTTCAGTTGCATCAGTTGAAGAAACAGTAAAGACAGTTACAGTTGGTGGTGTTGCACCTACAGAGGAAACTATTAAGAATGGTACATATGTAGTACAAAGACCATTTGTACTTGTTACAAAAGAGGGAGAGATACTTTCTGAAAGTGCGAGTGCATTCTTTGACTACATCACAAGCGATGAGGCGGCAGAGATTATTGCGTCAGCAGGTGTGGTAGCAGCTTAAAAAAGGAAAAATAGCGAGCGACGACTGAGTTTTCAGTCGCCGCTTTTGCCCTGTTCGGGCGAGGTATGATTTATGAAGAAAAAAAGACTTTTTGAAAATATTGTCCATGGAGTATTTCTGATTTTAGGACTTATTACCGTAGGATTTGTTTTGCTGATTACAATTTATCTTATTGTATCTGGTTTCCCAGCTATTAAAGAAATCGGACTAATTGATTTTCTTTTTGGCACTCAATGGGCACCAACAAAATCAGAACCACAGTATGGAATTTTACCATTTATATTAACAAGTGTATATGGAACAGCAGGTGCGATTCTGATCGGTGTGCCTATAGGTTTTATGACAGCTGTTTATCTTTCTAAGGTCGCAAATAAAAAGGTCAGAGCAGTTGTAGAAAACGCAGTGAATCTGCTGGCAGGTATTCCATCAGTAGTATATGGTTTGGTAGGTATGCTGATTCTGGTTCCAAGTATTAAAAAGATGTTTGATGTACCTGACGGAGCAAGCTTGCTGGCAGCAATTATAGTGCTTGCTGTTATGATTCTTCCATCAATAATAAAGGTTTCGATTACCTCTCTTGACGCAGTGCCTGAGGAGTATGAGGACGCATCTCTTGCACTTGGTGCTACACCTACTGAAACATATTTTAAGGTGTCTGTACCTGCTGCAAAAAGTGGTATTGCCGCAGCAGTAGTGCTTGGTGTAGGCAGAGCTATCGGTGAAGCTATGGCAGTTATGATGGTGTCGGGTAATGTGGCAAATATGCCTTCACTTTTTGAAAGTGTGCGTTTTCTTACAACAGCCGTATCAAGTGAAATGGCATATTCAAGTGGACTTCAGCAACAGGCACTTTTCTCTATAGCATTGGTGCTATTCCTCTTTATTATGCTTATAAATGTAACTCTCAATACGCTTTTGAAGAAGGAAAGGAAGTGATACTGTGAATACGAGTCTTAAAGGTGAAATGAAAAAGAGCCGTAAGGTTTATATAACTGTTATGAAATGCGGTATGCTTTTTTGCACTTCATTAGTAGCGTTACTTACACTGTTTATGATAGCGTATGTTCTGATAAAAGGTATACCAAATATCAGTTGGGAGCTTTTATCAACAAAGCCAAGCTATATTTCGGATAGAATCGGTATCTTGCCTGATATTTTAAATACGCTCTACATAGTGATAACAACCTTGATTATCGTAATACCTTTGGGTGTGGGTGCGGCAATATACCTTACAGAATACGCCAAGAATAAGAAAATTGTAACGGCTATAGAGTTTGCTTCTGAAACTCTTTCGGGTATTCCGTCAATTATTTACGGTCTTGTCGGTATGCTTTTCTTTTGTCAGTTTATGGGAATGAAAACCTCACTTATTGCAGGTTCACTTACACTTGTTATTATGAATCTGCCAAATGTGATGAGAACCACTCAGGAAAGTCTTAAAACTGTTCCTCAAAGCTATCGAGAAGGTGCATTCGGATTGGGTGCAGGCAAATGGCTGATGATTCGTACAGTTGTACTTCCAGGCTGTGTAGATGGTGTTATTACAGGTTGTATTCTATCAATAGGTAGAATATTGGGTGAGTCGGCAGCGTTGTTATTTACAGCAGGTTTTGCTCATGCAATGGGTGGTGTATTTGAGGCACTTTCAAGTCCGGGTGCTACACTTACAGTTGCACTTTATGTTTATGCAAAAGAGCAGGGTGAGTTTGGTGTAGCTTTTGCTATTGCGGCAATATTGATGATTTTAACACTTATTATAAATTTCTCGGCAACACTGGTTCAGAAACATTTTGAAAAGAGGAGAAAAGTATGAGCAGTATAATTAAAGCTAAAGATTTGTGCCTTTGGTATGGAACTTCTCAGGCACTCAAAAATATAAACATTGAAATTCCTGAGAAAAGTATCACCGCTTTTATAGGGCCCTCAGGCTGTGGTAAATCTACATTCTTGAAGAATTTAAATCGTATGAACGACCTTATCCCAAATGTTAAAATTTCGGGTGAGATAACCTACGGAGGTACAGATATTTTCGATAAAAGCGTTGATGTAAATGAACTCAGACGTCAGGTAGGTATGGTTTTCCAGAAGCCCAATCCATTCCCTATGAGTATTTACGATAATATTGCCTATGGTCCTCGTATTCACGGAATCAAAAATAAGGTTCAGCTTGATGAAATTGTCGAGCGTTCATTAAAAGGTGCTGCACTCTGGGATGAGGTTAAGGACAGACTCAAGAAAAACGCTTTAGGTCTTTCGGGTGGTCAGCAACAGCGACTTTGTATCGCTCGTGCTCTTGCTGTTGAGCCTCAGGTGCTTTTGATGGACGAACCTACCTCGGCTCTTGACCCGATTTCTACATCGAAAATTGAAGAACTTGCAATAGAACTTAAGGAAAAGTATACTATAGTTATGGTTACTCATAATATGCAACAGGCTGTGAGAATTTCTGACTATACTGCATTTTTTCTTTTGGGTGAGCTTGTGGAGGTTGATAAAACTGATAAGTTGTTTTCTGCCCCACGTGACAAACGTACAGAAGATTACATAACAGGAAGGTTTGGTTAATATGAGAGGAAGATTTGACGAACAGCTTATGCTCCTTAACAAGAAGATGATTGAAATGGGGGCTTTATGCGAAAATGTAATTGCTGTTTCTGCAAAAGCGTTGCTTGAAGGTGACATAAACAAGGCTAAAACCGTGAAAGAAACAGGTGTGGGTATTGACCATATGGAAAGAGAGATTGAGGCGATTTGCCTTAAACTCCTTTTACAGCAACAGCCTGTAGCGAGCGATTTAAGACAGATTTCAGCTGCTCTTAAGATGATTACCGATATGGAGAGAATTGGCGATCAAGCTGAGGATATAGCTGAGATTATTCCTTTTCTTTCAGGTAGAACGGGAGAAGAATGTGGTGAAATCCGTGAGATGGCAGAGGTAGCAATCAATATGGTAACTAATTGTGTAGATGCTTATGTGAAACAGGATTTAAAACTTGCAAGGTCAGTTTATAACCATGATGATGTGGTTGATGCTTGCTTTGACAAGGTAAAAACCAAACTGATTTCTATGATTGCAGAAAATACCGACAATGGAGAGTATGCTATAGACTTACTGATGATAGCAAAGTATTTTGAGCGTATTGGTGACCACGCAGTCAATATTGCTGAATGGGTAGAATTTTCTGTTACAGGTGAGCATAAAGAATAAATGTGATTTTGGAGGTGTTGTTATGATCTATTGTATAGATGACGACAATACAATAAGAGAAATAGAGGTATATACTCTTACACAAACAGGTTTCGAGGCGAAAGGTTTTTCTGGTAGTGAGGAGTTATTTGAAGCACTGAAAACTGAGATACCTGACCTGATTGTACTTGATATCATGCTTCCGGGCAAAGACGGAATGGAGATACTCTCAGAGCTAAGAGCAAACTCCGACACAAAAGATATACCAGTGATTATGGCAACTGCAAAAGGTACTGAAATTGACAAGGTTCAAGGACTTGATAAGGGTGCTGACGATTATCTTGTGAAGCCTTTTGGAGCTATGGAGATGGTGGCAAGAATCAAAGCTGTTCTCAGACGATGTAAACGAGAAGAACATTTAGCAGACACTCTTGTATCAGGTGAAATTGTACTTAAAGATAAGGAGCACAGGGTTACTGTCAACGGTGAACGTGTGAATCTCACTTTCAAGGAATACGAACTATTAAAAACTTTTATGCTCAATCCTGATATTGTTTTTACAAGAGATAAATTGTTATCTTCTGTTTGGGGGCTTGACCATATAGGAGAGTCAAGAACAGTTGATATGCATATAAAAACTCTCCGTAAAAAGCTCGGTACAGCAGGCTCACAAATAGAAACTGTGATTGGTGTAGGTTACAGAATGGAGAAAAAGGTATGACCAAAAAAATATTTAGAAGTATTGTGTTTGCAGTAGCAGTAGTTCTTGTTATTAGCTTTTCTGTTGTAACTCTGGTGCTTTATAACAACTTTTCGCAGGTAAGCTCTGACAAACTGGCAGACCAACTTAATATTGTATCAACGAGTGTGGAGCTTATGGGAGATGATTACCTGTCAGCTTTTCAAGGTGAGAGTTACCGAGTAACGTGGATTGACACAGATGGTACTGTGCTTTTTGATACCGAGGCTGACAGTGACTCTATGGATAATCATAGTAACCGTGAGGAAATCGAAGAAGCGTTTAAAGTGGGTGTAGGTGAAAGTGAGCGTTATTCTGATACACTGATGCTAAAAATGATATATCGTGCAGAAAAGCTTTCTGATGGCACTGTGCTCAGAATATCTTCAACTCAGGATACAGTTGTGGCACTGGTACTTGATGTGCTTATGCCTGTAATAGTGATATTGGTTTTATCAATACTGTTGTCAGCTTTTTTGGCAAGATGGCTTTCGAAGAGTATTGTTAAACCTCTTAATACGATTAATCTGGATAATCCGACTGATAATGATGTGTATGATGAATTAACTCCTATGCTGACAAAAATTAACAAACAGCACAAACAGATTTCAAAGCAAATGCAAGAACTCAAAAAGCGTGCTGATGAGTTTGAGCAGATTATTACATCTATGAATGAGGGTTTGGTGCTTCTTGATAAAACAGGTTCAGTTATCAGTATGAATTCGGCAGCAAAAAATCTTTTTAAGGCAACAGAAGATGTTATAGGGCAGAATTTTCTTGTTGTTGACCGAAGCATAAAGATGAGCAAATGTGTAAATGATGCTTTGAGAGGTTCGCACAGCGAATTCAGAGAACAGAGAAACGGCAATGAGTACCAGTTTGGAGTGAATTCCATGGAGTCAGGTGGCAAGGTTATTGGTGTGGTAATAATTTCCTTTGATATAACTGAAACAGCGTTTGCAGAGCGTAATCGTCAGGAATTTACTGCTAATGTAAGCCACGAACTTAAAACTCCGTTGCAGTCTATAATCGGCAGTGCAGAGCTTTTAGAAAACGGACTTGTAAAGCCTGAGGATACAAGCCGTTTTGTAGGAAATATCCGTAAAGAAGCGTCTCGACTTGTTACTCTTATCAACGATATAATACGTCTTTCTCAGCTTGATGAGAATCTTGAAATAATTACCGAGGAAACTGACTTGCTTGCATTGGCTTTGGATGTAAAATCAGTTCTTGAGTCTTTTGCAAAAAGTAAGCAGATTGATATTATAGTCACAGGAGAAAGCCGAGAGCTTAAAGGTGTACGCAGATATCTATATGAGATTATCTATAATCTTTGCGACAATGCAATCAGATACACCGGTAATGGTGGTAAGGTTGAAATTAATATATGTTCCGAGAATGAAAAAACTGTGCTGACAGTTACAGATAACGGAATAGGAATACCGTTTGAACATCAATCGAGAATTTTTGAGCGTTTTTATAGAGTTGACAAAAGTCACTCAAAAGAAACAGGTGGAACAGGTTTAGGGCTTTCTATTGTAAAACACGCTGTTGCGTGTCACGGTGGTATCATAAAACTCGATAGTACCGTTGGTAAAGGCACAACTATAAAAATTATATTTTAAAATCAGTGAGGACATCGCAAATTTGCGGTGTCTTTTTTTCTTTAGATATCAAATAAAATTTACATCCCTATGATATTGGATTTTACTTAGCGTTGTTATAATAAACACAACATAGAAAAAGGATAGGAGATGCCAATGAAGAGATTGTGTGTGATAATGACAGTTGTTATGTTGTTATTGTTTGCAAGTATGCCGATTTCCGTTTTTGCTGAAGAAAATGAAAACAAAGCAATAGTTACAATTGATGACCTTACGGTTGATAAAACAAATGCGAGTTTTAGTTTTATAGTAAACGTAGAAACAGACGAAGCGTATGCGGGTGCAGAGTTTGGAGCTTTTTGTAGTCAGGGAGTAGAAATAACCTCTGTTGAAAGTTCGTGTGATTCACTTGCAGGTCCTACTCAAGCTAATGGTCTTGTATGGTTTAGCTTTTTCGATGGAGAAAATAGCTTCAACGGAAAGCAAAGCGTTACGGTGTATGGTAGCTATGAGGTTGGACAGGAATCTGCAATAAGGTTTTCAGATATAAAAATCTACAGTATAAACGCTAATAAATATATTACCACCACTGTAGAAGGTGATGTTGATGTGCAGATTAGCAAAGGTGTTCAAAAAACAACAGGGGTTGTCAAAGAAAATGATATGAATATATTACTGTTGCTTGCTTTAGTATTGGTGATTGTGGTAACAACGGTAGTTATGTTTATATATATTAAGAAAAACAAAGTTAAAAAAGGAGAAACAGATAAGAATGTTCAAAAAAGTATTTAAGAAAACAGGAGCTGTATTGGTAATGTGCTCATTGCTGGTTACAAGTATACCTGTAACAGCAGCACAGGCTATATCAACTAATGACACAACAAACGAAGTAGTACAGTATTCAGTAATTGATAAGAAGAAAGCTCCAGAACAGCTTAATGTTCATGTTGGTGATGATGCTGCAACTCAGGTTAATGTAACCTACACCACCATAACAGATACATCAACCATAATTGCAATAACAAAGGCAGACGGTGGAGAAACAATGTATTTTGAAGGAACCTCGTATGTTGGTTTAGGTGGAAAATACATTCACGAAATTTCTGTAAATGGTCTTGAGCCTGCAACAGAATATGTTTACACAGTCGGTGATGGCTTTAATGAGCGTAACGGTAAGTTCAAAACAGCATTAGAACAGGGTGATGAATCATCCTTTACTTTCGCTTATCTTGCAGATACACAGGTGTCAAACGCATCTAATGCAAAGGCTTTGGGAGCAACTCTCGCTAAGGTGAACGAGAAAAACCCTGACTTTGTCTATCTTGCAGGTGACGTAACTGACAAAAGCACTAACGAAAGTCAGTGGGAATGGCTGTTTAACAATGACGGTGTTTACTCAACAGGTGGCGAAGATATGTTTGCTAATAACCTTGTTGCTGTAACACAGGGTAACCACGACAACAACGAAATGTATCAGCACATCAATGCTCCTGAGGAAGCAGGTAAAATTGTTTACAGCTTCGACTATGGCTGTGCAAAGTTTATTATCCTTAATCTTGAATCAGCGAGATATGATGAGGATGCCAGAGCACAGCAGGAGGCATATTTGAGAGACGCTGTAAATGATGCGAAGTCAAATGGTCAGTGGACTATTGTTGGTTTCCATAAGTCACTTTACACGGGTGCTTCTCATATCACAGACAGTGACATTATTGCCGCAAGAAAATACTGGGCACCTATATTTGCAGAAACTGATGTTGACCTTGTGCTTCAGGGTCACGACCACGTATATTCAAGAGGCTTTGTAACAGCTGAGGGTGAAAATGCAAACCCAACCGTTCTTGAAGACGGTACTATTATTCAGCCTGACGCACCTCTTTATATGGTTGGTGGTCACGCTGGTGGCTTGAAGTGGTATTCTAAGAAGAACTATACAGTTACAGAGAATGACCCACTTGCGTTAAATTACTCTTTCCTTGATGTTAATTCAACTGACACAGGTAGTGATGTAAAGAAAGAACAGGTTATTACTATGCTGGAGGTTTCAAACGAGACAATCAGCGTAAAAACAACTTTCTTCAAGTACAATACAGATGAAGATGCTATAACAACTGATGAATATGTATACGACACATTTACAGTAAAAAGAGACCTTGCAGAATGTGCAACTGCTTATGCTGATGGCACAGAGCTCTTTGTAAAAGAAATAGATGATACACTTGAGTACACAGTTTCATTTGACAACATTACAAATGCTAACGCTTTTGAAACAGCACTTGAATATGATGAATCTGTAATGGAGCTTGTAAAGGTAGAAAGCTGTTTAGAAGATACACTTTATGTAGATGAGAAAACAGAAAACGGTGTTTCTGACTATATTATCGGTACAAAGACAGCAATTTCATCTGATGAAAAAATGGATGTTGTAAAGTATACATTCAAGCTTAAAGAGGGTGCTCAGGCTGATAATGTTTCAGTTACACTCACAAAGGCTGATACAGTAAATCTTGAAAATACAGACAATGGTGCAACAGCAGATGATATAAAGGCTTCTATTATTAAAGATACAGTTAATACTGTGATTTATTCATACAAAGAGGCATCGGATATCAACAATGACGGTAAAGTAACTCTTGCAGATTTATCTGTAGCATTAACTTACTATCAGCTAACAGAGAGAAGTTGTGATATCAACCTTGATGGTGTTGTAAATGCTTTGGACTATGTAATCATCACAAGCTTTATTGACAGATAAAAGTAAATAATAATCCAGTTAACAATCACCGTAATAAAATTAACCTGCACAGTAACAGTAATTGCTGTGCAGGTTATGTACGTTGATAAAAAGGAGTTTTATGAAAAAAGTATTGTTACATATTTTGTTTATTGTTGGTTACATTGTGTTGATTGCAGGGTTTAACGGTACTTTAAAGTTTGAAAAACCTGCTGATTACCCGCAAGGTCTTGTATATGCAAAAGCTGAGGTTGTCAGTGTTGCAGAACAGGATATGGGAGAAGATCCAGATTATAATTATATCAGAATAGGCAAGCAAAAACTTGAGCTTAGAATAATTTCAGGAGAATACAAGGGGAAAATAATAGAAACCACAAACTTTATTACTCGTACAACACAGCTTGAAGGTAAAGCAGGAACACGTTATATTGTCGGGAGTTACGACGGATTTATAACATCAAACATTATGTCTTATGAGCGTAGTAGTTTGGTTGTTTTGCTTGTAATAGTGTTTATAGCTATGGTGATACTTTTCGGCAAAAGAAAAGGAGTAGCTTCAGTTGCCGCTTTGATTGTTACTTTGCTCAATGTGGTGTTCATGTTTATTCCTATGCTGATTAACGGAGTACCTGCAATTTTAGCGGCAATAATTGTTGTGTTGTTATCTACCTTTTACACTATGGTGGCATTAAATGGCTTTTGTATGAAAAGCTACATAGCCACCTTTTGTTGTACTGCGTGCACAGCATTTGCAGGATTATTGGCTTGGCTTGTAAGTCTTATATGGGGTGTTTCTACACTTAATACGCCAGAAATTGAAGATTTACTGTTTGTTACTGAGAACACTGGTTTTCGTATTGATAATCTGTTAACTGCCGGTATACTAATTGCGTCTATGGGTGCAGTTATGGATACCTGTATGTCAATCGTGTCATCGCTTTTTGAACTTAAAGCTCAAAATCTGTCAATGACTACTAAGCAGTTGTTGCAAAGTGGAATGAATATTGGAAAAGATATTATGGGAACAATGACAAATACACTGATTCTGGCTTTTGCAGGAAGCAGTATAAACCTGGTCTTGATTTATTATATGTACTGTATGCCTGCAATCAGTCTGCTGAATACTGATTTTATAATAGTAGAAATAGTAAAGGGTATTATCAGTAGTATGGCTGTTGTTTTATCCATTCCTGTAGCAACCTTTATGACTTCACGCTTAATTGGGGGTAACAGTAAAATTGGTGAAAAGCTAAATAATGTATAGCATATTGCAATGCTGAGCGGTTGTTTAATCTATAAATTTATCTTCCCAGTCCAAAAATATTTTTAACGTATATAAAAAGAACCATGGCTACTGTATAGATACAGTGGCTATGGTTCTAACTTTTTGAGTTTGATTTAATAGCTTATTGTTTGTTACATAATTGGGTTATGAATATGTTTTTATAATTTCTTCAGCAATTTGACGTTTAGAAATACATTGATCCATAGATTGTTTTTCTATATAACGATGGGCATCAGGTTCGCTCATTTTTAGTTCAGTTATTAGTATCCATTTAGCACGGTTTACTACACGAATCTCAGCCATTTTTTCTTCTATAGATAGACTTTTTTTTGCTGATGTGCGAAGTCGTTCTCGTGTACTCGCCATCCAACGAAAAGCCTGAATAAGCATAGCTTTAGAAGTAGGTTTAGCAAGTGTTAACACACCGTGTTGAGTTACTTTATCATAAATTTCATCGTGAACATCACTTCTGATTAATTGAAGCACTACGGTTTCTCTTGATGAGCCTGTGTCAATTGCAAAACTTGTTCCAAAGTCATCGGGCAAAGGAGAATTGATCAAGATGAAATCATACGGTCTATGTGATAATTCTCTTTTGGCTGTACAGATATCTAAAACGATATTTACAGGTGAATATTTAGATTCGGGGAGCAATTCTTTTATAGCAGAGTTAAAGTTATTGGCTGATGAAACAATAAGAACGCTGTATACTTGTTCCTTTAAACTCAATTTACTCCCTCCCTAAAAAGCTGTTTATCAATGGCTTACTTACAATATATATTCAGTATTGAAGCCGGAATATGCTTTTTGATAAAGTCGCTGTTTTTTGCAATTTTGCATGCCGATTTTAAATCTTGCGGTAACTTTTTATATTTTTTTAAAGTTTCTTCTTCTGCTTTGAATAAGTTTATATCTGCAACCATAGGTAATTCAAGCTTGTTCTCTATACCGTAAAGACCTGCATAAATCATAAGTGTAAAGGCGAGATAAGGATTTGCCATTGAGTCCGGAGAACGGAGTTCAGCACGGCGATATTCCCCAACAGCCGCAGGAATTCGGATAAGCTGAGAACGATTTTCGCTTGACCAGGATATATATTTAGGTGCTTTGTGATTTCCAAATCTCTGATAAGATTGCTCAGTTGGATTTAAAAAAACCGTAATATCTTCTATTTTATCAAGAATACCTGCAATCATATAATGTAGATTATCAGAACCATCTGATGCTTTTACAGACATATTAATATGAAATCCATTTCCGGGTCCATTTTCAAGAGGCTTTGGACTGAAATCTGCAAAAAGTCCATTTCTGTGAGCAACTGTTCTTACAATTGTTTGAAATGTCATTGCATTATCAGCAGCCGTAATAGGTTCTGAATAGCGAAAATCAATTTCGTTTTGTCCCGGACCTTCCTCGTGGTGTGAGCTTTCGGGACGAATTCCCATTTGTTCAAGAGTAAGACAAATTTCACGACGAATGTTTTCTCCTTTGTCTTCAGGTGCGATATCCATATATCCAGCATTGTCATAAGGTTCTTTTGTCGGATTATCTTTTTCATCAAGATTAAATAAATAAAATTCCTGTTCTGCACCAAAAGCAAAATGGAAACCTGCTTCTTCAGCGTGTTTAACAGCTTGTATCAACAAACTTCTTGAGTCGCATTCATATGGTTTGCCGTCAGGATAAGAGATGCTGCAAAACATACGAACAACTCTACCATGTTCAGGTCGCCAAGGTAATGTCATAATAGTTTCTTCATCAGGGTGAAGAAGAAGATCTGAATGTGTTTCATCGCCAAAACCTATAATCGCTGAACCGTCAATTGCTATTCCGTATTCAAAAGCACGAGAGAGCTCTTGTGGCATAATTGATATATTCTTTTGTTTACCAAATACATCACAAAAAGTAAGACGGATAAATTTAACATCTTCTTCCTGAATATATTGTAACACCTCTTGCTTTGAATACTTCATTATTTTACCTACTTTCTTTTAATTTGCTACATACATTTGCTTGTATGGGTTTTTACTGTCAGGGGTAACAACAGTAAAAGGTGAATCTAGTATTTCTTCTGAATTATATCCAAATAACTCACAATATCTGGATATATAGTTTCGTATTTCTTCGATGTCTGCATCTGTAGCTGTTCTGGCAGTTACTTGACTTGGAAATTCAATGTCATCACAATTCCCTCTTAAGAACATTTTACCACCGTGCATACCTGTACAGGGAAAATTACCTACTATACGGTGACCATTTGAATTCAGACCTAAAACAACAATTAAACCACCTGCTTGATATTCACCAAGAAAACTTCCGGTAATACCACCAATAACAATAACAGGAACTTTATCTTTATATTGCTTCATATGGATTCCTGCACGGTAACCTGCACTGCCTTTTACATAGATTTCTCCACCACGCATTGCGTATCCTGCTGCATCTCCTATGTTGCCGTGAATAACGATTTCGCCATCGTTCATTGTATCACCAACAGCATCCTGTGCATTAGCATTTACAGTGATTTTGGCACCGTTAAGATATGCCCCGAGAGCATTACCCGGAACTCCGTCAACTGTAATATCAAGATTAGACATACCTGCAGCAATGAATCGTTGTCCACAACAGCCGATTAATGTACAATTTTCTCTTGTGTCACGGAGAGAATCGTTTACAGCCTTATAATTAAGGTTAGTTACATCTATAAACATATTATACTACACCTCCAAACTTATTTCTACGACTTTCTTCTGAAAATGCCGAAAAAGTAGCAGTTTTTTTTAACATATCAAAATCTATCGTATTTAAAGGAGTTTTCTCACGAATAAGAGCTGTATAAATACCTGCTCGGTCAGTATTACCGATTAAAATATATCCCGTGAGAAGTCCGTTACGAGTAAACATTCTTTTTAATGTATTCTCTGTTTTTTCTTCGTATACTTCTCCGCCGTCATTTTCGTTAAAATAACTGCCTGCTGTCATAGCGTGTAAGCCGAAAAATCCAATAGAGTTCATAGGGATAGCATTGTCAAACATTTCATTTCCGCCTGCCATATTGATGCCTGCACATTTACCTTGCATATAGGCATTTGGCAGAATTGCCAATACTCTTTTATTGCCCAAAGAAATATCCTCACCTTCTGTGCAATCTCCAGCTGAATAAACATCTTTGACTGTGGTTTCCATACGATTATTTACAATAATACCTTTGTTAACTTCACCGCCAATTTCGCTAACAAGTTTTGTGTTTGCACGAACACCAATGGCTAAAACGAGAATATCAAAATCAACTTCTTTACCACTTTGCATTACAGCTTTGTTCTTTTTAAAGCTCGCAACACTGTCCTCTAACATAAATCTAATACCATTAGCTTCCAAGTGTGCTTGCATTATAGAAGCACACTCATCATCAAGAATACTTGAAAGAACACGATTTGAAAGGTCACAAACAGTAATATTTGCAACACTTTCTTTAAGACCTTCGGCACATTTTAAGCCTATAAGACCTGCACCAACAATTAATACGTTAGATTTTTTGCCTATTGCTTTTTTTAAAGCTAAAGCATCATCAAGAGTCATAAAAGAAAATTTATTTTCAACTTTGTCAAGACCTTCAAATGTAGGGACAAAGGGTCTTGAACCTGTGGCAACACAGACTGTATCATACGGAATAACAGTGTTATCGTCAAGAAGGACAGTTTTATTTTCATTATCAATTTTAATAGCACTTTTTCCGTAAAGTACTTCACAATCCATTTTCTCATAATAGTCATCGCTTCGGTACTTCATTCGCTCAAGATCTGTTTTTCCTTCTAAATAATAAGAAATAAGAGGGCGACCGTATACAGCATGTTTTTCCTTTGATACAACAATGATTTTATTACTGTTATCCAAACTGCGGATGCCTTCAATGCAACCTACGGCGGCTACACCATTTCCAATAATCACATACTGTTTCATTTGTGTCACCTTTCTTCATATACTATTGCTTTATTCGGACAACCTTTTACGCACGCAGGCTCTCCGCAGGAGTTTTTTAGGCAAAGTTCGCACTTTTGTACGGCACCTTGCTCTCCTTGTGTTAATGAACCGTAAGGACAAACTAAAATACAGGTTAAGCAACCGACACATTTATTATGGTCTATACAAACAGTTCCATTTTTTACAGATAAAGCCCCTGATATACAACCTTTTACGCAAATCGGGTCTTTACAATGGCGACAGGAAACAGCATAGTTGATTTTTTCGTTTCCTTCTACACGAATTCTGGGATAAATCGGTTTATCTTTTAATGCCTTAATCATATCTTCTTCATTGGAATTTGCAAAGGCACAGTTATATTCACACAAGTGGCAGCCAAGACACCACTCTTCATTAACATATATTCGTTTCATAGTAACTACCTTTCTTATTCGCCGGCGTGGGAGATACCTAAAATCTCAAGTTCTTTTTCTGTTAATCCAATACCTCTAAGCATTAAGCGATTTCCACGTAGCGATTCAATAGAATTTATACCCATACCACCCATAAGTTCCTTAATTTCATGACGCCAAGCGTTCATAAGGTTAACAAGACGCTCACAACCGATGTTAGGGTTAAGTCGTTTTACAAGCTCGGGACGCTGGGTTGCGATACCCCAGTTACATTTACCGCTCTGGCAGGTACGGCAAAGGTGACAACCAAGTGCCAAAAGTGCAGCGGTAGCAACATAACAGGCATCTGCACCAAGTGCAATAGCTTTTACTACATCTGAAGCACTTCTTATACTACCACCTACAACAAGAGAAACATTGTTTCTAATTCCTTCATCACGCAGACGTTGGTCAACAGAAGCAAGAGCCAATTCAATAGGAATACCTACATTATCACGAATTCTGGTAGGTGCTGCTCCTGTACCACCTCGGAAACCGTCAATTGCAATAATATCAGCACCACTTCTTGCAATACCACTTGCAATAGCGGCAATGTTATGAACAGCGGCAACTTTTACAATTATAGGCTTTTTATAGTCAGTAGCTTCTTTCAATGAAAAAACAAGCTGACGCAAATCCTCGATAGAATAAATATCGTGGTGTGGAGCAGGGGAGATAGCATCTGAACCTTCGGGAATCATTCTTGTACGGGAAACATCGCCAACGATTTTTGTACCTGGCAGATGTCCGCCGATACCGGGTTTTGCTCCTTGACCCATTTTGATTTCTACAGCGGCACCTGCTTCAAGATAATCCTTATAAACACCAAAACGTCCGGATGCAACCTGAACGATTGTGTTTTTGCCGTAGCAGTAAAAATCTTCGTGAAGTCCGCCTTCGCCTGTATTGTAGAAAATACCAAGTTCTGTTGCGGCTCTCGCCAAAGATTCATGAGCATTGTAGCTTATAGAACCGTAGCTCATAGCAGAAAACATTATAGGCGTCGAAAGCTCAAGCTGAGGGGATAATTCGCACGTAAGCTTACCGTTTTTATCACGAGTTACTTTTTCAGGCTTTTTACCCAGAAATACACGTGTTTCCATAGGTTCTCTCAAAGGGTCAATAGGTGGGTTAGTTACCTGTGAAGCGTTAATAAGAATTTTATCCCAGTAAACTGGAAATGGTTTTGGATTACCCATTGAAGATAAAAGAACACCGCCACTGTTTGCTTGTTTGTAAATTTCTTTAATTGTATCGTTGTGCCAGTTTGCATTTTCTCTCAATACACAGTCGCTCTTAACAATCCTTAAAGCTCTTGTAGGACAAAGCGATACACAACGCTGACAATTTACGCATTTAGCTTCATCGCTTATTAAAATATTATTATCAGCATCATACCTGTGCACTTCATTAGCACATTGTCGCTCACAGACTCTACAAGAGATACAACGGTTATCATTTCTGATAACCTCAAACTCGGGATATACAAATTCTACACTCATCAGAATGTAACCTCCTTTAATTTAACAATTACAGGTTCTCCTCCGGCAGGAGCATAAATATTTTTTGCGTTAGGCTCCATTGTGCGAATGGCAGCTTCTTCGCTGGCAATGAAAACTTTATCGTCTTTTTCACCTACTACCATTGAGCGAAGCTTTAAACGGTCATTTAAAGCCATAAGACCGCCGTTGAAGCCTAAGACAATAGAAAATGGACCAGTTACAAGTAAGCTGGAAAAAGTAGTACGTAGATATGTGAGCTTTTTCTTTTCTTCTGTATTCTTAGTAGCGATTGTACTCCAAAAAGGAGCTGCGATTACACTTGAGGCTTCTTCTAGTGTTAATCCCTGAACTCTTACAAGATAGTCCATTATATATGTGATAACTTCAGTATCAGTCTGAAGATTACATTTATATCCAAACATTTCAATAAAGCGTCTGTTTGCATCGTAAGAAGATATTTCTCCGTTATGAACGATAGAATAATCAAGAAGAGTAAATGGATGAGCACCACCCCACCATCCAGGAGTGTTAGTAGGATATCTGCCATGTGCAGTCCAAGAATAGCCTTCATATTCTTCTAATTTATAGAAAATGCCAACATCTTCAGGAAAGCCTACGGCTTTAAAAGTACCCATATTTTTACCGCTCGAAAATACATATGCTCCTTGCATTTCTGTGTTAATTTTCATAACAGTTCTCGCTACAAATTCTTTTTCATCGAGTTGTAATGAGGTGTATACAGAATTCAAAGGTGCCACAAAATATCTCCAAATAATAGGCTCATCAGTAATTGCAGAAACTTTTCGTGTTGGAATAATTTCTGATTTAATTATTTCAAATCGTTCTTTCAAGAATTGTTCACAGTTTTTGCGAGTAGAACGGTCGTTAAAGAAAAAATGCAGAGCATAGAAATCTTTATACTGTGGATAAATACCGTAAGCGGCAAATCCACCTCCGAGACCATTGGAACGATCATGCATTGGTTTCATAGCATTGGTAATCATCTCACCGGACATTTTGTTTCCATCCTTAGAAATTACGGCTGCGATTGCACATCCGGAAGGGATTCTTACTTGACCTTCTAATTTCATATTGGTTCATTTCCTTTCATAAATAAAAAACAAGGGTGCTCATTTCAACACAGAAAAATTAATCTGTGTTGAAATGAACACCCTTGCCCATTTGCGAGTATTATACACCTATGCTTGCAAATTGTCAAGAAAATAATTTAGTAAAATAAAGAATATCGCAATGTGTTGCAATTTGTCGGATGAAAAATTGCAAAAAAGGTTGACAACACAAAAACATAGGTGTATAATGCAAAGCATAGAGGCGATGGTGTCTTTAAGTTTAAAAAAGCTTGAAGACACCATCGCCTTTTACTTTTTTAGTTAAAGGAGATCTTACTATGAAAAATGTACCTGAGTACTTTGGATGTTTGGTTTTTGATGACAGAGAAATGAAAAGTAAGCTGTCAGCTACGGTATACCATTCACTCAAGAAGACAATCAATGAAGGTAAAAAGCTTGATATAAGTGTTGCGAATGCAGTTGCAATTGCTATGAAAGATTGGGCGATTGTGAACGGTGCTACTCATTATACCCATTGGTTTCAGCCACTTACAGGTATCACAGCTGAAAAGCATGATAGTTTTATATCACCTTCTCCTGATGGTGGAGTTATAATGGAGTTTTCAGGAAAAGAATTAATTAAAGGTGAGCCTGATGCATCTTCTTTTCCATCAGGTGGTTTAAGAGCAACCTTTGAAGCAAGAGGCTATACTGCTTGGGATCCTACATCATATGCTTTTATTAAAGGAAAAACATTATGTATTCCAACTGCCTTTTGTTCCTACGGTGGTGAAGCCTTAGACAAAAAGACTCCTTTGCTTCGTTCTATGGAAGCACTCAATAAACAAGCTCTTCGCATTTTGCGTTTGTTTGGTAATGATAAAGTAAAATATGTTCATACTTCTGTAGGTCCTGAGCAGGAATATTTCCTTGTTACAAAGGAAATGTACGATAAAAGAAGAGATTTACGCTTTACAGGAAGAACACTCTTTGGTGCAAAGGCTCCCAAGGGTCAGGAGATGGACGACCATTATTTCGGAGTTATCAAGCCGAGAGTTGAAGCTTATATGCAGGAACTTAACGAAGAACTCTGGAAGTTAGGTATTCTTGCAAAAACAGAGCATAACGAAGTTGCTCCTGCTCAGCATGAGTTAGCTCCGATTTATACAACTACAAATATCGCAACGGATCACAATCAGCTTACAATGGAAATTATGCAGAAGGTTGCATCAAAGCACGGACTTGTTTGTCTGCTTCACGAAAAGCCTTTTGCAGGCGTAAACGGTTCTGGTAAACACAATAACTGGTCACTTGCAACTGATACAGGTGTAAACCTACTTTCTCCAGGCGAAACACCTTACGAAAATGCACAGTTCCTTTTGTTCCTATGTGCCGTTATTAAGGCTGTAGATGATTATCAGGATTTGCTTCGTGTTTCAGTTGCTACTGCAGGTAATGATCACAGATTAGGTGCAAACGAAGCACCTCCGGCAGTTGTTTCAATGTTCTTAGGTGATGAATTAACAGCAATAATTGATGCAATTGAAACTGATACACCATATAATGCTGCCGAAAAGACAAAGATGAAGTTAGGTGTTGATGTGCTTCCAAAATTTAATCGTGATACTACAGATCGTAACCGTACTTCTCCGTTTGCGTTTACTGGTAATAAGTTTGAATTCCGTATGCTCGGTTCATCAAACAGTATTGCGTGTGCAAACATTATGCTCAACAGTGCAGTTGCAGAAAGTCTTAAGATTTATGCAGACAGACTTGAAAATGCAGAGGATTTTGAAACATCACTCCACGATATGATTCGCAAGACAATCAAGGATCATAAAAACATTATCTTTAACGGAAATGGTTATGATGACGAGTGGATTAAGGAAGCTACCGAGAACAGAGGTCTTTTGAATTATCGTACAACTGCTGATTGTGTACCGCATCTTCTCGATAAGAAAAATGTTGATATGCTTACATCTCAGGGTGTTTTCAAAGAATCAGAGATTAAGTCACGTTACGAAATTACTCTGGAAAATTATTGCAAGTCAGTAATTATTGAAGCTAATACAATGGTTGATATGGCAAAAACTGAAATCGCTCCGGCAATTGAAGCATATGCCCTTGAACTTGCAAATACTGCATCAGCAAAGAGAGTACTTGATGCAAATATCCTCTGTAATTACGAAACAAATCTTGTAAAGAAACTTTCAGCTTTGACAGACTGCATAGCAGTGAAAGTAGATGAACTTGAGCAGGCATTGTTGCGTGTTAATGCAATCAATGATATTGGTGAGCAGGCAAATGCTATTCGTGATGATGTTCTTGTCAAGATGAGCGAACTCAGACTTCCTTGTGATGAAGCAGAAACTCTTACTGCTAAAAAGTACTGGCCGTTCCCAACATACGGTGATTTGCTTTTTGGTGTGAAATAACAATATGATTTGGGGTGGATTTAAGAATTATTTTTTGAAATTCAGCTTATATCAATAAATAAAAGGGATGATTTTAATGGATGAAGTAATCAGAGAATTAGTAGCCGAAGCCACTACTACAGAAGTTTTTAGTGTGTGGTTTCTTATAGGTGCGGCACTTGTATTCTGGATGCAAGCAGGTTTTGCGATGGTTGAAGCTGGTTTTACCAGAGCTAAAAACACAGGCAACATTATTATGAAAAACCTTATGGATTTCTGTATCGGTACAGTAGTGTTTATTCTCATTGGTTTTAGCTTGTTAATGGGTGAAGATTTACTTGGTTTTATCGGTAAGCCTGGTTTTGACCTCTTTACAAGCTACGAAAACTTTGATTTTTCAAGTTTTGTATTTAACCTTGTATTTTGTGCTACAACTGCAACAATTGTTTCAGGTGCTATGGCTGAAAGAACAAAATTTCTTTCTTACTGTATTTATTCGGGTGTAATTTCAGCACTTATCTATCCTATAGAAGCTCATTGGATTTGGGGTGGTGGCTGGCTTGCACAGGCAGGTTTCCACGATTTTGCAGGTTCATGTGCAATTCATATGGTTGGCGGTATTTCTGCACTTATCGGTGCTAAAATTCTTGGACCTCGTATAGGTAAATTTAAGAGAGATAAGAATGGAAAGGTGACAAAAGTCAATGCTTTTCCTGGTCATAGCATCGCTTTAGGTGCTTTAGGTGTATTTATTCTTTGGTTTGGTTGGTACGGATTTAACGGTGCAGCAGCAACTTCTCTTGAACAGTTAGGTTCTATCTTTCTTACAACAACTATTTCACCGGCAATTGCAACCGTTGTATGTATGATTTTTACCTGGATCAAGTATGGTAAGCCCGATGTTTCAATGTGTTTGAATGCATCTCTTGCAGGTCTTGTTGGTGTTACAGCAGGTTGTGATGTTACAGATGCTTTTGGAGCAATATGCATCGGTGCAGTTTCAGGTTTACTTGTAGTATTCGGTGTATGGCTTCTTGACTACAAACTCCATATTGATGACCCTGTAGGTGCAGTTGCTGTTCATTGTTTAAATGGTATCTGGGGTACATTTGCAGTAGGTCTTTTTGCTACCGATACTGCTCCCGGTTATTCAATTTCAAATGCTTCTGGTGAAACACTCACAGGTGTTTTTTACGGTGGTGGCTTTGAATTGCTCGGTATACAGCTTTTAGGTGTTTTAAGTGTTGCGGCTTGGACTGTTGTAGCAATGACAATTACATTTCTTATCATTAAGAAAACAGTTGGTCTTCGTGTTACTCGTGAAGAGGAAGTTGAAGGTCTTGATGCTACAGAGCATGGTCTTCCTAGTGCTTATGCAGGTTTTGCAATGCTTCCTGAATATGTTGATGAAGAGAATGCTCCGCTTGCAGTTTCAGGTGATATTCCTGTTGCAGAGGCTGTTGAGGTTAAGACTGTTCCAACGTTTGAAAAGAAAGTATCTGCAGAGGGTGTTAAACTTACAAAGATTGAAATCATTTGCAAGGAGTCTCGACTTGAAGCACTTAAGAACGCAATGGTCGCTATCGGTATCAGCGGTATGACTGTAACCCACGTTCTTGGTTGTGGTGTACAGAAGGGTAAGCCTGAATATTACCGTGGTGTTGCAATTGAAGCTTCATTGTTACCGAAGGTTCAGGTAAATATTGTTGTAAGTGCAGTACCTGTAGACAAGGTAATCGAAACAGCAAAGAAGGTTCTTTATACAGGACATATTGGCGATGGTAAGATTTTCGTTTATGATGTTGAAAATGTCGTTAAGGTTCGTACAGGTGAAGAAGGTTATGATGCACTGCAGGATGTAGAATAAATGTAAATTGCTATGCCGACGGATAAAATTTCCGTCGGCATAAAGTGGGTTAATGAGAAAATAATTTTGAATAATATAAAAAACGAGGTAAAGCAATGACGGAAAAAATACTAGTATTGGATTTTGGTGGTCAGTATAATCAACTGATAGCACGCAGAGTTCGTGAACAACATGTGTATGCTGAAATTAAGCCATACAATAAAATAACTGTTGATGAAATAAAAAGAATAGGTTACAAGGGTATCATATTTACGGGTGGACCTAATAGTGTATACGATGTAGCCTCCCCTCATTATGATTCAAATATACTGAATATCGGAATTCCAATTCTTGGTATTTGTTATGGTGTTCAGCTTATGGCATATATGGCTGGTGGCGTGATTTGTAGTGCAGAAGACAGTAGTGAATATGGAAAAACTACTGTTTTTACTTCAGAAAATCAACTTTTTAAGGATGTTCCGACAGAAAGTATCTGTTGGATGAGCCATACGGATTTTATAAAAATGCATCCAGTTGGATTTGAAGTGATTGCACATACAGATAAATGCCCTTGTGCCGCTATCTGTGATGAAAAAAGAAAACTCTATGGAGTTCAATTTCATCCCGAAGTTACTAACACTGTATATGGCAAACAGATGCTTGCAAATTTCTTGTTTGAGGTGTGTAACTGTAAGGGAGAATGGAAGATGAGTGATTTTGTTGAAAATTCAATAAAAAAATACTGTCATCAGCTTGCGGATAAAAAGGTTCTTTTGGCACTATCAGGCGGTGTTGATTCATCTGTAGCAGCTGTACTTCTCCATAAAGCAATCGGTCATAATCTGATTTGTGTATTTGTAGATCACGGTTTGCTCAGAAAAGATGAAGGGGACTTTGTAGAACAGACCTTTCGTGATAAGTTCGGTATGAATCTTATACGAGTAAATGCTGAGGAAAGATTTCTCAGAAAATTGTCAGGAGTTACCGAACCGGAAAAGAAGCGAAAAATTATTGGGGAAGAATTTATACGAGTGTTTGAAGATGAAGCAAAGAAACTGGGAGAAATAAATGTTCTTGTTCAGGGAACTATTTATCCCGATGTGGTGGAAAGTGGCAACGGTGATTCTGCGGTGATTAAAAGTCATCATAATGTTGGTGGTTTACCTGATGTTATTTCTTTTGAAGAAATAATCGAACCGTTGCGTGAGCTGTTTAAGGATGAAGTGCGAGAAGTGGGAACACAGCTTGGGATACCATATGAACTTGTGTGGCGACAGCCGTTTCCTGGACCGGGACTGGCTGTAAGAGTGATAGGAGAAATTACAAAAGATAAATTAAATATTCTTCGTGAGGCAGATGCAATTTTTCGTGATGAAATTACAAGGGCAGGGCTTGAAAAACAAACCAATCAGTATTTTGCAGTGCTTACAGATCTTCGTAGTGTGGGTGTTATGGGAGATGCAAGAACATATGGATATACCATTGTGCTTAGAGCTGTTACTACAGACGATTTTATGACAGCAGAATGGACAAGACTACCATATGAGGTTTTGGAAAAAGCCAGTAACAGGATTACTAATGAAGTAGCAGGGATTACAAGGGTAGTTTATGATATTACTTCAAAACCTCCTGCAACAGTAGAATGGGAATAAAGGAGAATAAGCATAATGACAAAATATATATTTGTAACCGGCGGTGTTGTATCAGGTTTGGGTAAAGGTATTACTGCAGCCTCGTTAGGAAGGCTTTTGAAAGCAAGAGGAATTAAGGTTGCTGCACAAAAGTTGGATCCATACATAAATGTTGATCCGGGAACAATGAGTCCTTATCAGCATGGTGAGGTTTATGTAACTGATGATGGAGCTGAAACTGACCTTGACCTCGGACATTATGAGCGTTTTATTGATGAGGATCTCAATAAATATTCAAATCTTACTACAGGTAAGGTCTATTGGAATGTGCTGAATAAAGAACGTCGTGGGGAATATCTGGGTTCGACAGTTCAGGTAATTCCTCACATTACAAATGAGATTAAGGAATTTGTTTACAGCGTGGGTGAAAAGACAAATGCCGATGTTGTAATTACTGAAATCGGAGGAACTATCGGAGATATTGAATCTCAACCATTTATTGAGGCGGTACGTCAGATTTCGCTTGAAGTTGGCAGAGAAAACAGCTTGTTTATTCATGTAACACTTGTTCCTTTTTTGCGTGGTTCAGATGAACATAAATCGAAGCCTACACAGCATTCTGTTAAGGAGCTTCAGGGAATGGGTGTAAATCCTGATATTATTGTTCTGCGTTGTGACGAACCTTTGGAAGAATCAATATTCAAAAAAATTTCTATGTTTTGCAATGTGAAACCTGATTGTGTAATTGAAAACATTACACTGCCAAATCTCTATGAAGCACCCCTTATGCTTGAAAAAGCAGATTTTTCTTCTGTTGTATGTCGTGAATTAAATATTAAAGCACCTGTGCAGAATCTTTTAGAATGGAAGAAAATGGTTAACAATATCAAGAAAATAAAACGAAGTGTTAATATTGCACTTGTAGGAAAATATGTAGAATTACATGATGCATACCTTTCGGTTGCTGAAGCATTAAGACATGCAGGTTATTACCATAATACACACATAAATATTCAATGGATTAATTCAGAAGAAATAACAGAAGAAAATATAACTGAAAAGTTCTCAGAAACAGACGGAATTATAGTGCCGGGTGGTTTTGGAGGCAGAGGTATAGAGGGTATGATTCTTGCGGTAAAATATGCAAGAGAAAATAAACTTCCACTGTTTGGTATTTGTTTGGGAATGCAGATTACGGTTATTGAATATGCAAGAAATGTTGCAGACATAAAAGATGCGAATTCTGGAGAATTTGACGGGAAATGTGAGCATAAGGTTATTGATTTTATGCCAGGACAAAGTGACGATATTAGCAAGGGTGGAACACTTAGGTTAGGGTCATATCCTTGTGATATTAAGACAGGAACAACAATGGAGCGTTGTTATGAAAGTAATTTTATCAACGAAAGACACAGGCATCGTTATGAATTTAATAATGATTATCGTGAAATTCTCGAAAGCAAAGGTCTTACATTTAGCGGAACTTCTCCTGATGGCAGACTTATTGAAACAGTAGAACTTTCTGACCGGCCTTTTTATGTTGGGGTTCAGTATCATCCGGAATTTAAGAGTCGCCCAAATAAACCACACCCTTTATTCAAAGGCTTTATCGGGGCTGCACTGCTTTATTCCAAAGGAGGAAATGTATGAGTATACACGAAGAATGTGGTGTGTTTGGTGTAATGGCACCTGAACCAACCGATGTATCTGGTATTGCGTATTACGGTCTATATTCCTTACAGCATCGTGGGCAGGAAAGCTGTGGAATAGTAGTAAATGATGACGGCGTGTTCTCATCTCGAAAGGATTTGGGATTGGTAAACGAGGTGTTTGCAAACGAAAAACTGTCACGTTTACCGCAAGGTACAATGGCTGTTGGTCATGTGCGTTACGGAACTACGGGTGGTACAAATCGTAAAAACTGTCAGCCGATAGAGATAAATCATCAAAAAGGAAGAATGGCACTTGCACATAACGGAAATTTGAGTAATGCAGTTGAGCTTCGCAATAAACTTGAATTATCTGGTGCGATTTTTCATACAACAAGTGACACCGAAACCATTGCCTATATTGTGGTGCGTGAAAGATTGAAATCGCGTTCTATTGAAGAGGCTCTTAGCTCTGCAATGAATTCACTTGAGGGTGCGTACTCGCTTGTGCTTATGTCCTCGCAAAAGTTGATTTGTGCAAGAGATCCCCATGGATTTAGACCTTTGTGCTACGGGAAAACACAGGACGGAATGTATGTGGTTGCTTCAGAAAGCTGTGCTTTAACCGCAGTAGGAGCTGAATTTATTAGAGATGTTGAGCCGGGAGAAATCCTTGTTTTTAGTAAAGACGGAATTGTTTCACGTAGAGAGCATTGTAAAAAGAAGAATAAAAAATTATGTGTTTTTGAATATATATATTTTGCAAGACCTGATTCTGTTATTGATAATGTATCGGTTCACGGTGCAAGAGTTCGTGCAGGAAAAATTTTGGCAAAAACACATCCTGTTGATGCAGATGTTGTAATTGGTGTACCTGATTCAGGTCTTGATGCGGCACTTGGTTTTAGTCTGGAATCCAGAATTCCGTATGGAATAGGACTTATAAAAAACAAATATATTGGTAGGACGTTCATATCTCCGGGACAAAATGCAAGAATAGATCAGGTTAAAATTAAGCTGAGTGCGATTGAAGAAAGTGTTAATGGCAAGAGAGTCGTTTTAATTGATGATTCAATTGTCAGAGGAACAACAAGTGGCAGAATTGTAAGGTTGTTACGTGAAGCAGGTGCAAAGGAAATTCATATGAGAATTTCTTCTCCTCCGTTTTTGCATCCCTGTTATTATGGAACAGATATTGATTCAAGAGAGCATTTGATTGCTTGTCAACATACTGTGGAAGAAATTGCTGAAATAATAGGAGCGGATACGCTTGGGTATCTGCCTGTATCAGAACTTGGAAAAATGGTAGGGAACAGTGAAATTTGCTGTGCTTGCTTCAATGGCGATTATCCTACAACAATTCCTAAAGATACACGCAAGGATCGTTTTGAGAAAAAACTTTCACAACTAAAGAGATGAGGTGCCGATATAGTTATGAATTTTAACAGGAAAATCATTTTAGAAGACGGAAGAGAATATTACGGCTATTCTTTTGGAAATACCGATGATAAGGTGTGCGAAATAGTTTTTAACACTTCAATGGTTGGATATCAGGAAATTATTTCTGACCCGTCATATACTTATCAGGCTGTTGTTATGACATATCCCTTAATTGGAAATTATGGTATGGCTGATGATGATTATGAAACTAAAATCCCTACTATAGGTGCATTGATTGTAAAGGAATATAACAATGATCCTTCAAATTTCAGAAGCTCAGCTACTCTTTCAGAGGTGATGGAAAAGTATAATATTGCCGGAATTTACGGCATTGATACACGAAAACTAACACGGTCAATACGTGATTTTGGCAGTCGTAAGGTTTTAATAACAGATGTTTCAACATCTCTGGAAAAAGGTCTGGAAATATTAAAAAATAGTGAAATTCCTTGTGATGCAGTTTCAAAAGTGAGTTGCAATAAAATATGGGTGTCACACGCTGATGATGAAAAGTACAATGTGGTAGCAATAGACTGTGGTATGAAGATGAACATTGTGCGTTCGCTCAATAATCGTGGTTGTAAAGTTACTGTAGCGCCGTGGAATACTACTGCAGAAGAAATTGAAAGGCTAAATCCTGATGGAATTTTTATTTCAAATGGCCCAGGAGATCCTACTGATGTTCCACAGATTATCAAAACAATAAAATCACTTATAGGAAAATATCCTCTTTTTGGTATTTGTCTTGGTCATCAGATTATTTCTCTTGCTTACGGTGCTAAAACATATAAACTTAAGTTCGGCCATCGTGGCGGAAACCATCCTGTACGAAATCTGCTAACAAACAAAATTGAAATCACTTCACAAAACCATTCTTATGCAGTTGATACCGAAAGCCTAAAGGAGACAAAGCTTGTGCCTACTCATATAAATCTGCTTGATAATACTATTGAAGGCGTGAAATGTGAATTAGATAAAGTTTTCAGTGTACAATACCACCCTGAAAGTGCACCGGGGCCACAGGACAGTGCGTATCTTTTTGATCGATTTATAACAATGATGGAGGAAAATAAAAATGCCTAAAAGAACAGATATAAAGAAAGTCCTTGTAATTGGTTCAGGTCCTATTGTAATCGGTCAGGCAGCGGAATTTGACTACGCAGGAACCCAAGCGTGCCTTGCTCTTAAGGAAGAGGG
>JAXJQK010000133.1:0-1822 GCA_036311185.1 Acutalibacteraceae bacterium | reverse complement strand
GTATTATACTGGTATTAATATTATAATTATCTACCAATATATATAGGCGTATTTTAAAATTAAATTTTCTCAATAATATATTCATATGATGCCATTATTTGTTTTATACTTCTTTATACAATACTACTTCCCTATTTAAACAACCTCACCATTAAAGATGAGGTTGTTTAAATATTTTATTTATCAGTCATTATTATAAATAACAACTACTGCATCTTTCTTTACTGTACCACTTAGTTTTCCGTCTTTTACCTTAAATTCTTTTCCATTTACTTTATCTTTGTAAGTACCGTCTGCAAGCACAGTTTCAATATCCTTTAGCTTGATTTCTTCATCAGATATATTTATGATAACAGCTCCCTTATCTCCACGCTCTATCATTAATAGAGCGTCGTTATCATTAGGGTTGCTAAGAGTTTCCTCCTCGCCTATCATTGCTGTTCTAAACTTGTTAACCTCTACAACCTCTTTATCCTTATAGAAGTCACTACCTGTTACACCTATTTTATTATCTCCCCACTGGTCTTCAATAGATGCACCTGCTGGACGGTCAAAAAATAGCGGTGTACCACCTGAACGTGAACATAGGATAGCCCAAGCCTGCTTAATCTGTGTTTCATCCATATATTCCCAGTTTCCATCATTACAGTAGTTATCGTGTGATTCTACCCATGTAACGATATTATCGGTATCCATACCATTTACTGAAAAATCTTTAAGAATACCTGCTGAAATTCTCTCGTTGATAACTGAATCTCTAAGAATTTCACCATATTTTGAGGCTGTAACATTTAGATATTTTGCATACTCTGCTATACTATCAGAACCACCCTGTAGAACCTCTCCATATTGGAACTTTGAACCATTATCAAGAATTACATTCCAGAAATCACTTGCAAATTCTTTATCATCTGTAGGTAATTCAATATGCTTTGTAGCATCATATCTAAAACCGTCTGCACCTGCATCTACACAATCTTTTAGATATTTTAAAATATACTGTTGAATTTCTTCGTTCTGTGTGTTCAAATCGGTTAAGCCTAACAATTTACCCTGTGTTACCTCTTTTCTGCTACTGTAATCATTTACATCGCCAAGAGTGTGGAAAGGCTTGTCCATTCCTGTTACATTCTCGCTAAGAACTGACATATCACCTGACATATGATTTACAACTGCATCTACAATAACCTTTATACCGTATTTATCAGCCTCTTTACACATTTCTCTAAATTCTTCTTCTGTACCCATCTGATAATTACCTATAATATAATCGGTTGGCTGATAGTGATAATACCATTTACCCTTATTTATGCTATCATCCTTATCTTGAATCTGCATTCCTCCATCTTCTCCTACCTTACACTGGTTAATAGGAGAGGTTTGGATTGTAGAAAAGCCTGCATCAGCAATTTCTTTCATATTATCCTTTATTGTATTGAATGACCAGCACCAGCAATGCAAAATTGCACCATCGCTGATATTGTCTGCAAGACCATAATCATTAACCTTTTTATCTGAGCGTACAGGCTCATACTCTTTAAATTCCTCTGTTGCAGTTTGGGTTGCTTGTTCAGCTGTTGACTCAGTTGCGTCAGTTGTGTCAGTAGACTTATCGCCTGTTCCACACGCAGTAATTGAAAGCATCATAAAAATAGCCATACCCAATGCAGATAATTTTTTCAACATATTTTTTCCTCCTTAATTTTGATTTGAATAATTACAAATTAAACAAAAGATTTGATGTATTACATATATTCTCAATAATTTTCTTATTACAGCTTTTCTCTATAACAGAAAAGCCTCTACCATAATCACAGCCACG
>JAXJQK010000132.1:0-4404 GCA_036311185.1 Acutalibacteraceae bacterium | reverse complement strand
TTAAAAAAATTTGATTTAATCTTTTTTCTGAACACTGTAAAGGGTATCATTCTTATAAAATATGTAACCAAAGCCATAACAGCTATATATATTGCAATACTCATTCTTCTGCCTCCTTATCCTCTACTGGGAATAATAATGCACCTAAAGCAGAGGCAACCAACGCACTTATTATTATTGCAAATCCACTTGATAGTGTTGGTAATAAATACTTAAACATTATACTTAAACCAGCAGCAACAGATACTACAAACATTACACTTCGTTCTTTTCTTGCCGGTGGAATTATTATAGCTAAAAACATACCATAAAGTACTATACCCATAGCATTTGTTATAGACACTGGTAAAAATTCGCCCGCTACTGCACCTATTATAGTACCACTGCTCCAACCAAGAAACGATATAGCTATAAGTCCATACATATAAGCTGGAGTAATAAGCTTTGGCTGAGATGACGCAACAGCAAAAATTTCATCTGTTATACCATAAGAAGCTATCAGTCTTTTTGGTGTTGTAAATGAGCTATCAAGCTTTTGCGACAACGACAACGCCATTAACGCATAACGAATATTTATTATCAACTGGGTAAGTATCATTTCCATAATAGTTCCACCAGTAGCAATTATTCCAACACCTGCCACCTGCCCTGCCGATGTTAAATTTGTAATAGAAATAATAGCAGCAGATAAAATAGATAACCCTGATTTTACAGCCAGTATCCCAAATCCAAAAGAAACTGACAAATACCCAAGTGCGATAGGTATTCCGTGGTAAATCCCCTTTAAAAAATCTGATTTCAAAACATCATTTCCTTTTTATACTAAGCGTTACTAAAAACAAGATAAAACACAATGATGTAATTATCTGTTTGCTATACTTAGTTTAATAATATTCAAAGTTTATTTTAACATAATTTACTTATAAATGTAAATATCTGTAGAATTTATATCTGTTAAATAGTGAAAATATAGCTTCTGAAAAAATTTTTGAAATTTTTTTAATTTTTTTTAAAAAAGGTGTTGACTTTTTTAAAAAAACGTATATAATAAATATTGTTGTTGAGAGACAGCAAAAAACAAAATAAATATTGCGGAATTGTGTAAGGGTAGCACAGCAGACTCTGACTCTGTTTGTCTGGGTTCGAATCCTAGTTCCGCAGCCAAAGACCTTTAATCATTGTTTGGTTAAAGGTCTTTTTTTGTGTATAAGATAATCAAAAAATAAAAAGTGAAAACAGGCAACATCAATTAAGACGTTGCCTGTTTTCATTTGTAGCATTAAATATATTTTAATCTTTTTCAAATTCAAGAATATCACCTGCTTCACATTCAAGCACCTCACAAATAGCGGCAAGAGTTGAAAATCTGATAGCAGTTACCTTGTTGTTTTTTATTTTAGACAGGTTAACGTTTGAGATACCTACCTTTTCAGCAAGCTCATTCAAAGAGATTTTGCGTTCAACCATCATTCGGTCTAGTCTAAGAACAATTTTACCCATAATTATAACCCTCCTTTATAAAAGACCGTCAACTTCTTTTTCAAGGTTTGCACCATACACGAAAATATTTGTTAAAGAAAGACAAATCATTCCTAAAACAAATCCGTCAAAGTTTAAAGCCATTTCTGCTCCACCTAAACCACTAATCATAGATACAGCAAAAGTGATAACACTTATAAGAAAACCAACAACAGGAATAGCTATTGAGAAGATTCCAATTTCTTTTACCATACGAATAACGTCCTCTTGGAATGGTGAAGTACTTGTTGTACGCTTATTTTTACCATTTATTGTTTTCATAATCAGGTTAATATTACGGAATATCATAGCCATAAGAGCAAATCCTATAATACCACCCAAGAAGAAAAGTGTAACAGCAATCATATTAATATCACCAGTTTTTGTTAAGAAATTAACCTCAAATCCGTATGATGTTAAAGTAACACCACCCTCTGTAATACTTGTCAACATCATAGAGCCAAATTCTTTTCTTGCAAAAATCGAGAAAAGAAATAGCACCAAAGAACCACCTGCACCTATCCAATGCACAATCTCAAATACTTTTGATAATACCAATGTCATTTTGTTTGCTAATTTCATTTTGTTTACCCCCGTAAATTCAAATTTAATCTTAATTTTTAATAATGTTTTTTAATCATTGCCAGCTTTGATGATGTTAGTATAACAGATAGATTAACGTTTGTCAATACATTTTTAACGAAAAACATTAAATATTTTTCATTAAAAGTTAATTTGTTTATGTTTTAATTTAAATCATTTTCGTTTGACGTTAAATTTACAGAACGTATTGGTAAAAAACACCGTATAGATAGCAATTCAATGCTATCTATACGGTGTTATATTTATTTTATTTATAAATAATGTAAGTTAAACCATATCAAGAACAATTCTTTGAACCATAATTGCATCTACTATTGTTATTTTACTGTCACCATTTAAATCAGCTTTTGCAAACTGTTCTTCTGTTAATTCTACATTGCCAACTATGTATTTAAGCACATAAATAACATCATTTACAGCAACCTCTCCGTCACCAGTTACATCGCCAGCTATTGGCTTGCTGTAATTAAAATGTATAGTTGCATTTGTAAGGTATTTGTTGTTAATACTACTTATTGATATATCATTCCAATCATCTTCACTACCTGTGTAATATACATCACTAAGTTTACTACAATTTTCAAAAGCACCAATACCAATAGATGTAACACTATCTGGGATTGTTATACTGGTTAAAGCAACACACCCACGAAACGTAGAATTAGCAATAGATGTAACACTATCTGGGATTGTTATGCTGGTTAAACTACTGCAACCATAAAATGCACTGTAACCAATTGTTGTAACACTATCTGGGATTATTACATCTGTAAAGGCTTTGTAGCAGTAAGAAAATACATTATCACCAATAGTAGTTAAACTATCTGGAAGTGTTATATCAGTTAAACTACTACACTTATAAAATGCGTTGGAATCAATTGTAGTTAAGCTATCTGGAAGTATTACGTTGGTTAAAGAATTACAATTATAAAATGCACCGTTTTCAATTTTTGTCACTTTATCTGGGATTGTTATGCTGGTTAAACTTCTACAACTACTAAATGCCCATTCACCAATAGATGTTACACTTTCTGGAATTGTTATACTGGTTAAAGCACAAACAGCAAACATACTTTTAGGAATAGTCTTTATATTATTTGGAAGTGTTACGCTGGTTAAAGCAGTACAACCATAAAATGCATTTTCACCAATACTTGTTACGCTATCTGGAATTGTTATGTCAGTAAATGCCTTACAACTCCAAAATGCATAATTACCAATAGTTTTTAATCCATCTGAAAGTGTTACATTTGTTAAAGCAGAACATTCATTAAACGCATAATTACCAATAGTTCTTAATCCATCTGGAAGTGTTATGCTTGTTAAGCTATAGCAACAATAAAATGCATAGTTACCAATAACTTCTAAAGCCTTTGGCATATTTACCTCTTTTAAGTTATAACAATGAGAAAATGTATTAGTACCAATAACTTTTACACCATCTGGGATTATTACCTTAGTTAGAGTATCATCAACCTCTTCAAACAGATCACCAGTTACACCATTACCTATTTCTATTACAGGTAAATCAGTTGTTTTGTCAGATATTTTATGAGGTATTATAGCAGGTATTTTAATCTCGGTTTCGGTTCCTATATAGTATCTAATTCTAGTCGCTGTACTATCGTTTATAAGATCGTATATCCAAGTACCCTGACTGTCATCATAAGAAAAACCACTTTCTACCTTGTTGGTTGTTGCTGCTGACGCACTGAACGGAACTGAAGCTATAATACATAAAAGCATTGTAATTGTAAGTAATATTGAAATTAATTTTTTCATATCTTTTCTCGCCTTTCTTGTTTATTGTTGTTTTATATTTCTTAAAAAATTTATTACTTCATTGGCAACAGCTCCTATTTGTTATTTGTTTTATTACTGTTAAGTGTATTTTAACATATCTTTCCTGTTTGTCAATGTATTACAAAACAGCATTATACTATTTCTTATCTAGCTACATAGAGAATAGAAAACACCACAGAAGTGTTATAAATTTATACTTCTGTGGTGTTAATTATTTAGTATTTGAAATATTTATTTATCAAGGCTTATAGCTACCCTTTAGTGAAACACTACGGTTGAATACTGGTGCACCTGGCTTTGAGTCTTTGTTATCTAGGCAGAAATAGCCCAAACGCATAAACTGGAATGAAGCAGGTGGTAGTAAGTCTGCAACAGCCTTTTCTGTTTTGCAGTTTTTAAGAACCTTTAATGATTCTGGGTTGATATAATCAAGGAAGTTTCTGTCGCCTGTGTCAGGGTCTGGTACTGTAAATAGGTTAT
>JAXJQK010000131.1:0-6964 GCA_036311185.1 Acutalibacteraceae bacterium | reverse complement strand
ATTCTGCGTTATGGACGAGATTGAAGCCGCACTTGATGAGGTAAACGTAGACCGTTTTGCACAGTATTTACGTATTATGAATGACAATACACAGTTTATTCTTATCACACATCGTCGTGGTACAATGGAAGAAGCAGATGTGCTTTACGGTGTTACAATGCAGGATAAGGGTATCTCAAAGCTGTTGTCACTTCGTGCATCAGAGGTTGCAACTAAACTGAATATGCATTAAAATATATAATATATAAACGAAAGGGTGAGATAAATGGGATTTTTTGATAAAATCAAAAAAGGACTAAAAAAGACAAGAGATGCCGTTGTAAATCAGATAGATGGTATGCTAAAGTCCTTTACAAAAATTGACGAAGAGCTTTTCGAGGAGCTTGAGGAGCTTCTCATAATGGGCGATGTAGGAATGAACACCGCAACAAAAATCACAACAGAGCTAAGAGCCAGAGTAAAAAAAGAGGGTGTAACAGACCCTAACGAGGTTCATAGACTTCTAAGAGAAATTACAGCGGATATGCTAAGAGGTGGCGAGGAGCTTAATATAAATACTAAGCCATCTGTAATTCTTGTTATAGGTGTAAACGGTGTTGGTAAAACAACAACAATCGGTAAGCTTGCTAATAATTTAAGAGAGCAGGGTAAAACTGTTTTGCTTGCAGCAGCTGATACATTCCGTGCAGCAGCTATAGACCAGCTTGAAATTTGGGCAGATAGAGCACAGTGCGATATTATCAAGCAAAAAGAGGGTTCAGACCCAGCAGCAGTAGTTTACGATGCTATTTCAGCAGCAAAGGCAAGAGGTGCTGATGTAATCATTGCAGATACAGCAGGTAGACTTCATAACAAAAAACATCTTATGGGTGAGCTTAATAAAATAAGCAGAATTATAGACAGAGAGTTGCCAGATGCAGATAAGGAATTTTTAATTGTGCTTGATGCCACAACAGGACAAAACGCTGTAAATCAGGCAAGAGAGTTCAAAAATGCGGCAGGCATAACAGGTATTGTTCTTACTAAGCTTGACGGCACAGCCAAGGGTGGCGTTGTTCTTTCAATTAAGGAAGAGCTTGGTGTACCTGTAAAATATATCGGTGTAGGCGAGCAAATGGACGATCTACAGCCATTTAATGCCGAAGATTTCGCAAAGGCTTTATTTACAAAAAGTGAGGAATAAATTATGAGAACTTTTGTAATAGCAAGCAATAACCTAAAAAAAGTAAGAGAGCTTAACAGAATACTTATTCCAATGGGAATAATGGCAAAAACTCCTAAAGAAATGAATATAACATTAGATGATGTAGAGGAAACAGGCACAACCTTTATTGAGAATGCAAGACTAAAGGCAAGAACTGCATATGAGCTTACAGGTCTACCTTGTATTGCAGATGACTCCGGTTTAATGGTAGATGCATTAAACGGTGCCCCTGGTGTATATTCAGCAAGATATTCAGGTGAAAATGCTACAGATGAAAAAAATAACGCAAAGCTTCTTGAAGAAATGAAGGATATTTCTGATGTACAACGCAACGCAAAGTTTGTATGCGTTATCTGTTGCATTTTAGAGAATGGTAAAGAAATAATCGCTCATGGTGAATGTGTAGGAAAAATCGGCTATAACCTTATAGGTGAGGGTGGATTTGGCTATGATCCATTGTTTATAGTAGCAGGTGGAAAAAGCTTTGCTCAGCTTACAGCTGAAGAAAAGGACAAAATAAGTCACAGAGGAAATGCACTAAGAATTTTAAAAGAACAGCTCAAAAAGTATATTACGGAGGAAAAATAATTAATGCTTACAAGTAAACAAAGAGCATACCTAAGAGGTATGGCAAATACAATGGAAACAATATTGATTATTGGTAAAAGTGGTGTTACAGATACAGTAGTAGCACAGGCAGATACAGCTCTTGAAGCCAGAGAGCTTATTAAGGGTAGAGTTCTTGAAAATTCTGACACTACTCCTAGAATAGCGGCAGACGAAATAGCAGAAAAGATTAATGCTGATGTTGTACAGGTTATAGGTACAAAGTTTGTATTATTCAGACAAAAGAAGAAGGATTCTCAATATAAATTGCCAAAGGCTAAAGAAAAGGCATAATTATAATTTGTTAGAAAAAGATATAAACAGAACCACCCACAATTCGGAGTAATTCTCGAATTGTGGGTGGTTATTTATTGTTATAAAATAATTTAAATAACTGTTAGAATACCTACAGATTTTAGGAACAATAAAATAAGCATAGCAGGAGCAATGAATTTAATCATTACAACATAAAGTAGCTTTCTGCCCATTTTCTTTCCAGTTTTTTCAACCTCATCAATAACTGTTTTTGGTTTAGCAATCCAACCGATAAGTATACAGGTACCTATAGCTACAATAGGCATAAAGATATTATTACTTATGTAGTCCATAATATCAAGTATTTGTGCTGTGCTACCGTTAGGTAGAGTTGCCTCAAAGTAGAATAGGTTATATCCTAAGCAAACGATAACTCCGGCAACTAATGCAATACTTGTTTCAATAATTACAGCTTTTTTTCTTGACCATTTAAACTGATCCATTAAGCTTGAGATAATAGCCTCCATTACAGAAACTGAGCTTGTTAGTGCTGCAAAAAGTACCATTGCAAAGAATAAACAACCAACAATGTTACCAAACCAGCCCATTTGAGCAAATACATTTGGTAATGAAACAAACATCAGTCCAGGACCAGATGCCTGTAATCCCTCTGTACCTGAGAATGTAAATACAGCAGGAATAATCATAACACCTGCAAGAAAAGCAACAACAGTATCAAAAATTTCAATTTGGTTAATTGATTTGCCAAGGTCAGAGTCATCAGGAACATATGAACCATAAGCAATCATAATACCCATAGCAACACTCAAGCTAAAGAAAAGCTGTCCCATTGCATCAAGAAGAATGGTGAAGAAACTCTTTACAGTTATATTAGATAAATTAGGCACAAGGTAAACCTTCAAGCCTTGTAATCCTGTTCTTGTTACACCACTTGCATCTGTATGACTAAGAGTAAGTGAGAATACAGCAATAATAACAACAAGTAAAATTAATATAGGCATTAAAATTTTCGAGAAACTTTCAATACCCTTGTTAACACCTCTGAAAATAACGAAGGCTGTAGCAAGTAGGAATATGACAAGCATTACGATAGGCTCTACATCGCTTGTTATAAATGAGGTAAAGTAACCTTCCTGTGCAGTAGTTGAACCGTTACCTGTTAAATACATAATGAAATATTTAATTACCCAGCCACCTATAGCACAGTAATAAGGTAAAATAATTACAGGTACAAGGCAGGCTATAACACCAAGCCATTTCCACTTCTTTTTGATTTTTCCGTAGGCTGTAAGTGGACTTTGCTTTGTCTTTCTACCTATGGCAATTTCGGTTGTAAGCAGTGCAAAACCAAAGGTAAGTGCAAGTATTATGTACATAGCAAGGAACAATCCACCACCGTCCTTTGCTGCTAAGTATGGAAATCTCCATATGTTTCCCAAGCCAACGGCACTTCCTGCAGCTGCAAGAACAAAGCCAATCGACCCTTTAAAGGAATTTCGTTTTGTTTCTTTCTCCATAAATTAAGTTTCCCCCTTTTTAAATTTTTTATTTTGGTTAATCTAAACAAACTTAATCAAATAATACCACGAAATTTAATTTTAAGCAACATATAAACCAGAATTTTTAAATAAGTTTTACGACATGATTTATAATTTTTATAAAAAATAATCAAATAGCAAAATATGAATTAATCCTCCACATTGATGAAACAATAATAATAAACGAAAAGTAAATGGAGGATTTTTATGAGTAAGAGATTTAATTGGTTTATTTGGCTAGCTTTTTTATTTTTTATTATGGCTGCAATAATAACAACATTATTTAGCTGTGATAATGATGATAATATATCTAACATAACTCCAACAGAAATTCAACAGGCTACAGATTATCAAACATATATTGTAAGAGAATACGACGGTATGGTAGCAGTTTTTTATAATGGACAGGACAAGCCTGTTAAGGTAACAGACAGATACATTTCAGCATTGCCACAGCAGGATATTAACGAGTTAAAAAGAGGAATACAGGTAGATAATGAGGAAAATTTGAGAAAATTATTGGAAGATTTATGTAGTTAATTTAAAAAAATAGAAAAAGTGCAGGATTTTTTTCTTTCAAGGTAATTGATTTCAAAAAATAAATTATTGTTTTCGTAAAAAAATAGACAGTATTTTTGATATTTTAAATAATTTTCAATATTTAGTTTGCATATTTTAACAAATTACACATTAATTTTATGTAATAATTATACAATAGTTAGATTATATTTTGCTTTAAGAATATTTATTGACAAAACCTCTTAAAGGTAATAAAATTAGTTAAGTAATCAAAATAATTATTATGTGCTAGTATTCGTTTATATTGGAAAATTTTGATTATACTATAAAATAACCGGAGGAAGTATGGAAGATTTTTTTGTTAAGAAATTTAATGATACTTTGTCTACCAGCTACGTGTTACTTAATAGGTTTGAGCAGAATATGTTTAACAGTTCTAAACGTTTTAACTTGTCAGTTAGTGAGCTTTCTATGCTCGAGGTTATAAACAAAAGCCCTGTAACAGGTAAAATGGTGGGAGATATAGCCAGTGAGCTTATGATTACACCATCATCTGTTACAATAGCTGTAAATAGGCTTGAGAAAAAGGGATATGTTGCTCGACATAAAAGTGAAACTGATGGCAGACAGGTATATGTTAATTTAACTGAAAGAGGCAGACATGCAGACAGAATACATAAGCGATTTAGAAAAAATATGGCTAAAGATATTTTGTGTGATATGACAGAAACCGAAAAATGTACTCTTATTAAATGTATGGAAAGAATGAATATTTTTCTTAAAAGCAAAATTAACATTAACTCAAACAGAGAAGCATTAAAAAAATCTGCGTAATTGAAAGGAAAAAGATTATGAGCTTTAGTGTTCTTGGTACTGGAAAGGCTGTACCTGAGTATGTATTGACTAACGATGAACTTTCTACAATGGTAGAAACAAACGACGAGTGGATTTCAACGAGAACAGGTATAAAAAGAAGACATATAATGAAAGATGAAACTATGACAGAGCTTTGTGTTAAAGCAGCTAAAGAAGCTCTTGAAAATGCAGGTGTTACTGCACAGGAGCTTGATCTTATCATATGTGCTACATTAAGAGGTGAGTTTATAACTCCTTCACAGGCTTGTGTGATTCAAAAAGAGCTTGGTGCAAAATGCCCTGCTTTTGATATAAATGCCGCTTGTTCAGGTTTTGTTTATGCGTTAGATGTTGCTGATGGTTTTTTTGCAAGAGGTAGAGTTAAAAAAGCTCTGGTAATTGCTTTTGATAATCTATCTAATATAGTAGATTGGACAGACCGTGCAACCTGTGTATTATTTGGAGACGGTGGTGGTGCCGTTGTACTTGGTGAGGGTGACGGACTGAAGTATATAGAAATTGGTGCTAAGGGTAATACAGATGTTTTAAGATGTCCACATGGTGAGAACACATCTCCTTTCTATAAAGATAAAGGAGAACATCCTTACTTGTATATGAATGGTCCTGAGGTTTATAAGTTTGCTGTAACCTCAATGGTAAGAGGTACCAAAAGAGCTATTAAAGCAGCAGGTTTAACAGAAGCTGATATTGATTGGGTTATTCCACATCAGGCTAATATTAGAATTATTGACGCAGCAGCTGAGAAGCTGGATATTCCATCAGAGAAGTTTATTCGTACTATTTCAGAATACGGTAATACATCAGGTGGTGGATGTGCTATTGCATTTAGCGAATGTGCAGAAAAGGGCTTGTTTAAAAAGGGTGATAATATTGTGTTCAGTGCTTTTGGAGCAGGTCTTACAACAGCAAGCTGTGTAATCAAATGGGATAAGGATTAATTTTTATAAATAAAAAATTACTGTAAATTAAGATTTATCTTGAAATATAATATATTTGAATGAAAGGAATGTACATAATTATGATAAGTACTCCAATAAATGAGTTATTGAATATTAAGTACCCTATTTTTCAGGGTGGTATGGCTTGGGTAGCAGATGCTTCTCTTGCAGCAGGTGTAAGTAATGCAGGTGGTCTTGGTATTATTGCTGCTATGAATTCAAATGGAGAACAATTAAGAGCAGAAATTAAAAAGTGCAAAGAGCTTACAGACAAGCCTTTTGGTGTAAATATTATGCTTATGAGTCCATTTGTTGAGGAAACAGCAAAGGTAGTTGCAGAAGAAAATATTCCTGTTGTTACAACAGGTGCTGGTAACCCTGCAAGATTTATGGAAATGTGGCTTGCAGCTGGTATTAAGGTAATTCCAGTAACTCCATCAGTTACACTTGCTAAAATGGCTCAAAGAAACGGTGCTTTTGCAGTTATTGCAGAGGGTGGCGAGTCTGGTGGTCATGTTGGTGATATCACAACTATGGCTTTAGTTCCTCAAATTTGTGACGCTGTTGATATCCCTGTAATTGCAGCAGGTGGTATTGCAGATGGTAGAGGCGTAGCTGCTTCATTTATGCTTGGTGCACAGGGGGTACAGCTTGGTACACGTTTCCTTGTTGCTGATGAATGTACAATCAGCGAGGAGTATAAAAAGAAGGTGCTTAAAGCTAAGGATATTGATACTGTTGTAACAGGTAAAAGATTAGGTCATCCTGTTCGTTCTATTAAAAATGCTTTTACAAGAGAGTATACAAAGTGCGAATATAACAGCAGTGAGGTTTCTGACGAAGAGCTTGAGAAAATGGCTATCGGTAAGCTTAGAATAGCTGCAAGAGAAGGCGACGTTTCTAATGGCTGTGTTCTTGCAGGACAAATTGCAGGTATGGTTAAGAAAGAGCAGTCTTGCTTAGAGATTATCGAGGAAATATTTACAGAAGCAGAGCAGGTATTAGGT
>JAXJQK010000130.1:0-3307 GCA_036311185.1 Acutalibacteraceae bacterium | reverse complement strand
GTATATAAAGACTCTGTCAAAGACTGACGGCAACAACACCCTTGTAGTAGATAAACCAGTTTGGGAAGTAAAACCAAAAGGAACATATAGTTCAGAAATTTTCTATGTTGGATTAGGAAATAAATTTCTTGAAAGCATAGTAATTCCAGAAGATGATTACAATATGCTTGCAACTTGTGCAGATGAAACATATCCATTGAAGACTAAACTTGAAAGAATCGAAGATTCAATGAAATTACTCACACGTAATCCTGACTTCAAAGTTCTTCCAAGTGCTTATGCTTCAAAAGCTGTAAACGGTGTAAAGAATATTTACGCTCTCTACAACAAATCAGAAGACGCATTGAGAATGAACATTCCTGTTGATTATACAAACACAATGGCAAACTCAACAAACGGTTTCCAATTTGAAAACACAGCTTATGGTCAATTCACAGGTGTTACAGTAATTCGTCCAAAAGAAATGATTTACTTCACAAACTCTGTTGATTACTAAGGAGTAGAATATGAAAACAGTAAAAATTAGAAGTGCTAGAGATATGTGGTTTTTAAATAGCCATACTGGTCGTACAGAGCTTCTTAAAACTGGTGTTCATACAATAGTAGGGGAGGCAGACTATGTCTTCCTTACTAAAATGTTTGGTAAAGAAATCACTTTGATTGAAGAACCAAAAAAGGTTGAAGAACCTAAAGTTGTAGAACAAAAGGTTGAAGAACCTGTAGAAGTAGAACCTAAAAAGGTAACTACAAAAAATAAAAAGTCCAAATAAGGAGTAAGGGTATGGATTATTCAAAGTTTTATGAGATTGATGATTTCAAAAAAATGTTCTATAGGGACAATAATTTTGATTTTCAACCATACCCTGCTTGGACTAAAACTACATACGATTTAGACACTGTAGTTAAATATGGAGATTTATATTATAAAAGTTTAGTAGCTGACAATTCTGTTGTTCCAACAAATACTGAAGCTTGGGAAGAATATACACCAGCTGAAGGTGAAGATATGTCAACTATTCTAGATTGGGTAGCACCAATCGCCTATCAAAAACAAGATAAGGCTATTTACACAGTTAATTTCAAATATAAAGTATTTAAAAGTTTAGAAGACAACAATTACACAGTTCCTACAAGTGGAGACTGGATGGAAGATGAAGAAGAAACAATAAACGACTTTATCTTAGATGCTGATATTGAAAAAGCAATGAGAGAAGCAAGTAATAAGTTTAATCCTTCTCTATTTGGAACTGACGATGATAGAAAATTAGCATTTAGTTATTTAACAGCATTTTTCCTTGTATATGATTTACAAATGGCAAAAGACGGAACAAATAGCTCTTGGAGTAATCCTGTAACCAAGAGAGAAGTAGGAAAGATGGCTGTATGGTATGAAGTTCCTGCTGAAATGAAAAATTATCCTAGTTATTCATTCTTATCACGTAATAAGTATGGATTAAAATACTTTGAGTTGATAAGAGCAAAACTTGCAGGAAATATTAGGACATTTATTGGTAATGCAACTAATGTGTAGGTAAAATGAAAGTAAACATAGTTAATTTGGAGAAAAAATTAAATCTTTCTGCAAAGGCTCTGGATACATTGACCTCACATACAATATATGTCGGAATTCGTGACCCAGAAAATGCTATGAAGGCTTTTAGAAACGAATTCGGTTGTTGGAACGAAAAAGCACAAAGAATGAACCCTGCTAGACCATTTATGGCTAAGACATTTCGAGGAGAAAGACAAAGGGTTTTAAAAAATATCGTTTCAAGACAAGTAAAAAAGGTTGCTGCAATGGGTTGGCAAGAAAAGGGGGCAATGAGAGCCTTACAAGATATAGCAAACCTTGCTGCAGAGCAAGTAAAAAACACTATATTAAGTGGAAGATTTACTCCTAATGCTGAAGCTACTATTGAAAAGAAACATCATAGTCAAGTATTAGTGGGAAAAACAGGAGATATGTATAATTCTATTGAAGGATGGGTTGAATGAGCTTTTATACTGATGCAATGAGCGATATGGGTTTCACAAGAGGAGTTATTAAAATAAAGATAGCTCAATGTGAATATGTTCGTGGTCAATATACTATTACAGGATATTACGAAACACAATTAACAACAGAAAAAAGTATTCAACCATTAGACCCAGAAGATATACAAAAATATGGACTTGGAGAATTCGGTCTTAATGAGTACTATGAACTCTATACATTAAAAGAAATTCCTATTCCAGATGCAGATTTAAAAAATAGTATTATTTACTTTAACGGAAAACAATACACAATTAAAAAAGTTATGGCTTGGAAATGGGATGGCGAAGAAACAATCGGATATTATGATTATATTATTTGCAGAAAAGTTGACCAACTTAATGGAGTTAATCAATGATTACTAAAAAGAAATTAGAAGACGATTTATTTACTTTCTTTGATACTTTATTCTCAGTTGATAGAAAAGACTTTGGCTTCTTCTATAACGAAGAGAATCCATTAAAATCTGACGGTTGTTTTCTTGCAGAGAGACAAAACCAAGCTATAAGACCTGCTGATAAGACTCTACTCTATTTCAGAATAGACGATTATGAAGATTGGGGTGGAAAGAGAGTTGGTACAGGTCATTATTATACACAAGATAACACAGAAGTAGTAACCCAACTTAAAACATTTACTTGTATAGTAAATATACTTTCAAAAATAGAGGGTGCTGCTTATGATGCAAGCAATTTCTTGGTAGCTATGGCACAAAGCCAAAGATACGAACAAATGATTAATGAAGGTAAACTAACTATTCATTTGAAACAAGTTAGCGAACCAAGAGATTTGACTATTCTTGAAAACTCTACTTGGGTTGAAAGAATAGAAACAAGATTTGTCTTTAACTTTGTAAATGAAGTTGAAAACAAAGAAATTCAATACTCAGTTCATACACCTTCTTCAATGGGAGATGTGGTGAATAGTGTTGATTATACTAACACTTTAAAAGAAGGACAATAAAATGAGTGATACAGTTAATATTAAAAGAATAATTGATGTTTCAACTGCTGTTGCTGCTTCTTCTCAAGCTCGTAGAGACTTTAGAAATGCTTTGTTCATATTCCAAGGTACTCAAACAGGCTCAAAAAGAGTAAATCTTGTAGATTCTTACGAAACTGCATTGGATTTATACGGAAGTAACACTGAAGTAGTTAAAGCTGCTCAAGTTTTCTTTGCTGGTGGATTTAATGGTATTAAACCACAAAACCTTTATGTTGCAAACTTCAATAAAGAAAGTGAAACTTGGAGTGATATTATTACTGAACTCTTAAG
>JAXJQK010000129.1:0-2930 GCA_036311185.1 Acutalibacteraceae bacterium | reverse complement strand
CTTTAAGTGGTGCATATACAGTTGAGATAATACCTCTGTTTACAGGCAACAAATGTGGTACAAAAGTAATTTTTACAGGCTTGTCTGCAAGGTGAGAAAGAGTGTGCTCTATCTCTGGTGTATGACGGTGACAAGCTACCTTATATGGGTGAAAGCCCTCGTTAAGGTCTGTAAAGTGTGTAGTCTGAGAAAGACCTCTGCCTGCACCTGTTGCACCACTTTTACAGTCTGCAATAATTCCCTTTGTTTCTACCAAGCCCTTAGCCACAGCTGGACCAATAGCAAGTGGTACACCTGTTGTATAACAGCCTGGATTTGCAATAGTTTTCTTGCCTTTTATATTGGCTCTGAAAAACTCTGGCAAAGCATATACAGAATTTTTATGTAGCTCTTTATCTGTGTATTCTCCACCATACCATTCTTTATAGTCGTCCTCGTTTTCTAATCTGAAATCTGCACCAAGGTCTATAAAGATTTTATCTTTATCAAAGCAGGTTTTTGCAAGCTCCTGTGAAAGTCCGTGTGGCAAAGCTGCAAAAATAACCTCGCACTTTTCTACAACATCGTCTGCATTTTCGCAAACCATATCATTTAATTTATAATAAGCAGGGTAAACCTCGCTTAGTGCCTTGCCCTCAAAGCTTACAGAGCTTATTGCTGTAACCTCTGCCTGTGGGTGACTCATAAGCAAGCGTACAAGCTCTGCACCTGCATAGCCTGTTGCCCCAATAATACCAACCTTTATCATCTTCTATCTCTCTTTCTCCAGCCTTTAAAAAGGCTGGTGCCAAACTTTAAGCTCGCTCAAATTTTTCTTCAGAAAAATTTTTCGCTCGGATTTTTGTACATCATAGCTTTATTGCTGTTTTGGGTAGGCAATAATCTATGGTATAGGTTTGTAAAAACCTTAAAGTTGCTTAATTTTTCGTTGAAAAATTTTCGCTTTTGTTTTTTTAAGCTTAAATCTATATATCAACAGCACTGCAATATCATCCATATATTTTCAAAGCTTCTATTTTTAAGGTCTGATTTTTTTATGTAGAAATATATACTTCCACAATCACCAAACATAATCTCGTAATCATCGTTTTGCACACCAGACATCTGGCATAGCAAAATCCATTCCTTACTGTTTTCTTCTATTAACTTTTCTTGCTCATCTGTTAATTGATAATTTCCTGTGCCACAGTCATATCCATTTGCAACAAGCTCACATTCTGTTGTTGTCAAGCCCTGAATTAAATCGGCATAGCCAAGTAGCTTTGACGAATCATATTGTATATATTCACGCTCTTCGCACTCTTTGATATATTCATCTTCATCAAAATCTGCCATTAGCTGTGGATATTCACTATAAAGGCTTTCAAGCTGAATTTCAAGCTCTTGAAAATCTGGTATACTGTATTTACTGCTGAAAATCATTTCAAACTCAGGGATTATATAATCCTCGTCCAAATCATCAGGGAAGTCAAGCTCTTGTACATTATCAATATTTTCATAGTAATAAACTCTTGCACTGCCCTTATGCTTTATATTATAGCCCCACTCCATAGTTTCTAGCTCATAAAAGAAATAAAGCATACCATTTTCAGGCAAAAGATTTTCCTTATCATATTGCTTTACTTCCTGTAAATTTATCTGTGCCAAGAATGAAAGGGGACGATTTTTTATAACATCGCCAAAGCCCTTTCCTTCATAATAAGGCCATACAAAATCCTTTGGCAAATGTGGCTTGCCACCAAATTTACTTACTCCTACTGGCAAAGCCTTATCTGATGGCTTATATTTTATATCAACAGATGATTTTTTTACAATTTCAAACAACTTATCATAATCCATAATACAACACCATTTATTTTAAAAGCTCTCTAACCTCTTTAACAGCGTTAAGAACATTTGCAGGGCCACCGTATGGGCTTCTTTCGTTTACGCATTTTTCTAGTGAGATAGCCTCATATACACCCTCATCAAAAATATCGCAAACTGCTTTATATTCCTCAATTGGTAAAGTTTCTAGTGTTAAGCCCTTTTCAATGCAAACTGCAACAAGTGAGCCTGTTGCCTTATAGGCATCTCTGAATGGTAAGCCCTTTTTAACAAGGTAATCTGCACAGTCAGTAGCGTTTATAAAGCCACCAGCAGCAGCCTTACGCATATTTTCAGGAATAACTGTCATAGTGTCTAGCATTGGAGTAAATGCTGTTAGGCACATTTTAACTGTGTCAACTGCATCAAATATAGCCTCTTTATCCTCCTGCATATCCTTATTGTATGCAAGTGCAATACCCTTCATAGCTGTTAGCAATGCCTGTAAATCACCGAATACTCTACCAGCCTTACCACGCACAAGCTCTGCAATATCAGGGTTTTTCTTCTGTGGCATAATTGATGAGCCTGTTGAGAAAGCGTCGTCAAGCTCTACAAACTTAAACTCCCAAGAGCACCACATAATAATTTCTTCTGAAAATCTTGATAGGTGAACCATAATTATTGAAAGTGCAGAAGATAACTCCATACAGAAATCTCTGTCAGATACACCGTCAAGGCTGTTGCGTGTCATACCGTCAAAGCCTAAAAGCTTTGTTGTAATGCTTCTGTCTATTGGGTATGTTGTGCAAGCCAAAGCACCACTACCAAGTGGGTTAATATTCATTCTCTTTTGTGCGTCCTCTAGTCTGGAAAGGTCACGCAAAAGCATTTCTGCATAAGCCATCAGGTGGTGACCAAATGTAATAGGCTGTGCTCTTTGCAGATGTGTATAGCCAGGCATAACTGTGCCTGCGTTTTCCTCTGCTTTATTACAAATTACATTGATTAGCTCTGTAACAAGCGATTTTAATTCATCTATCTGGTTGCGAAGATATAGTCTTATATCAAGTGCAACCTGATCGTTACGGCTTCTTGCTGTGTGTAATCTTTTACCAGCATCG
>JAXJQK010000128.1:0-14568 GCA_036311185.1 Acutalibacteraceae bacterium | reverse complement strand
ATATAATACTAAACGTAATGAGGGATATCACCTGAATTGTGCGGGAAAGGTTTAGGTGGTGCGTGGCATAAGCCCCCTCACTAACGAAATAAATTTATTTTTAAGGAGAATGTGAAAATGACAAAGGCAATCACAAAGAACAGTAAAAAAGGTTTTACACTAGTTGAGTTGGTAGTAGTTATCGCTATCCTAGCTATCCTAGCTGCTATCGCTATTCCAGTAGTTAACTCAATCATCAACACAGCATCAAGAAACGGTGCTCTTTCAGACGCTCAGACAATCGAGCTAGCTGTTAAGGAGTGTCAGGCTGACATCGCTGCTAGAAACGATGAGGTTTATGCTGGTCAGAAGATTAAGACACCACTAGATGCAGCTGCTGATGGAATGCTAATTCCAAAGGCTTCAACAAACCACGCTGATATCGAGCTAAAGCACGTTGCTGTTGTAAAGGGTATCGAGAATGCATTTAAGGTTGTTACATACAATGGTGTAGATTATGCTCCATACTGGGATAAGGATGCTGATCGTTGTGTATATCTATCTCTAGCTGCTAAGGATAAGGTATGTGCAGAAAAAGCTCCACTAGATAGCGAAGATAAGGATGTTGATGGTGCTGTTAAGGCATACGCTAACGCAGGTAATTGTGTAGCACTAGTAGCAATAACAGATGGTAAGGCTACAGATGGCGTTCTAACTACAGCAGATACTCTAGTTATTGAAGCACTATAATTTAAATAATTTGGATTTTGTGAGTATTGATTGTGAGTAAACAGTGGTTAAATAAAAATGGTTTTACTTTGGTAGAGCTTGTAGTAGTTGTAGCAATACTAGCAATACTGGCTGCTATAGCTATACCAATTGTTGCCAGCACTTTGGATAAGGCGATTTTAACCACAGCACTTTCCAATGCTGAAACACTTGAAAATTCATTAAGGTTAGCTAAAGCAGAGGTTGATACAAACATTAGTGATACCTATGGAGAGCTTGCTGTTGATGGTTCTTTGGAGATAAAGGATGTTATAAAACAAGAATCTCTTCAGAAAACCTGTGATACAGTAACTTATAAAGGAAAAGACCTTGTGTTTGTTTGGGACTATCCACGAAAAGGAGTATATCTTATGTATACTGATAGTGAGGAAGAGTTCAAAACCGGTGTTGTTTTAACGAACTATACAATTATTACAGAGGATAACAACACAAAGGTTGCTAACCTTTCTTAAAGAGGTAAATGTTAATTTACTGAATATTTTCCGTAATTAAATAAGTAAGGCTCGCACTTTGCGAGCCTTACGCATTTTATAATAAAGATTGCAATTTTATAAAATGTGTGGTATAATAATTGTTTTCGCATTTTTAATAAACTAAATAAATTCTGATAAGGTATTTAATCACATAAAAAGTGATTTATGATATTTACTTATGAAAATAATATAGGTGGTGTTTACTTTTGAAAACAGCAATTGTTCAGGTAACTAAGGATTATTTATGCTTAACCTGTTGTGAGCCTATTCTGCAAAATAAAGACCAGAAGAAGGAGGCAACAGCAGATTTATCCTATCGTTTTACCTCTCCATATGTAAAACCTCTTAATAGAGATTATATGGAGGGCAAAAACACTCTTTGGGAAGTTCCAAAGGCTTTTGCCACAATGGTACACGACGGGCTAAGAGAAATGAAAAGACCAGAGGTTAAAGAGGTTATTGTTTTGGTAGAGGAATTCGACCTTGTTTCTGCTGAATTCCAACACGCAAGATGTAATAAGAAGACTCTTAACGGCATTGCAGTTGATAACCTTAAAGAGGTTTTACAGAATGATGTAAAGGATTTTTCTATTATTACCACAACCTATGGTACACCTGCTAAAGAGATTCCAGAGCTTACATCAAAAACCTATGGTATTCCAAAGGCACTTTCAACAGAGCTTACAAAGAGATTTTCTGAAATGGGTCTTACTTTGTTAAAGATTACTCCTGCAGAAATTCCTATGCTAAAGGTTGCACGAGAGGTAGTGTACAGCTATAACAAGACAGTGTGCTATATGTCTATTGACTATGCAGCGTTAAGAGTTGTAATTGTAAGAGATTCATTACCAATTTATTCTCGTACATTTACTTCTCCTATTATAGAGGCTATTGATATAGTAGCTCAGGATAGACAGCTTTCTGTGCCAGAGGCTCTTGAGTATATTAAACAGTACGGTCTTGCTTCTGATTATAGCTACAACACACCTGCAGCTATGCGTAGAATTGAAAATCTAAGAGCAGATTTAATAGCTGACGTTGTACATAATATTAACTTGGTTGCTATGAGCTTAGATCTTACAATCGATCAGGCTGTTCTTAGTGACTATGTTGGTTTCTTCCCTAAAGTAACCGGCAGTATGAAAATGATAGGTATTAGCAAAGAGGTTGAAGTAATTACCGATCAGTTTAATACAAAGATGGCATTGCCAGAGCTTGATATAGATGCTCGTGACAGTGGCTTTAAAACAGGTAGTTATATTCTGTTTAACAACCTGATGAACTGTGGAGATAAATACAAGAACAACCTTATGGTTGGATTACAGCCACTGAAAGAAAAGTCTATAAATATGGGCAGAACTGCAACTATCATATTTGCTATTGTTTCGGGTGCTGCAATGCTTGTTAGTGGCGGTTACTATGCATTCCTCAACATTCAGGCTAAAATGGATGAAAACACAATGAAAGAGGATAAATATGTAAAGGCTGCCGATTTACTTTCAAGACAGCAAAAGGCAAAGCAGGATCTAGAGGATCTTATCACAGATATGGGTAAGCTACCTAAATGTCCTTTGTCAACGTTTGAGACCTTAGAAGAGGCTAAAGCTCAGATTTCTGAGTATGATGGTGTTACAGGTGCTGAAGCATATAGCTTAAGCTATGCAGACACAAACGCTAAAGCCGAGGGTCCTGCAATTACTATTCCAATGTCAGGTAAAATTGATAGCTTTGATAATTATATCAAGCTAAAGGATAGGATTGTAGCAAATGGATTCTTTGAGGTTGATAAGTCATTGAACTTAACAGGAAGTAGCGAGGGTTCTAAATCATCATTTAACTTCTCACTTTCTTTGACTAATATCGTTAATACTAAGGATGAACAGGAAAAGTATGATATTCTGACAGGAAAGACTACACCAAAAACAAAAACTGAAGATAATAAAGATACTAAAGATTCAGAAAAGGATAAGGAGGAATAAAAAATGAATAATCAATTTAGTGCAAATAAAATTCCTAAATTTTTGTACCTTCTTTTCGGCACCTTTGCAGCTATTATTATTTTTATTATATTTGTAGCTATGCCATTGGTTCAAGATGGTCCTAGTATGCAAAGTGCACATCAAAAACATTTGCAAACAGTAAGAGAGTATGATAATGCTTTAAAGCTAGAGGATTCAATCGAACAGGAAATTAAAAAGAATCAAGCAGAATTTAAGACTAAAGAGAAAAATCTTTTTGTAGACCTTGATACATCATCAAGAGAGATTGAAGCATATTGTAGAGAAAAGAACATTGATTTAAGTAGCTACAGCTTGTCTGAGCCTTCACCAGATAATAAAAACAGAGTTTCTACAGGTGGATATCCTGTAGAAACAGTAGATATCTCTTTGAGTTATATAGATACATATGAAAAAACTCTAAACCTTTTAAAGTATTTTGAAACTGGTTCAAATGGTTGTTATTATGTAAAGTCTTGTTCATTGTCACCAAATGGTGATGATAAGGATGAATATACTACATCTATTTCAATGCAACTTTATTATTACAACAGAACAGAGACTATAGTTGAAGAAGCAACAGAAGCAGCTACAGAAAAGAAAAAATAATATAGTATGAATAGCTTTATTATTGAATTAACAGGTTTTAATATTGTAATAATGCTTATTTCAGCAGTACTTGGTATTTTGTCTTTTGTAGGTGGTGTATTTATTTTAAATAAAGTGCCTGCAACATGGTTATGTGACTATGATGAAACACCATCAGAAGAAATGCTAAGTGGAAAAAGGTTTAAGGGAGCTTTTGTATATATAACAGGTAGTGTGCTGTCAGCAGTTGCGTTTGCTTTAATATACTTAATATACGGAGCTACAATTTATACTCCTATATTAATGGCTCTTACCTTTTTGCTGACAATGATAATTTTATCAGACTGTAAATATTTTATTATACCGGATCAGTTTGTAATATTTTCAGGAATTTTATCATTGGTATTTGCTTATTATGATTTTTTCAACAAACAGTACGTTATAACAAGCTGGTGGTCACCGCTTGTTGGCGGATTAAGTGTTGCTGTTCTGATAATAATTGTTAATTTAATTACAATACTTATAGCTAAAAAAGACGGAATGGGCTTTGGCGATGTAAAGCTTTTTGGAGCTATAGGTATAGCCACAGGCTTTCCTGGTGTAGGTATTGCATTGTTAGTAGCAGTTTTAATAGCGTTTCTAATCATTTTATTAACTATTATTATCAATAAAGTGAGAAAAAAGGAGACAGAGAATTATATTCCCTTCGGTCCCTCAATATGTATAGGTGTGTATATCGTAGTAGTATTACAGCAAGTTGTATCACACCTAATAAGTTTGTATTTTAGTTTGTTTATGAAATAAAAGGGAGTACTCAATATGAAAAGTTCTAATTTTAATATTCAGAATGACCTTGTTGCAAAAAATCTTGTTGCCTTAAAGGAAATTAAGAGAATTCAGCAAAAATATCAGGACGATGATACAAAAACTCTTGAAGATGTACTTATAGAAGAAAATCTTGTAAGTGAGTGGGATATTTATGCAACACTTGCTGAGCGTATTAAGCACGAAATTATAGATTTTTCTATAAAAAAAGTACCTGAAGAAATGTACAATGTTTTGCCTCAGTCTATGGTAGAGGAATATGGCATAGTACCTATAGCAGAAGAAAATGACAGGCTTGTACTTGCTACATCTAATCCGCTTGATTATCGTATAGCTAATATGGTAAGCAAGTATATCAAGAAAAGAGTAAGAATGGTTGTAGCCACACCTACTCATATAAAAGAGCAACAGGACCTAATGTTTAATTCAGATCAGCAGGCGAAAATGTATGACGAGGCACAGGAATACATTATGTCGCAGATGACTGCTGATGAAAACTCTAAAGAAGAAGTAGAGGATATTGAAGATCAGCCTATTATTAAGCTGGTTAATAAAATGTTCCAAGATGCTGTTGCAATGAAGGTATCAGATATTCATATTGAGCCTCAAGAAGACGAGATGAGAATTCGTTTCCGTATTGATGGTAAGCTTACAGAATACACAAGAATATCAAAACAGCTTGCACCATCAATTATAAGCCGAATTAAGTTTATTTCGGGAATGAATATCGCTGAAAAAAGAATACCACAGGATGGTAGATTGCATTACAATGTTAACAAAACAAAAATTGATATGCGTGTATCAGACCTTCCAGGTGTATTCGGTGAAAAAATAGTTATCCGAATTACCACAGCTTTAGGCATAAAGCTTGAGGTTGACAGCATAGGCTTTTTACCAGAAAACAAAGAAAAATTTGAAACCCTGCTACACGCAAACAGAGGTATTATTCTGTTGTCAGGTGCTACAGGTTCTGGTAAATCAACAACTCTATATACAGGTCTTTCTCAGCTTAATAACGATGAAACAAACATTATTACAGTAGAAAACCCTGTAGAAATGGTAATTCCAGGTATTACACAGGTAAACATCAATGAAAAAGCAGGCTTGACCTTTGCCAGCGTTTTGCGTTCTATATTGAGACAGGACCCTGATATTATAATGGTTGGTGAGATTCGAGATAAAGAAACAGCAGAAATTGCTGCATCAGCGGCTATTACAGGTCACTTGGTTCTTTCAACAATCCATACATATAATGCAGCCAGCTCGGTTGTAAGACTTATAGATATGGGCGTAGAAAAGTTCATGGTTTCATCATCATTGCTTGGTGTTATAGCACAGAAGCTTGTTCGTAAGCTTTGCCCTTATTGTAGAGTACCACACAAAGCAACAGAAAGTGAACTTGGAATGTTGGGAATGCCTCTTGACAGTGATGTAACCATATATGAAGCAAAAAAAGGTGGTTGTGAGCGTTGTAACGGTGTAGGTAATAAAGGCCGTACAGCAGTACACGAAATAATGGTAGTTGATAATCACATTAAACATGCTATCCATGAAGATAAAACCACTGAACAAATTAACCAAATTGCAATTGACTCCGGTATGATTTCAATGAAAGAAAACCTCAGAAGATTACTTGTTGAGGGTATTATATCGTTTGAAACATATTTTGATACAGTTGCGGAAGTATATCAAGATGAATAATTTTTAAGAGAGGATGGTGTTACAAATTGGATTTTGAAGAGATGGTCCGCTTTGCAGTTGCAAATAATGCATCGGATATTCATCTGGCAAGTAATAATGTTCCTGCATACAGAGTAAATGGTGTTGTAAATTATTTTGACGGTATGCCTGTACTTGACGATGATACTGTAATTGGATACATTGCTCAGGTATTGCCACCTGACGGCTTGTCTGACTTTTTGTCAACAGGTGATTACGACTGCTCTTATGCACTTGAGGGTTGTGCCCGTTTCAGAGTTAATGCTTTTAGACAAAGACATGGCTCTTCGCTTGTAATGCGTATTATCAAGGAGAAGCCTCCGGAAATGGCAAGCTTGAATTTGCCAGAATCTTTGGGTAAAATTCTCCTTATGCAAGAAGGTTTGGTACTGGTAACAGGACCAACAGGTAGTGGTAAGTCAACAACATTGGCTGCTATTATCAATGAAATTAACAAAATAAAGAATTTGCACATTATCACTTTGGAAGACCCTGTTGAGTATATGCACACACCAAACAAGTGCATTATTAACCAGAGAGAAATGGGCGAGGATAGTGAAAGCTATTCATCAGCACTAAAGTCTGCTTTGCGTGAAGACCCTGATATTATTCTTATGGGTGAGATTCGAGACCTTGAGTCTATGGAAATTGCACTTAGAGCAGCAGAAACAGGACACCTTGTATTTTCTACACTACATACTGAGAGTGCGGCAAAAACTATTGACCGTTTGATTGATATGTATCCTGTAGAAAGACAGAAGCAGGCGTTAAGCCAGTTGTCAACAACACTAAAGGCGGTTGTCTCACAAAGATTGTTGCCTAGGTGCGATGTTAAGGGTCGAGTTGGTATGTTTGAGATTATGTTTGTAAACTCAGCTATAGCAAACCTTATCAGAGAAAATAAGATACCTCAGATTGAGCAGACTATAGAGCTTAACCAGGGTGCCGGAATGATTACAAGAAAGATGTCTATAGATAATCTTCTTGCAAATGGTATTATTTCAAGAGAAACAGCGTTTGAATACAGCTTTGATGCAGGTAGAAACGAGATGTTTGAGGATAAAAAGCCAATGGCACCGGGAAGACCTATGCAGGGTATGCCTTCACAGCCAGGTATGCCTCCACAGCCAGGTATGCCACCGCAGCCAGGCAGAAATCCAAATACAATGGGTGGCACTGCTGCCTTCTTGAATAATAGGAGGTAAGTTATGCCTAAGTATTTTTATGTAGCGGTTAATGAGAAAAATCGAAAATATAAGAACGAAATGGTTGCCGAAAGTGCTGAAGAGGTAAGAAAAAACCTTAGAGCACGAAATCTTAATCCACTTTCTGTAGTAGAGGCTAGTAAAAAAGAAGAAGAAAAGTCTATATGGGAAATGGAAATTGGTGGTAACAAGGACGTACATGCGTTGAGATTAAGCAAAAGTAAAATGCTTATTTTCTTCCATCAGATGGCACTGATGATGCGTTCTGGTATATCGCTTTCGGTTGCTATGGAAGTAATGATTGACTCCGAAAAAGACAAGAAAATGAGGAGCATTCTTCGTGATATCAGCGTAAACTTATATAATGGTTTAACATTGTCACGTGCAATGGGTATGTTTAAAACATTTCCAATATTGTATATAAACATTATTCAGGCAGGTGAGGCAAACGGTAAGCTGGACGATTCTTTTGAACAGTGTTCACGTTTGTTGAAAAAGGAAATCAAACTTGCTGGTAAAATCAGAAGTGCGATGATGTACCCACTTTTCTTGTTGGCATTGACAATAGCTCTTATTATAGTAATGAGTATAGTGGTATTGCCTTCGTTTAAAGATTTGTTCTTAAGCTTTGGTTCTGATTTGCCGGGTTCAACGAAGTTGTTGATGGGCTTTTCAGACTTCCTCGTAAAATGGGGTTGGATACTCGCTCTTGCTATTATTGCTGTGTGTATTACACTTGTTGTATTGCATAAGAAGAATTACACGTTTGCGATGTGGTGTGCGAACTTAGCCATTAAAGTACCGATTATTGGTGAAGTAATTCGTTTAACAAATGTAGCCAGATTTGCTAATATGATGGCTACACTTACCGAAAGTGGTGTAAACATACTAGACTCTTTAACATTGGCACGAGACGTAATTGGAAACCTTTATATGAGAGATTGCCTTTCTCAGGTAATTGAAGATGTAAAAATAGGTACTCCAATTAACGTTTCTATGAACAGATATAAGGATGTATTTGATAGCTTGTTCTCATCAATGGTTCGTGTTGGTGAAGAAAGTGGTCAGTTGGCAGATTCACTTATTAAGATTGCTGATATGTATGAAGAAAAGGCTAACGATGCAACTCAGGCAATGACAGATGCTATGACACCTGCAATGACAGTTATCATAGCTGTTATAGTTGGTTTCGTTGTAATTTCAATCGTTCAGGCTATGTTTGGTATGTATGCAGTTATTGGATAATTTATTATTTAAGGTTATGAAAATTATTTTTAGGAGTGTGAGAGTGTAATGTTATCTAATTTCAATTTTAGAAGTAAAAAAGGTATATCGCTAGCTGTATCATTAACAATTTGCTTGTTTTTGATAATGATTACAGGCGGAATTACCACTGTAGCAATGCTACAACAAAATGAAACAGGTTCTAATATGAACTCACGTCAGGCATATATTTCTGCTAAGAGTGGTCTTGATACATTTAAAGATGCACTGAAAACTGAAGGTCTTATTGATTTACCAAGTATCTCAGATGATTCAAAATATTATGTACTTTATTATGATGCAGATAATAAGCTTGTAGCTGAACGTCGTGACTCAGAAGAGGCAGCAAGAGATAGGATTAAACAAATTGTTAAGGATGGTCTTGAGGTTGTTTTTGTAGGCGGAGAGGGTACATATTTTAAAGTGCAAAACAAAGATGGTAAATACAAGGTTACAGCACTTAATGTTACCGGTAAATATAATGGAAATGTAAGTATGAACAGAGGTGATTTGTCATTTGATGCAGTTATAATGACTAAATATACCTTTGGCTTAAAAGATCCAACAGGTGGAACAGGAGGAACAACTCCATCAGGTATGCCAGTTCCTGATGGTCCTACAGGTTCATCAATGGCTCCACCTATAGCTCCTCCACCAGGTCCTGGTGGAGAAGAAGAAACTTTACCACCTCCACCACCTCCAGTAGCTCCAAATGGTATTGGCGGTAGCTTTTTGATGATTGGTCAGCAAACTTGCTTTAATGAACAAACAGGTGATGGCGCTTCTGTTAGCTCTGGTAATTTGTTGAGTAGATACTATAAAAACTGTAACAATATTGTTGTTTATTCTCCATCTGTTGAGAATGCAAAATATGGCTATAGTTATTTCCCTATTGTATATGATAGATTTGTAAAGATTGAGTCTACATCTGACAGATCAAGTGTTAGTGCAATAAATGAAGGTATTTATTTCTTAGGTGAAGCTTATGGTTGGGAAGAAGTTGATGAGTTCTATGCAGGATATAAAAATGACCCTAGTCGTACTCTAGGAAAAGTATCATATATTACTCAGAATGCAGCATACCATATAAACCTTAACTGTAAGTTCCTTTGTATAAAAAATAATTTTGTTTCTATAGGAGATAATGACCCAATAGTTAATTATTGTGGTGGTGAAAACAGAGGTTATGTAGTTGCTTATCTTCCTAATGACGTAACATTCTACCGTTTAGACAGAGAAAAAAATATTAGAAAATGCTTCACAAAAACAAAAGGTTATTATAAACTAGCTAATAATTCTCTTATTTGTGAGCCTTCAACTTGGAATGACCCTTTAGTTGAAGGTGAACCAGAATATCAGCATTATGTAGATTTCAACCAATATGATACTATTATGAGCTATTATGCTCCAGTAGAGGATGCTAATGGAAATCAGATTGCTGGTGAAATTCACAGTGGTTGTGGAGAGGATGGTAGTATTACAAATAACGTAGCTATCGTATATAATAACGGACAGTTTAACTTAAACCAGGGTTCAGAAACAGGCTATACACAGAGTGATAGTTTTACTTATAATAGTGGCAGAGATAATCAGAATATATTCCTTGCACCAAATACAGGAGTAAGTCAATGGGGAACCTATCACTGGTATTGTGGTAGAAGCTTTAATTTCCAGTGGTTTAGAAAAGATGATTTTAAAGTAAAATCAGACTGTCATATAAAAATGAGTGCACCAACTATTGTTCTTACAATAGGTCCATTAGTTTACGATACATCTAATAAAAAGATTGAGGTTTCAAACTATATTGAAGGTGAAAAAGGAGCCTCATTCCAGCTTTATGGTGATAAGGGTAATCCGAATACTTCACCAAAGCTTAATGTAATGTGTGCATTTAATGTAAAATATATGGACTCTAACGGAAATTCAAGACAGTATCCAATAATAGCTGGTACCTATACTAATGTACCTGGAGGAATTAACCTTTTCTCTGAGGAAGGCGAAAAATATTTCCTTTATCAGGCTATTGCATACGATTTAAATAATGCTAGTGTGGTTGTAAAACAACCAACAACTACAACTACATCTACTGCAAGTTCAAGTGGAAGTGTTGCAGCACAGAGTATTTCTGTACAAACAAATAGCATTGCAAATCTATTTAGAATATTTACACAGAGATTTGTTGCTTGTTCACCAATATTAGCAGCAACTATTGAGGATAATGCTAGTCACGAACATACATTATATGGTGCTCTTGAAGCTAATACTAATGTTGATCAGGGAATTACAAAGCTATATTATACTGATAATAATATGGACAGCGATAAGAATGTACACACACTTAATGCAATCGGAGGCAGAACCATCAACAAGGGTATAGCCCCTGATAAATATGAGGCATATGTTGTATTTGAATCAGGAGAATATAAAATACCTGCAAACGGAGACAGCGAAACTAAGATTAATATTTATGACGGAGCAGAACTTGAAAAGAGAATAGAATGGCCGGGTTCAAACTATAAGTTAATATCTAAAGAAACACAACAAGTAAAGATAGTTGGTGACTACTATTAATTAAGGAGTACCAAATAATATGAAGAATCTATTGAAAAATAAAAAGCTAAAATTCAATAGTAAAAAAGGCTTCACTTTGATAGAACTGATAGTTGCTGTTATGATTTTATTAGTTGTAATCAGTGCATCGGTAAGAGGTGTAAGTATAAGCTATCGTTCTGCATTGTTAGGTGCTGAGAAAAACGATGCTCAATCTCTTGCTCAACGAAATTGTGACATTATAATGTCTGCAATTGTTACTAATGTTGAGAATAAAACATTTGCCAATGAGTATACGTTGGATGGAATGGTAAGATTTGGTGGAGACGGTTTTGCCAATAATGGATCCAATACATATCTGGATTGGGTTTGCGATGATACAGACATAATATTAGAAAATGATATTGGATATGACAAGGATCAGTATGCAGAACTTAAACAGGTAGTAGGTGGAGTAGAAGATGTTAAATCTCAAAAAGCCGATGATGTTCTAGATGCTAGGACATCATTACAGCCTATCAAAAAATATCAATACTTTACCCTTAGCCGTAAACAAAAAGAAATAGGTAGCTCCACATATCAAGTTTACAAGATAACAACATATGTTTACTATTCTGACAATGGATTTGTTACTTGTGAGGGAGAAGTAAGTGTAATGCCTGCAACATAAGCTTTAGAGGGAGGTTGAATATGAATAAGCTATTAAAAACAGAAGCGATGAAGCGTTTAACAAAACGTGTAAAGAGTAAGCGAGGAACAACACTAATAGAATTAATTGCTACTGTAGCTATTCTGTCAATTATTGCTTCACTTTCCTTTGAAGCAATGTTTATGGCAGCAGAAGAATTTAGAAGAGTGAGAGAAATATCCGAATCGGAGCGTTCGATATCATTGTTTCAAGATAATCTGAATTTGTATGCTAAAAATGCTATTGATATAGAATTTGTTGATAATAGCGCTGATGACACTTTTTCGTCTAGTGACACAGTTTATACGGCACTACGAAAATATATTGATTTACGTAGTTATACCGAGCCTCTACAGGATGCTGAACGTAGAACTAGTCATAAATATATAGATATATTTATATATCGTTCCGATGATTTTAAATATACAATTGGCAAGTATAAGCTTGGTTCAAATCTACCAGAAACAATACTTGAGGTTGATAATATTAAAGAGGTTAATTTTGCCTTAAAACAATTAACTTCATCTTTTTCAAATCCTACAAAGTCAAACTATTTGCTTGACTATGCAGTGGTATCGCCTACCAACTTTGAAATGACAGCAGCTGATAAGACTTCTGTAGCATCAGGTGATGTTATTGATGAAGATAATTATAGTAACAAAAGTGGTTCATATTCAGTTATGACAGGTACTGTGTTAAATAATATAACTGATCCTAGTGTTGGTACTAGTAATCGTTACCTTAGAATATGTGAAAATCTGGATGGTGTTGATTCAGAAAGTGACTATAAGGGCGATTTTAACTTTGTTGTTATTCGTACAGTAAAAAGAGAAGCAAAATAATTGAATTTAATAGCTGATTTAAACGAACAGGTGGTTTTATACCACCTGTTTTGTTTTTTCAATAAATCAACAAAAGAAATAGCCAGACATCTGCTAAACACAGATATCTGGCTATTAGAGCAATCATTATTTAATATACTAGGGAGTATCTGAAAACAGAAAAATGACTGAATATTTCGCTAATACGAGGCAAGTTCGAGCGAAAAAACGGAGAAATACTGACGTATTTCGAGTATTTTTCGGGAAGAAATTGCCCGTATTAGTAAAAATAGACAGTTGTTTTGAGTTTTCAGATACGACCTAGATAAAATAGTTATGATTTATTGAATTGAGCAATCCAAATACTCGTCAAGCTCTTTTTCTTCTTTCTTTCTCTTTTTCTCCTTTATAACAAGAAGAGCAGATACAGTAGCAGCAATAGCTGTAATTGTAGCAATAGCTGCGATTATTATGGCAAGCTTGCTATGGCAATCGTCATTTCTCTTTATCATTTAAAATTACCTCCATACTATCTATATATTTATATAATATATAATAACCAAAACACACTAAAAAGTCAACAATATTTTAATGTTATATATAGACTTTATTATATAAAATGATGCCTTAAAGAACAGCATAAAGTAACTATTTTCAGTAAAAAACTTTATTTATTTTATACAATATGGTAAAATAAAAGTGTGTATAGTATTGGAGGACAGGCTATGATAGTACATGATATAACAAAAGAGATTACATCTGCACCCGTTTATGACGGTGACCCTGTAACTGATTTTCAATGGGTTTACAGAATAGATTGTGGTGATGAATATAATTTATCCAAAATAAAATTTTGCAATCACGCAGGCACTCATATTGATACCCCAAAGCATTTTATAGATGACGGTAAAACAATTACCGATTACCCTATGTCAAGATTTTACGGTAGTTGTACTGTTATAACAGTTGACGATGTTCTTACAGGGGAGGATATGGAAAGAATATTGCCACGTTGTCATAAAAAAATTCTGATTAAAGGTGTTGAGGGTGGTGTTCTGTCTTTAAGTGCTGTGTTTGTTATGGAAGAATACGGCATAGAGCTTGTAGGTACCGAAAACATATCAATAGGCTTTGAGCTTGAGGAAATGCGTGTGCACAGAGAGCTTGCAATTAATGATGTGTTGGTTATAGAAAATCTTGATTTATCAAAAATAAAAGACGGAAATTACATTTTGGTTGCACTTCCAATAAAAATAGAAGGTGCAGAAGCCTCACCAACAAGAGTTGTATTGCTTGAACAGGAAAAAGGGATTTAGAAGCTGTTTTTAATGGGTTTTAGGATAAATCACACAGGAGATGTTATAAGTGAAAACGTTTAAAATTTCAATAAAGCTGTTAACTGTAGTCTTATTGGCTTTTGTAATAATAATTACCACTACAGGCTGTAGAGAAACTCATACTAAGGTTGAAAACCTTATGAAAATTACAGATGATTTTGTGGGTGAACGTGTAGTTACCTTGGAGTTTGATAAAAATATTTCTAATAATCAGGAAAAGCAAAAAACAATAGAAGATATAATAAAAGAAAAATGTCCTAATAATTTAAGCTATCGTACAGAAACAGTAGAGGGAACCTATAAATGTGTTTTTGTTTTATCCTTTTCCTCACTT
>JAXJQK010000127.1:0-11801 GCA_036311185.1 Acutalibacteraceae bacterium | reverse complement strand
GAGCTTGACAGAAAATATATTTTAGAGAGAAGCTTGTTATTAGACTTCAAATTGTTCTTTAAAACAATTATTGTGGTATTTAAAAAAGAAGGTTGTTGATTTATTATTGTCTGTGTAACAGACATAAGTTATGAAAGGTGTGTTATTATGAAAGGTATTATTTTAGCCGGTGGTTCAGGTACACGTTTGTATCCATTAACAAAGGTTACTTCTAAACAGTTATTACCTGTTTACGATAAGCCTATGATATATTATCCTATGTCAGTGTTAATGAATGCAGGTATCAGAGATATTCTTATTATTTCTACTCCTGTAGATACACCACGTTTTGAGGCTTTGTTAGGTGACGGAAGTCAATTTGGAGTTAATCTTACATATGCTATACAGCCTTCACCAGATGGCTTGGCACAGGCATTTATTATAGGTGCTGATTTTATAGGCGATGACTCTGTAGCAATGGTGTTAGGTGATAACATATTTGCTGGTCAAGGACTTAACGATAGACTTAAAAAAGCAGTTGAAAATGCAGAGGTAGGTAAAGGTGCTACAGTATTTGGTTACTATGTAGATGACCCTGAGCGTTTTGGTATTGTTGAGTTTGATAACAACGGTCGTGCTATTTCAATCGAAGAAAAGCCTGAAAAACCAAAGAGTAACTATTGCGTTACTGGCTTGTACTTTTATGATAACAATGTTGTTGAGTATGCAAAAAACCTAAAGCCTTCTGCAAGAGGCGAGCTTGAAATTACTGATCTTAACAGAATATATCTTGAAAAAGGTCAGCTAAATGTAGAGCTTTTAGGTCAGGGCTTTACATGGCTTGATACAGGTACACATGAAAGTCTTGTTGAGGCTACTAATTTTGTAAAAACAATTGAAACACATCAGCATCGTAAAATAGCATGTCTTGAAGAAATTGCATATCTAAACGGATGGATAAGCAAAGAGGATATGCTTGATGTGTATGAAGTTTTAAAGAAAAATCAGTATGGTCAATATATTAAAGATGTACTTGATGGAAAATATATTGATGCATAAAATAAATTATTATAACAATTAATTATAACATTTGAAAGAGGTAAACTAATATGACTATTATAGTAACAGGCGGTGCCGGATTTATCGGTTCAAACTTTGTATTCCATATGCTTGATAAATATCCAGAATATAGAATTGTGTGTCTTGATAAGCTTACATATGCGGGTAACCTATCAACACTTGCACCTGTAATGGATAATCCTAATTTCCGTTTTGTAAAGGCTGACATCTGCGATAGAGATGCTGTTTATCAGCTATTTGAAGAGGAGCATCCTGATATTATAGTTAACTTTGCAGCAGAGTCTCACGTTGATAGATCAATCGAGAATCCTGACATCTTTTTAAAGACAAATATTCTTGGTACTGCTGTTCTGATGGATGCTTGCCGTAAATACGGAATTAAGCGTTACCATCAGGTTTCAACTGATGAGGTTTACGGTGATTTACCACTAGATAGACCTGACCTATTCTTCACAGAGGAAACACCTATCCACACAAGCAGTCCTTATAGTAGTTCAAAGGCTTCAGCAGATCTATTAGTTCTTGCTTATAACAGAACATTCGGTTTACCTGTAACAATTAGCCGTTGCTCTAACAACTATGGTCCATACCATTTCCCAGAGAAGCTTATTCCACTTATGATTGCTAATGCTCTTAACGATAAGCCATTGCCTGTATATGGTAAGGGTGAGAATGTACGTGACTGGTTATATGTAGAAGACCACTGTAAGGCTATTGACTTGATTATCCATAACGGTAAGGTTGGAGAGGTTTACAACATCGGTGGTCATAACGAAATGGCTAATATTGATATAGTAAAAATTATTTGTAAGGCTCTTGATAAGCCAGAAAGCCTTATTACATATGTAACAGACAGAAAGGGTCACGATATGCGTTATGCTATTGACCCAACTAAGATTCACAATGAGTTAGGTTGGCTTCCTGAGACAATGTTTAAGGATGGTATCCAGAAGACAATAAAATGGTACTTAGAAAACCGTGAGTGGTGGGAAACAATTATTTCAGGAGAATACCAGAATTATTACGAAGAAATGTACGGCAATCGCTAAGTTTGGAGGATATTAACAATGAAGGTTTTAGTAACAGGTGTTGCAGGACAACTTGGTTATGATGTTGTCAATGAGCTTGCTGATAGAGGATATGAGGTTGTAGGTTCTGACCTAGCAGCCGAATACGCAGGCATAAATGCAGAAAGTATTTTACCTAAAATGACATATGTATCAATGGATATTACAGATAGTACATCTGTTGATAATATCATTTCTAGTGCTGCACCTGATGCAGTTATTCATTGTGCAGCTTGGACAGCTGTTGATCTGGCAGAGGATGAGGACAAGCAAGAAACTGTTAAAAAAGTTAATGCTGTAGGCACACAGAATATTGCTACAGTTTGTAAGAAAATAGATGCTAAAATGCTATATATTTCTACTGACTATGTTTTTAATGGTCAGGGTACACAGCCTTGGCAGCCTGATTGCAAGGAATACAGTCCTCTTAATGTTTATGGTAAAACTAAGCTTGATGGTGAGCTCGCTGTGGCAAATACAGTAGATAAATTCTTTGTAGTAAGAATTGCTTGGGTGTTTGGTCTTAACGGTAAGAACTTTATAAAGACAATGCTTAACGTTGGTCAGAAATACGATACGGTAAAGGTAGTAAGCGACCAAATTGGTACACCAACATATACATTAGATTTATCACGTTTGCTTGTTGATATGATCGAAACTGATAAATATGGCTACTATCATGCAACAAATGAGGGTGGTTATATTTCTTGGTACGACTTTACCTGCGAAATATTTAAGCAAGCTGGTTTATCAACAAAGGTTCTTCCTGTTACAACAGAAGAATACGGACTTTCAAAAGCTGCAAGACCATTCAATAGCCGTTTAGACAAGTCTAAGCTGGTAGAAATGGGCTTTAAGCCACTTCCAACATGGCAAGATGCTTTAGCTAGATATCTGAAAGAAATCAATTGATTTATCATTGAAAAATAATAATCAGATAGGAGAAATAAAAAATGGGACAGATAAAAGTTACTAAGGCTCCAATTGAGGGCTTATATATAATTGAACCTACAGTTCACGGTGACAGCAGAGGTTATTTTACAGAGACATATAACCAAAACGATATGCACGAGGCTGGTCTTGATATGGTATTCGTACAGGATAACCAGAGTATGTCAGTAAAGGGTGTACTAAGAGGCTTGCATTTCCAAAAGCAGTTTCCACAGGGAAAGCTTGTTCGTGTAATTAAAGGAAGCGTTTTTGATGTTGCTGTAGATCTACGTGAGGGCAGTGAAACATACGGAAAATGGTTTGGCGTAGAGCTTACTGAGGAGAATAAAAAGCAGTTCTATATTTCAGAGGGCTTTGCACACGGATTTTTAGTATTAAGCGAAACAGCTGAATTTTGTTATAAGGTTACTGATTTTTATCATCCTGGCGATGAAGGCGGTCTTGCTTGGAATGACCCAGAAATCGGTATTGAATGGCCTGATCTTGTAGGTGAGTATAATGGTTCTGCAAGTGCAGAGGGATATACTCTTTCAGACGGTACAAAGCTTAACCTAAGTGATAAAGACCAGAAATGGCTTGGTTTAAAGGATACTTTTAAATTCTAATTTACATAGCTTTGTGCGATTTATGCTATAATTATTTTTGATTATATACATTTTCTACTAATCACTTTTTAATGAGAGATTAGTAGAAAATGTTTTAAATAAGATGAACGATACTTCAAGAGGTGTGGGTAAATGAATAATGGAAAGAAAATAAAAATAATGCATATTGCCCAGGCTGCAGGTGGTGTTGCTAGATATCTGCGTAGTCTTTTTAAATATATGGATAAAGACAGATTCGAAAATATTTTGGTGTGTTCTTATGATTACAAGGAAGAGGATTTCAAGGATATTGTAGATGTTTTTGAGCAGATTGATATGCAACGCTCAATCGGAGGTCAGGATTTAAAGGCAGCTAAGGCTGTAAGAAAGCTGATAAAAAAATACAATCCTGATATTGTATATTCACATTCCAGTAAAGCCGGTGCAGTAGCAAGACTGGCGAATTTAGGTATTAAGAATAAGTCAATATACAATCCTCATGGTTGGTCTTTTAATATGAGAGGCTCTAGTAAGAAGTTATTAATGTATAAATCTTTAGAAAAGATTATGGCACCTTTTTCTGATAAAATTATTTGTATTTCCGAAGCAGAAAAACAGTCGGCTTTAGATAAAAAAATATGCTCCGAAAAAAAGCTACAGGTTATTTTTAACGGAGTAGATATAGAGGATTATAATAAAAATAAAAATAATACGATAACTCGTGCAGAATTGGGAATTCCTGAAGATGCGTTTGTGGTAGGTATGGTTGGCAGATTATCAGAGCAAAAAGCTCCTGATGTCTTTTTAAGAATGGCAAGAAGAATAAAAGAGGATATTCCAAATGCATATTTTATTATAGTCGGCGAAGGCGAAATGCAGATGAAAATAGAAAAATATGCTGACAAAAATGAAATGCTTGATGCAATACATATCACAGGCTGGGTAGATAATCCATTAAGCTATGTGGAATTGTTTGATATTGCAGCATTGTTAAGCCGTTGGGAAGGCTTCGGACTTGTAATTCCTGAATATATGATGGCAGGAAAGCCTGTTGTAGTTACAGCAGTTGATGCCATACCAAATATAGTTAAAGACCGTGTTAATGGTCTATTAGTTCCAATGGACAACCCTCGTGCAGCTTGTACAGCTGTGTTAGAGTTGTATAAGGATGCAGAGTTGAGAAATAAGCTAATTTCTCAGGGATTAAAAGATGTTCACGAAAAATATGATGCAAAGCGTGTATCAAAACAGCATGGTGAATTATTTGAAAGTATGATGAGTTAAATTTATATAGGGAGTAACAACATATGAGCGTGGTTGATTTAAAAGGAAAAACAATATTTGTTACAGGAGCCGCAGGCTTTATCGGTTCTAATTTGGTAAAAAGAATTTTTCAAGATGTTCCTGATGCAAAGGTAATCGGTATTGACAATATGAATGATTACTATGATGTTCGTTTGAAAGAGTCTCGTTTAGAGGAGCTATCAAACAACAGCTCATTCGTATTTATAAAGGGTAGCATTGCCGACAGAGAGCTTATTAATAAAATTTTTGAAGAATACAAACCACAAATCGTTGTTAATTTGGCTGCACAGGCTGGTGTACGTTATTCTATAACAAATCCTGATGCATATATCGAGGCTAACTTGATAGGCTTCTATAATATCCTTGAGGCTTGTCGTCATTCATATGATAATGGTGCTACAGGTGTTGAGCATCTAGTTTATGCATCAAGCTCATCAGTTTATGGCTCAAATAAAAAGGTTCCATATTCTACAGATGATAAGGTTGACAATCCTGTAAGTCTTTATGCTGCAACTAAAAAATCTAACGAGTTGCTTGCTCACTCATACTCAAAGCTTTATAATATTCCGTCTACAGGCTTGCGTTTCTTTACTGTTTATGGTCCTGCAGGTCGTCCTGATATGGCGTATTTTGGTTTTACTAATAAATTACGTGCAGGTCAGACAATACAGATTTTCAATTACGGAAACTGTAAACGTGACTTTACATATGTTGATGATATTGTTGAAGGTGTTGTTCGTGTAATGCAAAAGGCTCCTGATCGTGTTAATGGTGAGGATAATCTACCTTTACCACCTTATGCAGTTTACAATATCGGTAATAATCAGCCTGAAAATCTTCTTGACTTTGTTACTATTCTTCAAGAGGAGCTAATCAGAGCAAAGGTGCTTCCAGCTGATTATGATTTTGAAGCACACAAAGAGCTAGTTCCAATGCAACCAGGTGATGTACCTGTTACGTATGCTGATACAAGTGCATTGGAAAGAGATTTTGGTTTTAAGCCAAGTACTTCTTTAAGAGATGGCTTACGTAAATTTGCCGAGTGGTACGCAGAATTTTATATGTAATTTCTGAAATTGTGTAATAACTACAGATATACACATTTTCTGGAGGAGACGAAATGAAAGATAAAAAAGATTTAAAAATAGCTGTTGCTGGAACAGGTTATGTTGGTTTATCTATTGCAACCTTGCTTTCACAGCATCATCCAGTAGTAGCTCTTGACATTATTCCTGAAAAAGTGGAGCTTATCAATAACAAGAAAAGTCCTATTCAGGATGATTATATAGAGAAGTATCTGGCAGAAAAAGAACTTAATTTAGTAGCAACTATTGATGAGGAATCTGCGTATAAAGACGCAGATTTCGTTGTTATTGCTGCACCTACTAATTACGACAGCAAAAAGAATTTCTTCGATACCTCTGCTGTCGAAACGGTTATAGATACAGTAATGAGAATAAATCCTGATGCTATTATGGTTATTAAGTCTACCATTCCAGTTGGTTATACTGAGCATATCCGTGAGAAAACAGGCTCTAAAAATATAATTTTCAGCCCAGAGTTTCTACGTGAATCTAAGGCTTTATATGATAATCTGTATCCAAGCCGTATTATTGTAGGTACAGATATGAATGATGAGCATTTAGTAGAGGCTGCAAAGCTTTTCGCTGAGCTTCTACAAGAGGGTGCTATAAAAGAAGATGTTGATACTCTGTTTATGGGCTTTACAGAGGCTGAGGCTGTTAAGCTATTTGCAAATACATATCTTGCTTTGCGTGTAAGCTATTTTAATGAATTAGATACATACGCTGAGATGAAAGGCTTAAATACTCAGCAAATTATTGACGGTGTATGTCTTGACCCTCGTATTGGTGGTCATTACAATAACCCAAGCTTTGGTTACGGTGGATACTGTTTGCCAAAGGATACAAAGCAGCTGTTAGCAAACTATGAAGATGTTCCTGAAAATCTAATTCAGGCTATTGTTGAATCTAACCGTACTCGTAAGAGCTTTATTGCAGACAGAGTACTTGAAATTGCAGGTGCATACGAAGCAAATGACAGCTGGAACGCAGAAAAAGAAAATGAAGTTATTATCGGTGTGTATCGCCTTACAATGAAGAGTAATTCAGACAACTTCAGACAGTCATCTATTCAAGGTGTTATGAAGCGTATTAAGGCTAAGGGTGCAACTGTAATAATTTACGAACCAACTCTTGAAGATGGACAAACCTTCTTCGGTAGTAAGGTTGTTAATAATTTTGAAGAATTTAAATCAAAAAGTCAGGCTATTATTGCAAATCGTTATGATAGCTGTCTTGATGATGTTAAGGATAAAGTTTATACACGTGATATTTTCCAGCGTGATTAATAGAATTAAAAAAGTGGCTGAGGCTTAAGCACTTTGTTTAATTATATATAGGGGGCAGAATATTGAAAATAGGAATTATGACATGGCTTCATAACGGAAATTATGGAACAGTTCTGCAGGCTTATGCTCTTCAGCACTATTTAAGAAGTGAAGGCTATGATGTTCAAAATATAGATTTTTCACCTACAGTTGTAGAAAAGGTTAAAAATTTAATAAAGAGCAAAAACTCCTTCACACTTTTTTCTGAGAAATTTGAAGCTATGTTAACTAGAAAAAAAGCTGATCAAGACAAACTCAGAATTAAAGAAGATAAATTCAACGAATTTCTAAGCTCTAAATTTATGTTGACTAAGCCTTTTTATAAGGCAGATGATTTGTCAGAGCTAAAAGGAAAATACGATGCAGATCTTTGTGGCAGTGATCAGATTTGGTCACCAATGCTATTAAATCCTGCGTATTATTTTAATTATCTTTCAGAAAATGATACAAAAATTGCATATGCTTGTAGCTTTGCAGTAAATCAAATTCCAGATAATAAAAAGGATAAAATAAAGGGTTATTTAGAAGATTTCAGTAAAATTTCAGTAAGAGAAAATCAAGGTAAAGAGATAGTGAAAGACATTGTAGGTTTAGATGTACCAGTATTGGTTGACCCTACATTATTATTGGATAAATCTGAGTGGGATAAAATTGCATCAGATAATATTGTTAATAAAAAATATGTATTTGCATATTTTTTAACCTACAACGAGAAGTATTTCAAAAAAGCAGAAGAGATAGCAAAAGAAATGAATTGTACTCTTGTTGTAGTTCCTACCTGTAAAGAATCTTATGATATTAACGCAGATGTAATGCAGGATGCAGGTCCAGCTGATTGGATTAGCCTTATTGCTAATGCAGAGGCTGTAGTTACCGATTCATTCCATGGTTGCGTTTTTTCATTGATATATTCAAAACAATTTTTTGTATTTAAAAGATTTGCAGACTCTAACAGCAAATCACAAAATTCAAGAGTTTATACATTACTTCAGGAGTATGGTTTGAATAAGTGCTTAATTGACGCTGATACATCAATAAACAAAGCATTTATTGAACAAGAGGAATTTCTGAAAATAAACGAAAAAATTGAGTTAAATTCTAATAAAGCTAAAAAATGGCTTTTTGATTCTATTGAAGATATAGGTTGATTTATAATGAATAATATTTGTTACGACAAGCATTGTACAGGCTGTGGAGTTTGCTCGTTGGTTTGTCCAAAGAAAGCAATTTCAATGGCAGAGAATGAAGAAGGCTTTTTAATACCTGTAATTGATGAAGCTAAATGTGTTCAGTGTGGTTTGTGTGTAAAAAAGTGTGCAAAGCATAGTGAAAGCTTAAACTCTAACAAAAGAGCATATGCAGTAGTAGTAAAAGATTCTCAGCTATTACATAATAGTACATCTGGTGGAATTTTCGGTGCACTTGCAAGTCATATTCTACAAAATGGGGGATATGTCTATGGTGCTTCATATACTGATAATTTAACAGTAAAGCATATAAGAATAGATAATATCAGTGAGCTTAAACGCTTACATGGTTCAAAATATGTGCAGTCAGATGTAAGCCAGTCTTTTGCTGATATAAAAGAACAGCTAAAGAACGAAAAAAAGATTTTGTTCTGTGGCACAGGATGTCAAATTGCTGGACTTTTAAGCTATGTAGGCAATAACCAAAGTAATCTTATAACAATCGAGGTTGTATGCCACGGTGTTCCTTCATCAGGTCTGTTTAATAAGTATCTTGAATGGTTGGGCAATAAACGTGGAGGCAAGGTTACAGAATTTAGGTTCAGAAGTAAAAAAATGCGTCCTACAGGTGAGCATAGCCAGTTTGTATATGTATGTAACAATAAGGAATATAAAGGTCAAGCCTATGAAGACCCTTATTATTCAGCATTTCTAAACGGAAGAATCCTAAGAGAAAGCTGTTATAATTGTAGCTTTAAGGGTAAGGCAAGAATTGCAGACTTTACAGTAGGAGATTTTTGGGGTGTAGAAAGACAGTTGAAAAATTTCCCTGTAAATAATGGAGCATCAATGGTTTTAGTTAATACAGAAGTTGCAAATGAGCTATTTGAAGAGATAAAAAATCAGTTGATTTATGAAGAAACAACCTATGATGTTGCTGCAAAATTTAACCCTAGCTTAGATTGCCCTACAAAAGCTGAAAGAATAAGATTTGATATTAACGATAAGGATATTTTTGATAATGCACTAAAGCCTAAAAGCAGTGCAAAGAATATCATAAAAAATAGAATTCCGTGGCAACTTAAAGCATTTTTGAAAAAATTAAGATAAAAGGCAAGGTAAAAAGTATGAATATCTTATTTCTATCTGCAATAGCTGGAAGAAAGCATGCAGGTCCTACATACAGTGTTCCAAAGCAAATACAGGCACAAAGTAAAGTTGATTCCGTTTACTGGGTTAATCTTTCTCCTGTAGAAGATGAGTCAATGTTTGACAAAAATATGTATCATTATTCATCTCCAAAGGATTTTAAGCTGGAGCAATTACCTGCCCCTTTTAATCGTCCTGATATTGTTATATTTGAAGAGTTCTTCAAAAAGGAATTTATTTTTGTTGCAGGTCAGATAAGAAAAGCAAAAATTCCATATGTTATTATTCCAAGATGTCAGATGACTAAAAAATATTTGGAGAATAAAAAGTATAAAAAGCTGATATTCAGTATTCTTTTCTTCTCAAAATTCGCTAAGGATGCAGCATCTGTACAGTTTTTATCTGATCAGGAATTTGAAGATAGCCGTGATTTTTATAGCGGTCATTCATATATAGCTGCTAACGGAATGGACCTTCATTCTATTGGTTCACACGCTGAAAGAGATAAAATAGTTGGCGTATTTGTTGGTCGCTATAACGTATGGCAAAAGGGACTTGACCTATTGGCTGAAGCCCTTGCAAATAAACATAATGAGCTTGCTAAAGCAAATATTCGCTTTGAATTATATGGTCCAGAAAGTCCATCAGGCTCAGCAGAGGATGCTATAAAGCTTGTAAAAGAAAAGAATATTGAGGATATAGTTGGTGTAAACGGTGCAGTTTTTGGCACTGAAAAAGAAAAAGTATTGCTAGATGCAGACTTTTTCATTCATACATCACGTTTTGAGGGAATGCCAATGTCTGTATTAGAGGCATTATCCTACGGTTTACCTTGTTTTGTTACACAGGGTAGCAATATGAGAGAAGATGTTGATAAATACGGTGCAGGTTGGGGTGCTGATACAGATGTAGAGTCTATTACATCCGCACTCGATAATTTAATAAAAGATGTCAACGATTTAACTAACAAGAGAAATAATGCACTGGAATTAGCAAAGAAGTATTCTTGGGATAAAATCGCTGAAGCTTGTCATAAAACTTTTGTAGAGCTTACATCAAAAAAATAAAACGATAACGAGTTAAGGTTACAGTACAAAAACATAGAATTAACTATGATTTAGAGGGGTGAGTATGATGAATAAAAATATGCTTATAACTATTATTATGCCTGTATACAATTCTGAAAAATATCTTAACGAAGCAATAAATAGTGTTTTGGCACAAACATACGGTGAATTTGAATTATTATTGATTGATGACGGTTCCACAGATAATAGTCCATCTATATGTGATGAATTTGAAACTAAGGATGAAAGAATTCGTACAATTCATAAGCCTAACGGTGGTGTGTGTAGTGCACGAAATCTAGGAATTAACGAAGCAAAAGGCGAATATATTACATTTATTGATAATGATGATGTATATGAAAAGAATTTTCTTGAGGTAATGGTTAACCAATTATCTATAAAGAAGGTTGATTTCATAAAGTGTGGCAGAAAAAATACAACTGTAGATTTAGAAGGTAACCATATTGGATATAGAGTATGTTCTTGGAATGAAACTAAAATATATTCTAAGGATGAATTTTTAAATAAATATTACTTACTAAAGGCATCAGGTATTATGAGCTCCGTTTGGAACGGATTATATTTAAAATCCTTTATATTAGAAAACAGCTTATATTTTGATGAAACATTTAAAAACGGAAACGAAGATGTATTTTTTAATAATGCTTGTTATATAAAATGTAACTCTGTAGCAATAATCAGTGATGTACTTTATGAGCATTTTTATCGCAATGGCCATAGTACCAGCTTAAAGTATAACGAAGCACAGATTACCACATTTATAAAAACTGTTAATTTAGAAGAAGAGTTTCTTGCTCCAATTAAAGGAGAAGATACATATAAGCTCATTTTTATGAGAAATATTAGACTTGCTTTTAAGTATTTGAATATCGCTCCTAAAGGTGAGTTAAGAGAAAATGGAATACGTTTAATCGAAAAAGGACTTCCTATAAAAGAATTAGAAAATTGTTCTATTTTGAAAAATAGTGGATTAAGTAAAATTGAAAAGATAGATATTTGGT
>JAXJQK010000126.1:0-7715 GCA_036311185.1 Acutalibacteraceae bacterium | reverse complement strand
GTAACCTGTCCTGCTTCATCATAGCCAACATATCCTGGAGGTGAACCTATAATTTTAGATACAGCGTGCTTCTCCATATACTCTGACATATCAAGTCTTATAAGTGTTTCTGGAGTATCGAAAAGCTCTCCAGCCAGAACCTTTACAAGCTCTGTTTTACCTACACCTGTAGGGCCTACAAAGATAAATGATGCAGGTCTTCCACGTGGACTTATCTGTACTCTGCTTCTGCGTACAGCCTTAGCAATAGCATTTACAGCCTCATCCTGTCCTATAATATGCTTTTTCATAGCACACTCAAGATCAGAAAGTTTATTAAGCTCGTTTTCCTCTACTCTTTGTGCTGGGATTCCTGTCCAAAGCTCTATTACCTGTGCAAGGTGCTTATCCTCTACTGTAACACCCAATGCTTCAGGCTCAATCTCTTTTATTTTTTCCTGAGTTTGTGCCATTTCTGAACGTATTTTTGCTATTGCCTCATAATCTATAGCTTCCTGATTTTCTGCAAGCTCTTCCTCACGAACCTTTAAATATCTTAAATTATCGCAAAGCTTGTCGTATTTTTCCATAGCCTTACAGCTTAACGCTGCACAGGCACAAGCCTCATCAAGAAGGTCGATAGCCTTATCTGGTAAAAATCTGTCTGTTATATATCTTTCAGAAAGCACAACTGCTCTGCGTACTACCTGCTCAGGTACTGCTACACGGTGGTGCTTTTCGTAGTAATCCTTTACACCTGTAAGAACATCTATAGTATCCTTTATAGAAGGCTCATTTACTGTTACGGGCTGAAAACGTCTTTCAAGGGCAGCATCCTTTTCTATGTATTTTCTATATTCATTAAATGTTGTAGCACCGATAACCTGAATTTCGCCACGTGAAAGTGCTGGCTTTAATATATTAGCAGCATTCATTGTTCCCTCTGAATCGCCTGTACCTACAAGATTATGAACCTCGTCAATAAACAGAATGATATTACCTGCTGCTTTAACCTCAGCTGTTAATCCCTTAATTCTACTTTCAAACTGACCTCTGAACTGTGTACCTGCAATAAGTGCTGTAAGGTCAAGAAGCTGTATTTCTTTATCCTTTAAACGCTGTGGTACATCACCCTGAGCAATTCTAAGAGCAAGACCCTCTGCAATAGCTGTTTTACCTACACCAGGCTCACCGATAAGACAAGGGTTATTCTTACTTCTACGTGACAAAATTTGAATTACTCTTGCTATTTCCTTATCTCTGCCAATTACTCGATCTAGCTTACCGTTTTTGGCTCTTTCTGTAAGATTTGTACAGTAAGCATCTATATGCTTACGATTTGACTCTTTTTTCTTTTTATTTTTCTTAGGATTATCTGTTTTATTTTTGTTTTGTGCTCCTCCACCAAAAATATTAAATGGAAAAGTTGGTGCCCCACCCTGTGTGAATTTATCTGGGCTGTCATCTTCATCATCTGCCATAAGGTCGCCATTCATTCCCATAAGAGATGCTATATCTGCACCACCCATAAGCTCTTCTAAATCGGGCATTTCACCATTCTCACTCATACTCATAAGGCTATCCATTGACTCTTGCATATTTTCAAGCTGGTCATCTGTAATGCCCATATTCTTCATTAGATCCTTTACAGGCTTAATACCAAGCTCATTTGCACAACTAAGACAATAACCCCTTGTAGAATTATTATTAGTTGTGTCTGAAACAAAGACAATAGCTGGTCTTTTATTACACTTGCAACATAACATATATATATCCTCTATTTCTTAAAATTTATTAATTACTATTTCTTTTTTCTTTTAACAGATTTTTAAAAACAATTGCATATTTAATTAGTGCAAACATCATAACAATAAATGTAAGACTTAATAAAATCATTGTAAGCAAATAAACTTCATATTCTAAAAAGCCTCTAAAAAACACAATAGTTACCATTGATACATAAAAAACAATAGTAGCCACTTTACCATACCATTTTGCTGGAGGTGGTATAATTTCTTTTTTTAATAAATAAAAGCCTCCAATTAACATTAATACATCTTTAATTATAAGAACTACAGCAATCGGAAAAATTTCTGGTATTAAATTCCCCATACAAATTACTACTGAAATTACTGTAAGTTTATCAGCCACAGGGTCTAAAAGTTTACCAAGATCTGAAATTTGATTTAACTTTCTTACAAGAAAACCATCTAAACAATCACTTATCCCCGACAGCAGTATAAAGCCAAAGGCTATAAAATATTTCCTCAGCAGAAAAAACACTATAAAAGGAATAATCAACAATATTCGTGTAAATGAAATAATATTTGGTATTGTAAATACAGCGTCACGTTCCAAATTAATTGTAACACCGTTTACAGCCATCTTTTCTTCATTACTATTCATTAATACTCTTACTCTCCCTCTGTACTAAGCTCTGTTGCAAAATATTTATCTGCAATATAAGCCGTACTTTCATCGTCTGCAAAAATTTTAAAGAACAAAGATGTTTCTTGAACATTGTTATTAAATTTAGAATCATTTAAAATAAATGGAGTAAATTGTGTAAATACAAAAACTGTAGCAAAGGTAAGAACTAACCCTGACATAAAGCCTATTACAGCACCTACTATTCTGTTAGCTTTGCCTACTACAGGAATTTTGTCAATAAAATTAGATAAATGTAATACCACAGACACTACTGCATTAAAAATCATAAACAACACTATTGTAAGACATATGGACAACAAGCTAATAAAAATAGGCTCTGCAACCTGATGAATAATATGCGTGGCAGACTCTACCACCTGTGCATTAGTATCTCCTACAACATTATTTAAAGAATTTATTAAATCAGTATCACTAACAAAAATCTGCAACGAATCAGGTAACGACTCTGCTATAGAATCTCCTATATTACCATTTCCATTTTCAAGCAAATCAGTCACCTGTAATGAGATCTCTTTTTCAACAGACTCTTTCAAAAAATAATTATACACAGGCTCAGCCAATCTTTTACCCAATGTATAAGACAACACATAGCTTAAAATAGCACCTACAAAGGATATTATTGTCTTAACTGCACCTCTGGCAAAGCCTACAATGGAAAAAATTAATATAACTATTACCATTATTAAATCGAAAGTATTCACATTAAACCTCGCACAATTGCATTTGAATTAATATACCATATTATATCTTAAAATACAATTATCAAATTGTTAATTATTTAAACTAAAGCAATTTTACCTCTCTTATTTCACTTGTACCTACAACATAAATAGTATTTTCATTTGCAAATCTAATACTCTTTGCATCAATACCTGCATTATATTCATCAATCTTTTTCTGCGTTGCTGTATTAAAGGTTGTTATTTTATTATCGCTTAATATTGCAACCGTATTTCCATTATTATCCATAGAAATAGCTGAAAGACCTGTTTTAGTTATTGTAGTTAATCCTGCTTGTGAAATGTGCCATATCTCACAGCTTTTTCCGTCTATAAACGGTGACAGAGAAAGATATATTCCGTCTTTATCTATTGCTCTGCTTGTAAGATTGTAGCCATTGTAGGTAAATTCATATTTTTGCTGATAATCAGAGGTAATAATCATAGTTGATAAATCGCCCACTGCTGCAATATTACCATTTTCTAAAAATTCAACATCGTAAATAGTATTACCTTTAAAATCCATTTTAGCCACAGGCTCTTCTTTTGTGAAGTCTAAAACATATATTTTTGAAACAATATTTCCCTCAGATGCATTAAGTCCACATACTACAGCCCTTGTAGCATCCTTATTAAGTGAAACATCTGTTGTATAACATTCTGAAAAATAGTAAGCATATTTCTGTGTATGATTACTATTAAATACAGTAAGTTTAGCAGTATAGCCTGATTTTTTAGTCAGTAAAGCATAGCAACCATTCTCCAGCATTACAGCAGAAAAAATATCATCATCAGCTTCACCCTTGTACTGTGTTCCAAGACTATTTTCTATCTCATAATTTTTACCATCTCTGTCGTAAATTATAGATGATGTTCCACAAGAGGTTATAGCTGGTGAAGCAAATTTAATTCTTTTATCTACAACCAAACCACCATTACTATTTATTACCTGAAACTGTGTTTCGCTTATATACGCAAGGTTATTATTAAGCACACAGGTATCACTTTCTTCTACAACCTTTCCCTCTATTTTTACAGGAAATCCATCGCCCTTTACCTTTGACGATGCAACACTGTTGAACAAAGCATCAGGGGCAATATATTCCCACAAACCAACACCAGCTACTGCTACCACCAAAACAACTAAAATCCCAATAAGAATTTTCATCTTATTTTTAGGTAGCTTTGGCTCTAATTTAGGCTTTCTTCTATATTCTTCTCGTTCGTATTCTTCTATTGGTTTATCCTCATAGCTAAGCATTTCTCTCTTGCTTTTTTTCCACTTCACTGCTTACACTTCCTTTTATTACATATAATATCTAATATCCCCTAATTAATACCTGACCTTATTAAGATACAAGCCACAAGCTGGAGCTGTAGGACCTGCTTTTGCTCTGTCTTTTGCGTTTATTATACCCTCTATACAGTCAGGTTCAAATTTCCCCTCTGCTATTCTTATAAGTGTACCCACCATAATGCGAACCATATTATATAAAAATCCGTCTGCCTCTACTGTAAGCAGTACCATATCACCCTGTCGCTCTACTGTAAAATCGAGAACATTTCGTGTCATATCCTCCATTTTACGATTATCTATTGTGCAGAACGATGTGAAATCGTGCTTACCTATATAAGCCTTACAAGCCTTGTTAAGTACTTCTACATCAATAGGATATTTATAATGATAAGCCAAACCATCTAAAAATGGGTTACGCACCTGACTATTCCATATTTTATATACATACTGCTTACTTTTACAGCTGTATCTTGCGTGAAAATCAAGTGGCTTTTCTTCTACATCAAGCACTGCAATATCTAAAGGTAAAAATCTGTTTAGTGCTGTAAGTAAACGGTGGCAAGGTATGCTATGCTCCATTTTAAGGCTTATGCAATACATATTTGCGTGCACACCACTGTCTGTTCTTGAACAACCTTTTATTTCATAGGGAGTTTTTTGAATAATATTTTCAAGTGCATTTTGAAAAACCTCTTGTACAGCCAAAGCATTATTTTGAATTTGCCAGCCGTGGTATTTACTGCCATTATATGAAATTGTTATTAAAAAATTTCTCATTTCTCTATTGCTCCGAACATTACATTTAATAAAATTACTATTGCTAATATTACAACTGAAGCTAAAATTGCAATTATATCCTTCTTTGTTATATGAAGAGTTTTCATTCTTGTTCTGCCATTTCCACCTCGATAGCAACGGCACTCCATAGCCACTGCAAGCTCATAGGCTCTGTTAAATGCTGACACAAACAAAGGTACCAGCACAGGCACCATTGCCTTTACTCTTTTTATAACTCCCCCACTCTCCATATCTGCACCTCTTGATTTTTGTGCATTCATAATTTTATCGGTTTCTTCCAGCAATGTTGGAACAAAGCGAAGTGCTATTGTCATCATCATTGCTATTTCGTGAACCTTAATATGAAAAATTGTAAGTGGCTTCATTAGTCGCTCTAGTGCGTCTGTAAGGTCAGTTGGTGATGTAGTATAGGTAAGAACTGAGCTTGTAAGAATAAGTGCAATAATTCGTACAGTTACAAAAATCGCTCTGTTTATACCCGATGCTGTTATTTTTATAATACCAAGTTGCCACAGTGGTTCGCCTGTACCATAAAAAACATTTAATACAGAGGTAAAAATAAGAATAAATAAAATTGACTTTAACCCCTTAAAATACATTTTAACAGGTATTTTTGTAAGCAGTATTACTGCAAAAATAACTACTGTCATAAATGCCAGTGAGATAAAATTACTTGTTAAAAATAGTAAGATTATAAATGCTACAATCAATAATATTTTTACTCGTGGGTCAAGCTTATGAATAATTGAATTTCCAGGGAAAAATTGTCCCAGCGTTATATCACGTATCAATTACCTGCCCCCTTATTAAGTATTGGTAAAAGCTGTTTTACAGCCTCTTCTATAGTAAGAACACCCTTATTAACGTTGTAGCCCTGTTGGTGCAGGGTGTTCATTATTTGCGTAATTTGTGGGATTTTTAACCCCATTTCGTTTAGTTTATCCCCCTGTGCAAAAACATTTTCGGGGGTACTTAAAAACTCCATTTTACCCTTGTTCATAACAAGCACTCTGTCAGAAATTCTTGCGATATCCTCCATACTGTGCGAAACAATTAAAATGGTATTTCCCCTATCTTTATGATATTTACTTATTTGTTTAAGCAGTTTTTCTCTACCCATTGGGTCTAAGCCTGCTGTTGGTTCGTCTAAAATAAGAACCTCTGGATCCATTGCTATTACACCTGCAATAGCAACTCTACGCTTTTCACCACCCGATAAATCAAATGGTGACTTTTTTAGAAGCTCATCAGGCAAGCCTGCAAATGCTGAGGCTTGCTTTACACGTTCTTCTATATCATTCTGTGACAAATTCATATTGGTAGGGCCAAATGCTATATCCTTTTCTACTGTATCCTCAAAAAGCTGATACTCTGGGTACTGAAAAACCATACCTACCTTAAATCTTATATTTCTTATTTTCTTAGGCTCTGCCCATATATCCTTGCCATCTATAAATACATTTCCATTGCTTGGTTTTACAAGTCCGTTAAGCATTTGTACTAGAGTTGATTTACCTGAGCCTGTGTGACCTATAACACCTACAACCTCGCCCTTATTTATAGAAAACGATACATTTTCTACCGCTGTTTTTTCAAAGGGTGTTCCTACTGCGTATTTATAGGTTAGATTTTTTACTTCTACAATGCTCATTATTTCAACTCCTTGCAAGATTTTTTACAGTAATCATTTTATACTGTCAATTAACTCTTCCAGCATTTCAACACATTTCTGTGGTGTTAATGGTAAAGTGCTTATGTTTACACCATTTTGTTGCAAAAGATACATAAGCTCTACTGATTGTGGTACATCTAATGCGTGGCTTTTAAGTAGCTCTACATTGCTGAAAACCTGCTGTGGTGTGCCCTGTGTAAGCACCTTACCCTTATCCATTACAATTACTCTGTCAGCCTGTACAGCCTCGTCCATATAATGGGTAATCAGAACTATTGTTATATTATGCTCTTCGTTTAGCTTTTTTATGGTTTGCATTACCTCTTGCCTACCCTTCGGGTCAAGCATTGCTGTTGGCTCGTCTAATACTATGCATTTTGGCTCCATTGCAATTATTCCTGCAATAGCTACTCTCTGCTTTTGTCCACCTGACAGCTTATGAGGTGCGTGCTTACGATAGTGGTACATATCAACAGCCTTTAAAGCATTATCTACACGCTCTCGTATCTCCTTTGGTGGTATACCTAGATTTTCAGGGCCAAAGGCTACATCTTCCTCTACTATTGTAGCTACAAGCTGATTGTCGGGGTTTTGTAGCACTAAACCAACTCTACTACGTATTTCATATACATCATCTTCTGTTTTTGGTGTGATACCATCTATTGTAACGGTACCCTCATCTGGCGAAAGCAATACATTAAAAAGCTTTGCCATTGTGGATTTACCACAACCATTATGTCCAAGCAGTGCTACAAACTCACCCTCTTTAACAGACAGCGAAATATTATCAAGCACTTTG
>JAXJQK010000125.1:0-5881 GCA_036311185.1 Acutalibacteraceae bacterium | reverse complement strand
TATTTTGTAGACAAAGATAAATTTTGTATTATAATTATTATACCATAGTAAATATGTTGTTCTGTCTGAATTTTATTTGTTATTGGAGGAGCAAAATGAAAAGAAATTTAAAGAACATATTATCTATTATTTTTATTTTTATCTTCTTAACAGGAATATCCACCACAACAGCTTTTGCTGTACCTGAAGATTATCTAAATGAATTTCAGGATGGTGTAAATGGTGCTTTAGATGATGCAGAAGTATATCTTGATGATATTTGGAATAACGTAAGCAGTGCAATTGATAACACTGTAAACGATGTTCAGGAATATATAAATGCAACAGAAACAGTAACAGAATCTGAAACATATACAGATATTACAAATGATGATATATATGAGCCTGAATCAACCGAACCTCCAACTGAAGAGGTAACAGTGCTATATGCTCCAACCGAAAACGAGGATTACGATTATTCATACGAGCCACCAACTCAACCTCCAACTGAAGTTTATGAGCCTGAAATATTAACGGAAACATATACCGATGCTCCGTTTATTGACAGATTTGCAATCACAGATGCTGGAGAAGGCAATTTGTTCATAGCACTTGGATTATGGATTGCTATAGCCATAGGAATAATAATTGTTATTTCAGTTGTAATGGCTACACATAAAAGAAAAAAAGGAAATTAATTTTAGGAGATGTTTAAAAATGAAAATTGCAGTACCTTATGAAAATGGAATGATTTTTCAACATTTTGGAAAATCTACAGTATTTAAAATTTATAATGTTGTAGATTTTAAAGTGACAGATACACAGATTGTTAATTCTGATATAACTGGACACACAGGACTTTCAGAGCTTTTAAGAAGCAATATGGTAAACTGTGTAATCTGTGGTGGAATAGGAACAGGTGCAAAAAATATGCTAAATAAATTTGGTATAGAAATTTATCCTGGTGTAGCAGGTATGGCTGATAATGCAGTAGAAAAGCTATTAAACGGAACACTGATGTATAATTTAGATTCTTTCTGTAATCATCACCACGGCGAAGAAGAACATAGTTGCAGTGGTGACTGCCACGGATGTCATTAATAAGCAACATATTTATTACGACCTTGATTCAAAATCAGGGTCTTTTTCATTGCTTTAAATTATTTGACAATAAATACTTCTATGATATAATTGCATATGGAATTATATCGCTTAAAAGGGTGACAGTATGAAGATAAAAAACGTGGAAATAAATGGTATTGTTGGTCTTGCACCTATGGCAGGAGTTGCAGATAGAGCATTCAGAGAAATATGCAAAGAAATGGGTGCAGCTTACGTTGTTAGTGAAATGGTAAGCTCAAAAGGTGTTTCTTATAAAAATGAGCGTTCAACTGAGCTTATGGAAATTTCAGAGGTTGAACACCCCTGTGCTGTACAGCTTTTTGGAAATGAACCAGATACTATGGCAGTAGCTGCAAAAACAGCTATGCAATTTAAACCTGATATTCTTGATATTAATATGGGATGTCCGGCACCTAAAATAAGCGGAAATGGTTGTGGCTGTGCACTTATGAAAACCCCTAAGCTTTGTGGTGAGATTGTAAAAGCAGTAACCTCAGTTGTTGATGTGCCTGTAACCATTAAAATAAGAAAAGGATATGATGACGATACACTTACAGCTTTAGAGGTTGCAAGATATTGTGTTGATAATGGTGCTGCTGCAATAACAATTCATGGTAGAACAGCCAAGCAGATGTACAAACCATTTGCTGATTGGGAGATTATTGCAAAGCTGAAAAATGAATTTGATGTACCTATACTTGGAAATGGCGATGTTGTTAGCGGAAAAACTGCAAAGCAAATGTTAGAACAAACAGGCTGTGATATGGTAATGGTAGGTAGAGCAAGTCTTGGTAATCCTTGGATTTTCAAACAGATTAATGAATATATTTATAATAACAAAGAAATACCTATGCCAACAGCAGAGGAACGATTACAGGTGTTGCAAAAGCATATTAAAAAAATCTGTGACTATAAAGGCGAAAAAATTGGTATGAAAGAAGCACGAAAACACGTTGCATACTATTTAAAGGGCTTTCATGGTGCAGCTGCATTCAGAAATGAAGCTGGAAAATTATGCACTTATGATGATTTGCTCAGATTGATTGAGCTTGTAAAAAAAGAAATATAAAAGCACAGGCTTCGGGATATTCGACCGAAGCCTGTGCTTTTTATGTGGTAATAAATTTTATAAAATCTGCTACAACTTCAATTATTTATCATAAACAATAATTTCATTTTGTATTTTTCTTCTTTCTGCATCTGTCCAAATTTTTGCGACATTATTTAAAATTTGATTATGATCTTCCTGAGTTTTTACAATATATGAATCATCAATAAGGCATACTGTATTACCAAAATGGTATTCTGCCACTATTGCCATAAAATCACCTCATTGAACTATTATGCTGTTGTAGATTTATATATGTATTTGTCAAAAAACAAAAGCGTGGTAGTCACTCTAACCACCACACTTTAAGATTATTTACTACTTGGTATTTTATTTAAAAACAATGAAATTTCTTGAAGCATTTGATTTGCGTCAGATTTTCCAAGCTCATACATATCTTGTATAACATCTGGATTTTGTTCCATTCTGCCTACCTTTATATACTTACTTGGTCGCATTACAAGTATATTACCCAACTTTTCTTGCTCTTCTATATATTTAATCGTTCTGTTGTACACTGCATATCTGTTTTTCATTGCAGAGATAAATTCAGGATATTTACCGTAATATAGCTTTGCAAGCATAGTATTTTCAGGTTTTTTTACATATCCCTTTGGACGTGTAAGAACTACAAGATTTTTTGTATAGCCCATATTTTGAAAAGCTTTTAACGGAATACTGTCACATATTCCACCATCTAAAAGTTTTAGACCGTCTATTTCTACTATTTGTGAAACATACGGCAAAGATGCAGATGCTCTTAGGTAATCCATCTTTTTTCCACGCAAAGAATCACATTTTATGTATTCAGCTTTACCTGTTTCTACATTGCTACAGGTTACATAATAATCTATATCTGAATTTTCAAAGGTGTCGTAATCAAAGGGCTCAAGTTTATTTGGTAATAAATTATACGCAAAATCTGTACCAACTACATTTCCTGTGGTTATCAATGAGTAAAGGCTCATATACCTTTTCTCTTTTGCAAATCTTACATTATAACGTATATTTCTTTCGTACTGCTTTGATACATAAGAACAAGCATTTACTGCACCTGCTGACGTACCTATGATACCATCTACAAAAATATTATGTTCGTGTAAAACATCTAAAACACCAGCAACATAAATACCTCTTTTTCCTCCACCCTCTAAAACTATTCCTGTTTTCAAGAAAATTCCTCCTTTCAAACAATACTGCATTCATAACTACATTCATAAACTATATCGTTTGCCGATATAGTTTATATTATATTGTCAAATAATTTATAAATAGCTAACCAGTTATTGCTAAAATCTGCTTTACCTAAACCTATAAATTTATTATCCTGACATTTTACCCTTATAATTTCACCATCTGTGAGGTTTTTAATTTTTAATCTTGATAAATCCAATTGTCCACCATTACAAAATCTCTTTGCTTGTGGTTGAGATACTATAACCTGTCTGTAAGGTGTAAAAACACCCTCTACACTATGAAGAACACTTTGGAGATTATTTAAATTTGCAAGCTCTTTTGCTTCTTCTATTGTGATAGCATTTTCAAGTGTAAAGCCACAGGCAGAGGTTCTGCAAAGTGAAGTCATAACAGCACCACAGCCAAGCTCTGCACCAATATCATCTATTAACGAACGAATATATGTACCTTTGGAACAGGAAATCAATAGCTTGCCAGTGTAATTAGATTCATCATAATTCAACAGCTTTAAAGTACCTATATTTATAGGACGTTTTTCACGCTCTACTTCTATTCCCTGTCTAGCTAGCTCATAAAGTCTTTTTCCGTCCTTTTGCACAGCTGAGTACATTGGTGGTAATTGTAGAATATCACCTGTAAATTTAGGCAAAAGTGTTTCTATATCGTTAGCCGATATAGAAACGGTTTTATTTTCTTTAACTGTACCCCATATATCAAGAGTATCTGTAGTTAGTCCAAGCTTAAATTCAGCTATATATTCTTTACTGCTATCTGGTAAGAGCGACTGTGCCTTTGTTGCATTTCCAAAAAGCAAAGGAAGTACACCAGTAGCCATAGGGTCAAGTGTACCTGTATGCCCCACCTTTTTTGTTTTAGCAACACCACGCATTACAGCTACAACATCAAATGAAGTGAATTTTTCGGGCTTATTTATAACTATTATTCCGTCCATAGATAAACCTACTTTTCTAAAAACTCGTAAACAACAGGTAAAAGAGTATCTCTTACCTGTTCAACTGTACCCTCAATTACACAGCCAGCGGCAGCCTTATGACCACCACCACCAAATCTTGCACATATTTGATTTGCACAGATATTGTCGTTACTTCTTATTGAAATCTTAAACGATGTTTCATCTTTTTCTCTTAGAGTTATGCCAACCTTTACACCCTCTATTGTGCGAGGAATTGCAGAGATACCCTCTACCTGATCTTCTGTAACACCAAAGCGTTTTAAGATTTCCTTTGTAGTATAGGCAAAAGCAACTTCATCGTTATGATAATATTGCATATTTCCTATTACATACGCTTCGAGTGCTTTTTTATTTTTTGAAACAGTGTCAAACATTGCTTTATTTATTTTATGAGCGTCACAACCATATTGCATAAGTTTAGCTGCAACAATGTGTGTTTCAGCTGTAGTATTTGTAAATTTAAAGCAACCTGTGTCGGTAGCCATACCTGTATATATGGCATTTGCTATTGTTTTTGTAAATGTAATATTTAATAAATTACCTAATTCAAAAATGTTTTCACAGTTTGATGCTAAACACTTTACATAGGAATTTTCTGCAAATTGTTTGTGGGTTTCGTGGTGATCTATTGCAAGAACTATTTGTGGTGTATATACCTCTAGCTCACCCAGCAATTTACTGTCTGCTACATCTACTGAAATTACAGTTTTATGCTCAAAATCGGTTTTGTCTATGCCTGCTTCAAGATAAGCAAATTTAGCAGGCATATCACCGTTAATAAGAACCTTGGCTTTTTTCCCCTTTTGCTGTAGCATTTCGCATAGTGCATAAGCTGAGCCAAGTGTGTCACCGTCTGGAAATTGATGTGTTAGAATTGCATAGCAATCATTATTATTTAAAAAATCTGCAACCTCATTTATATCATTCATCTGTTTCATCGTCTTCTTCCTCTTCAGGGATATCCAAATCCAACAGTAATTTATTAATATTTGCACTGTACTCGATAGAATCGGTAGCATAGAATAAAGGTGCTGGTACGTGACGAAGCTTTAGTCTGTGACCAAGCTCTTTTCTAATATAGCCTGCTGCATTTTTAAGTGCCTTTGCAGCCTCTTTACTCTTCTCCATTCCATACATTGAGCTTATATATACACTGCAATATGATAAATCATTTGTTACTTCTACTCTTACAATGCTAATCATAGCATCGCTTACTCTTGGGTCTTTCATTTCACGAAGAATCGCTGTAAGCTCTCGTCTTACATCTTCAGTTGTTCTTCCCATTCTAAATCCTGCCATTTATTTTCCTCCTAGGTTTTATTTGATAAATTGGAATTTATTTCAGTTTATCAAGGTCTTCTACGTAGATAGACACTTCACCACATTCAGGGCAAATAGCTACTTTAGGCTTACCAATTCTGCCTCCAAAAAGTTTGCTTTCATCAGAAGACATAACAATTCCGTATCCTGCACCTTCAATTTTTATTGCACAGCCTTCTTTC
>JAXJQK010000124.1:0-8220 GCA_036311185.1 Acutalibacteraceae bacterium | reverse complement strand
CTTGCTCTTGAGCCTGCTATAGCTATTGCCTCTACCTGTGGATATGATTTTAATTCTTCAAGAACACTTCTCATATCGCTATTTAATTCTATTGTCATTTTCTTTTTCTCCTTAATTTTGATACTATATTTTCGGTAATTTTATTATTCTAATTTTACCAAGTTGTACAACGTCTATACACTCAACTACATTATATAACACTTATTCAAAATAAGAAATAGAAACAAAAAAATTCCCCACTATTAAAGTGAGGAATTCTCCTGCTGTGTATTAGCTATATCTACTAAAACAATTAATTACTTATTAACTTCAGCGTCGCCTGTGTCGTTAAACAGGTTAAATCTGAACAGCTTAGCTTCATCTTCTGCATTTTCGCAAACAATGTAAGCCTCAGCAATCTTACCACCCTCGATAAGCTGTGTTAGACCAACTAACTGGCAAAGCTTACTTTTTAGGTTTAGGTGATCGCCCTCTCTTGTTACTAGAAATACGTTGCCCTGGCATGTATCAAGCACAGCAAGGAATTCGGTAACATCGATGTCGTGTAGTTCAATAATTGGTGTCATAAAAAATTCCTCCTTAAAATTTTCGTGCCTACTCTGGACCTTGTAATCTCATTTCGGAGCTTTAAATTAACAAGGATTATTTTGGTTTGTTTTTCCTTGTTGATTATATTATAGCACATATTTTGTGATTGTCAACAAAAAAACGCAACTTCATTTATGCAATAGCTCTAAAAGAATTTTTATTTTTTGCTTTTACACGAAAAATATTTAGAAATTTGAATAAAAAAGAAATTTTTCAGAATAATTATTATATTTTTTGTATGCTGTTTTATTTAATTAATACAATGATTTTATAACTATTTTTATACTTTAATTCATTCCGACAATTTTAATAATACGCTGAAATTTATGGGTTTATTACTGTTATTTTATCTTACCGTCCTCTATTTCTATAACTCGTGGTATCGAAGAGGCTATTTTATTATCGTGGGTTATCATAACTATAGTTTTACCTCGCTTGTGCAGTTTAAAGAGAATGTTCATTATCTCCTTACCGGAACGCACATCAAGGTTGCCTGTAGGCTCGTCAGCTAAAATAAGTGGCGGAGAAGCTGCTATTGCTCTTGCAATTGCTACTCTTTGCTGTTGTCCACCCGAAAGCTGACTTGGCAGGTGGTGCTCTCTGCTACATAGGTCAACCATTTTTAATGCCTCTTGGGCAAGTCTTTTTCTTTTTTCCTTACTTAATCCACGGTACATTAAGGGTAGCTCAACATTTTCTACAGCTGAAAGTGAGCTTACCAGATTAAAGCTTTGAAATATAAAGCCAATCTCTTTATTTCGTATATTACTAAGCTTTCTTTCCCTTGCTTTAAAAATATTGTTCCCGTTAAGATAGTACTCACCCTTTTCGGGTGTATCCAGACAGCCCAGAATGTTCATAAGTGTAGACTTGCCCGAACCTGATTGTCCTACTATTGCTACAAACTCGCCCTTATCAATATCAACATTGACATTATCAAGTGCTTTAAGCCTGTTGTCACCTATAATATATTCCTTTGTTATATTTTTCATTTTAATTAAAGGCATTGTTACATCTCACTTTTTATCCTGTTTAATGCACCCTTTTCTATACGAGAAACCTGTGCTTGACTTATTCCTATTTCTTCGGCTACCTCCATTTGGGTTTTACCCTTAAAAAACCTAAGAGCTAACACATTTTTTTCACGTTCAGACAGGCTTGCCATAGCGTCCTTAAAGGCTAACTCCTCTAGCCAGTTACGTTCATCATTGTTGTCACCCACCTGATCCATAACATATATAGTGTCGTTACCGTCAGAAAAAACAGGCTCATATAGCGACACAGGCTCAACAATAGCCTCTAACGCAAGTACAACATTTTCTTTTGGCAAGTCCAATGCCTTTGCAATTTCTTCTATAGTTGGCTCACGGTTGTTCTCTGCTGTCATCTGCTCCTTTATCTGCATAGCCTTATATGCTGTGTCACGCATACTTCTACTTACTCTTACACTGTTGTTATCTCTTAAAAATCTTCTTAGCTCACCGATTATCATAGGTACACCATAGGTAGAAAATTTAACCCCCACAGTTACATCAAAATTATCAATAGCCTTTATAAGCCCTATACACCCTACCTGAAATAAATCGTCAGGACATTCTCCACGGTTTGTAAAGCGTTTTACTACACTAAGCACCAGCCTTAAATTTCCGCTTATCATTTCTTCTCTTGCTCTTGCTCGCTGACTTGGTGTACCCTCCCTCATAATTTTTAACAATTCAGTTTTTTCCGACTCCTTTAGTACCTTTAGCTTAGCGGTGTTTACTCCACAAATCTCCACCTTGCTGTACTGCATAAAAAAACAACCTCCCTGTGTGGTAATTGCTGTTAGTAGTATTACCGACACAGAAAGGTTTAATTCATTTGTATATTCTGTAGTTTATTCGCTATGCTTCATATAGATATATGAATTTGTTATTACATCGCCACCATTTACAAATACTATTTCAGTATCAAGATATGACGTATACCCCAGCTTGTTATACTCAAAGCTGATAATATAGCCACCCTTTGGCAGATTATCAATTTCAATACATCCGTTATCTGTTGGATGATAGTAGTGTGTTACGTTGCTTAATTCCTCAAATTCGTAGCCTCCGTTAGCTTTTTCATTAAGTGCAACATATTCGCCTGTATTGTAATTTTTTATTGTAAAGTAGCTTTCATTAAGTATATCGTCAGCTACCTCTACTTTGGTATAATTCAGTGGATAGTCATTATAGTTTTTATCCTCTGGATTACGATTACTTTCTTTATAGAAAAGCTGGTATATATTCAAGGCACCACTTGAGCTTACAACAGAGCTTTCGTACACAGCCTTTGAATAAAGCTGTGTGCCCAAAGGATATGCAGGATGAACATCATCTATTGTGTATTTATCAGAATCATCTACTGTGGCAAGCGTATTTTTTATATAGTTCATAGGTGCTGTAAACGCATAATTATTCAGATTACACCAATTATAAAGTGCTATTGTATATTCCTGATGAGTATTTTCTCTGCGTATATATTTTGTAAGCTGATAGGAATGTTTATTTATATATTCAAAGGGAGCTACAAATACAAACTGATTCATCTTGCCTTGGTCCTTATCATTTATGTACTTAACCAAATTTTCAAGATTTTTTATATACTCAGCAGTTGTAAAGGTAGTATGGTTACCACCTTTGTCACGGTATATAACATCATTAATTCCCAATGCTATTATATAGGTTTCAGCTGATGAATTTTTTATAATCTCCATATCCTTTTCATTATCGAATATAGATGACGAGGTTTGACCACCTGTAGCAGCTACATCTACAGTTTTTATATTTGAGAACTTATCAATAAGACCATCATACCAGCCATAGCCACCAGAAGATGAGCCTATTGTAATACTATCACCTATAACACAAACATTTGTGGCTTTACTTAAAACCTTATACATATTGTTATTCTCTATTTCAACAGTCTTAACAGTTTCGTTCTTTATTACAGAAAAATTCTGCTGACAGCTACCTATATTAGCCTCAATTCTGTAATCACCCTGTTCTAAATCAATATGAGCAAGACCATTAACTGTTTCAAGATTTTCTTTAACAGCTGTACCCTTACCATTTCTGTCAACTATATATACATTATAGGTAATTTCATCAGTCAGATTTTGTTTATCATATGACTGAATTTGAACCTTACAAAGCTCATCCTCGGTAGGAGCTTCTGTTGGTTGCTCTGTTGGTCGCTCTGTTGGTGCTATATTGTTTGCAAATGCTGTGAAATCACAGCCAACCATTGCAGGCACACACGCAAGTGCAAGCATTACTGTAATAATCTGCTTTACTCTCATAAATTAATCCCCAGTTATATAATCATTAATATATAAATAATACCAGTTTTATATTTTTATTTCAACGCTTATTGCAGAATAACACATTGCTCCTATTAATTTCAGTATATATTAATATTTTACAATATGATTATAAGTTAGGATTTAGAAAATTAACCAACCTCACACCCTATTACAATATAATAAACCTCTTGAATTGCTGAAATTGTTGCTACCACACATACCAATACACCGCTATATTTTAAGTCAACAAAGTGCAGTGTAAATGGTAAAAGAAACAATAAAATTCCTGTAGTTTTATTCATAATCGTATGCAGGCATATTAATTTTTTCGTGTAAATAAAGTTCAATATAATATTACCAATTTTAATTATTGCAATTACAATAATCCATATCAACATCCAGTTTGGAATATTAATTATTGGTAACAGTTTAATAAAGGCTACTGCTAAAAATACAAAGTCAGCAACAGTATCAAATCTTGCTCCAAATTCACTTATACTATTTGTCTTTCTGGCAATAGCTCCATCTACCATATCACTAATCCCACAAAGAAGATATATTATAAAAAATTGAACTGAAAATACAGAAAACAACATCATTAAAATACTACATAAAATACGTAAGCCTGTTATTATGTTAGCAATAGCTTTACCCATCTATTTACCTCTAAATTCCAGTTTATTTATCTTATAACATTTCAAAAATCCATATAAAAAAATGAAAAGAACCACAGCATTTCCGATCCCTGTGGTTCTTTTCTATCCTCTGCTTTTCCCCGACGTGTATCTCTCCAAATACACATACATTATTTTACCATACTATTCAAGTTTGTCAAGCATAGTATAATTAATTATTTTGAATAAGCTTTAATATTTTCTATATTTCTCTTGCTTTTATTTGGCAATCGCAGTATAAACTTAAAATATTTATTAATAATCTGTATACATATTGTCATTATAATAAACTCAATAATAATAGCGATGGTTGAATTTATTGTATCTGAAAAAGGACATTTTAAAACCCCAAGAACAATTATCCACGCAACCTCAACTGGAAACCCCATATGTAGTGCCATAATTATCAGAGAATTTTTTCCATAATAATTTAGTAAGCCTTTTTTAGGATTTATTTTTTTAAATATTAACAACAATAATATACTATTTGATATAGCTGAAATGTAAAACATCACTGGATTTTTGAGATTTGCCCACACTACATAATATCTATTCATCTGAACTAAATTTATAACTAATGTTATACCAGCAATTATAGCACATATAATTATGTATATCCATTCAGTAGAACTCTTTGAAATTTTTAAAAATCTACTAATCAAAGAACCTATATAAATAAAGCTAGTTGCAACAACTGAACGAGCTATATAATCAAAAACACACCAAACTAAAGTATTTATATTATCATTTTGTCCTAATAAAACACAAATACTACATCCCAAAACTAAACAAGCGATATGTATAATATGCGAAAACTTGGACTTATTTATTATATTAAACAAAATTGTACTTATAAAAAGTGCAGGTAAAAACCACACAGCTTGATATCCGAATGTGGTAAAAGTTTTTAACAATACTGATTTTAAGCTATCTTCTGGTTGTCCATTTGTTGGCATAATAATATAAAAAACAACATACCAAATAATATTTATCAAACTAAAGGTAACATATGGATACATTAAGCTTTTTGCTTTATTAATTATTAAATGCTTTATATCCTCACATTTATCCTTTTTATATCCATATAAATAGCCTGTAATAATAAAGAAAAGTGGCATATGAAATGAAGATATCCATATCATTAATCCTTCTTTACCAATTAAATGATGTTCTATAACAACTAATAATATACCAACCCCCTTTAAAGCATCTATGTAATCTAATCTTTGTCTTTCCTTTATCTGTGTTTCTAGCAAAATAATCACTCCTCATCTATAAACCACCATTTTAGAACAAATAATATACCTTTTCACATAAAACTACGTAATTAATACTCTTTCAATTCTAAACAATAAATAAGATTTTCGAGCAGATTTTTTATCTGCCGAAAAGATGTCTACTTGTTAGAACCGAAGGAGTATAAAATAGGATATTTATAAATCCCAAAAAACACACAACGCTAAGGCTTGCTTGAAAATAGACAACACTTCCATTTTTTCAAACAAGCCCTAAACATAAAAATATTCAAGTTTACAAATTTTTACTCTGTAATAGACTGAATAAGTCCACCCTTTTTGATTATATTCTGTATAAACTCTGGGAATGGCTCTGCCTGATATGTTTTACCTGTTGTTTCGTTTGTGATAACACCTGTATCAAAGTTTACATCTACTACATCACCAGCTTTAATATCGTGTGCAGCTTCGTCGCACTCAAGAATTGGTAAACCGATGTTTATTGCGTTTCTATAAAAAATTCTTGCGAATGTTGAAGCTATAACACATGAAATTCCTGATGCCTTTATTGCTATAGGTGCGTGCTCTCTTGATGAGCCACAGCCAAAGTTTTTCTCTGCAACCATAATATCGCCCTGCTGTACATTCTTTGTGAAATCAGCGTCGATATCCTCCATACAATGAGCAGCAAGCTCTTTATGAGAGGCTGTATTTAAATATCTTGCAGGAATGATAACATCAGTATCTACATTATCGCCATACTTGTGTACTCTACCTTTTGCGTTCATTTATAATCAATCCTCTCTTTCTTATTCTCCACAAACCTCTTTAGGGTCTGCAATGTAACCAGCTATTGCACTTGCAGCAGCAACTGCTGGACTAGCAAGATAAATTTCTGAATCTATATGTCCCATTCTGCCTACAAAGTTTCTGTTTGTTGTAGAAACAGCTCTTTCACCCTGTGCAAGTACGCCCATATGACCACCAAGACAAGGTCCACAGGTAGGTGTTGAAACTATTGCACCAGCGTTTACAAAAATATCGAACAAGCCCTCGTGCATAGCGTCTAGCCAAATCTGCTGTGTACCTGGGATAATAATACAACGTACACCCTTTGCCAGCTTCTTACCCTTCATTACCTCTGCAGCTGCTCTTAGGTCTGAAATTCTGCCATTTGTACAAGAACCAATAACAACCTGATGAATTTCAAACTTCTCTACCTCGTCAATAGTCTTTGTATTCTCTGGTAGATGTGGGAATGCAACTGTTGGCTTTAGCTGTGATAGGTCGATAGTGTACTCTTCATCGTATTCAGCATCATCATCAGCAAAATACTCAACAGCCTCACCCTGAAATCTTCCGTTTGTATATTCTCTTGTAATATCATCAACTGGGAAGATACCATTCTTTGCACCTGCTTCTATAGCCATATTTGCAATACATAGTCTGTCATCAATGTTAAGGTACTGCAAGCCCTCGCCCATAAATTCCATAGACTTATACAAAGCACCGTCTACGCCAATCATACCGATGATATGAAGAATAACATCTTTACCACTTACATACTTCTGTGGCTTACCTACAAGATTAAACTTAATAGCAGAAGGTACTTTAAACCAAGCCTTACCACTTATCATACCAGCAGCCATATCTGTAGAGCCTACACCTGTTGAGAATGCACCAAGTGCACCATATGTACAGGTATGAGAGTCAGCACCAATACAAAGACTACCAGGACCTACAAGACCTTTTTCTGGTAGTAGTGCGTGCTCAATACCCATTTCACCAACATCCATAAAGTTTTTAATGTCGTACTTGTTTGCAAAATTTCTTACCTGCAAGCAGTGCTGTGCAGATTTGATATCCTTATTAGGTGTAAAGTGATCCATAATCATTGCAATTTTTGTGTTATCAAACACATTTGTAGCATTACAATCCTCAAAAACATTGATAGCTACTGGTGAAGTAACATCGTTACCCAATACCATATCTAGCTTTGCTTCAATAAGCTGACCAGCCTTAACCTCAGGCAAGCCTGCATGAGCAGCCAGAATTTTCTGGGACATAGTCATACCCATAATAAATTCCTCCAATTATAAACAATATTGATATCAAGAAAAAATGTATGATACCAAAAAATATTTTGCATTTATTATGCCATATTTATTGATAAAAGAATGTAAAGTATGCTACAATTTGTTGTATATTGTATTTGCGAGGTATATTATGAATAAAATTATACATAGTAGCGACTCTTTACAGCTACCAAAGGAATCTGACGAGCTTTTTAATAATCTTGGAACAGAAAAAAACTACAAAAAAAATACACCACTTTATTTTCAGGGTGAACAGGCTAACTGTTTTTATTACCTGAAAAAAGGCAGTGTAAAAATAT
>JAXJQK010000123.1:0-2506 GCA_036311185.1 Acutalibacteraceae bacterium | reverse complement strand
ACTTTGGCTTGCACGAAGTGGTGCAGCCTGGGCAGATATTCCTGAACGATATGGACCTCATCAAACTGTTTATAGTCGCTTTTGTAAATGGCGTGATGATGGTACTTTGTTACGTATTTCTGAGGCATTAAATGTGGATGCTGATTTTGAAAATCTTAGTATTGACAGTACCTCCGTAAAAGCACACCCACAAAGTGTGGGTGCTAAAAAAGGGTGTAAATTTAGAAAATAACCAATTTATCTACATAAGTAGAGATGGCAAAACCACTAAAATTCACGCTGTTGTTGATGCACTTGGAAATCCTGTTAATTTTATTCTTTTAGGAGACGAAGTTCATTATTCAAAACAAACTATACCGTTGCTCTCAACACTTAACATTTGTGATAGTAACATTCTTGCTGATCGTGCTTGCGGAACAAATGATATTCTTAATTATATTGATTCACAAAGAGCGAACTATACTATTCCACCTAAAGCAAATACAAAAGAACCTTGGGATTGCGATTATTACATTTACAAAGAACCTCATTTGATAGAATGTTTTTCAATAAAATCAAAGCTTTTCGTAGAGTTGCTACTCGTTACGATAAACTTGCTTCCTCTTTTCTAGCTTTTGTTTATATTGCTTCTATATGGATTTTGTCTAAATAATATAATCATTTTGAGTTTTCAGATACGCCCTAATAGAGCTACTGCCTTTCAAGGTATTTAATCTTTAATTTTTGAATATTTCATACATGCTCAAACGATTATTGTCATTATAAAGTTTATAACGTATAAAATCAAACGATGAATTTATTCGATTCGTTTGTGTATAAAATTGTATCAACGGGGCATTATCAAATTCCAGATCCAGTTCAACAACTAATGAATTATAATCCAAATCAAAGTATTGCTTGTAGCCCTTATGGTGTTCATCAGGGAAATTTTCTACAAAGTTAACATTATATTCAGGTTTAAAATAATTAATCAATGCTGCTTCTGTTACATTTATTATCTGTTGATTTTTTGGCAAGTTACAAATAACCGCTCTCATATGCTGATCACTCTCAGCTTCACTTTTAGTATATTTTTTGCTTAATCCATCAAAAGACATTAATAAGTTAGGCGTAAACTCTAACAGTAATATATATAAATGTCTATCCGGATGCTTACTTTGATAATCAGTTAAGATTTTCTGAAGTGTCGAATGCGATTCCAATCTATCAAAAGCAGTTCTTTTTCCTTCTTTTCCATAAGCTTGACCTATATAAAGCACTTCAAATGCTTGTTTTTTAACCAACGCATTTGCATAAAGATTGAATAAATCTTGTGCATAGATTGTCACTTCTGATTTTACAAACTCAGGATGTAAATTTAAAAATTCTTTATCCTTTATTGACACTGTAAAAAATGCATATGGAAAATTCATCACAATATCAACTTTACTATAGTCTAGCCCTTTAGCAATCTCCCATATAGGCAACTCATATTCAACCTCTTCATTATCCATTACTGTAAATAAACAAACCTTTATCCCATTAGATGTTATTTCCGTCTTATCTTTCTTAAAAAAGAACTTATTATAAGATAATATTCCATAAATATGATATTTGTGATTATCACATTTACTCAATTCTTCCAAGTGTTCTACAGGAATTATCGTTTTATATAATGTAAATATATTAAGCCCTGCTTCAAACAAATATTTACGTTCCATATGATACACCTCTATTCCTTCAATTTGTATATCTTAAATTTTTAATATACCCATACATAAGATTTACTGGTTGCAGATTTACCTGGTTCATTTAGAACCTCAAGAACCGTCTCATCTGCATTCAATAGTGTTTCGTTCAAAAGGCTACACTTAAGCTCGTCGTAAAGTGGATTCAATAGTGTTGCACCCTTTAATATCCAGTTAGAAAGATTTTGCCTTGATAGCTCAAAACCTAATCTTTTAAACTCCTGCTATTGTCTGTATAGTGGTACTGCAAGAGTATACTTTTGATTCATTATATATGCCAATGACTGTGGTGAAACAATTGATTTTGGAATAAGTGCTTTAGGATGTTCAGCCTGCCTTATGAAGCCTGACCCACCATTCTTATCACAGTTTCTACAAGTGTAGAAATATGTTACATGCTCTACAATCTTTGCCTGAGCAGATATGATTACAAGTTCTCTTCGTGTTTCCTTTTTCATAATTGTAAGAGGTTCTCCACATACATCACATATCATTTCGCTTGCATCAAGCTTGTGTTCAATTACCTCAACAGGAAGATTATCGAATTTACTTCCACGCTTTGATTTCTTGCGTGAATATGATTTTACAACAGTTTCAAGCTCTGGCTCAACGTTTATTGGTTCTTGAAGAGTTTCTGCTTCGTTAAAAAAGAAAGCTGGTCAGAGTTCACCTTTTCAGAGGACGCACCAAATTTCTCTTTTGCTTTTAATTTCAACTGCTCAATATACCAGTTATTAATTTTTTCAAGCGACTGAATTTTCTCATCTTTTTCTTTTAGT
>JAXJQK010000122.1:0-7844 GCA_036311185.1 Acutalibacteraceae bacterium | reverse complement strand
TTTGAAAATATTATATATGTTGGTCGTCCTAAGAATATGCATAAATTCACAATAAAGGATGAAAGTGGCAAAGAGGTTTACTCAGAAAGCTTGTATGCAAAGGTTTTTAGCCTTAACTACAAAACAAGCTCACCTAAATTTAACTGGGTACCAACAAGTGCAGGAAAATATACTATTACAGTTTCTACAACAGATGGTAATAACCAGTATGCAGAAAAATCAATTAAGCTGGATGTTACTGAATATAATGGAACAATGGTAGGTGATACAAATAATAATAAAGAAATAAATATCACTGACGCACTTACTATTATGAAATATAATATAGGTAGCATTGATTCATCGAAGATTTGGTTAGCTCTTTCTGACTGTAACAAAGATGATACAGTAGATCTTAAAGATGCAATTTATATTTTAAGATATATTGTTTCATCAGGTGACTTTGCGTATGTAGGTGAAGTTAATAATAGAGAAACACCAACATACCCACCAACAGAACCGCCAACAGAAGCTCCTACAAATCCTGTACAAAAAAATATAGTAACATTTTCAAATTCGCATAACTGGAGTGGGACAATCTACTGCTACTACTGGTCAGATACAAACAAAAATATGGTAACATGGCCTGGTAAGCCAATGACATATTTAAAAAATAATAGCTACGGACAGGCTCAATATACATTTAATGTACCTGATAATGCAACATATATTATTTTCTCTAACGGAAGTACACAGACAGTTGATATAAAATATAATGGTGGAGAGATGAATTACTATCCTACAACAACTAATTCAAAGGGACATTATAATGTAGGAACGTGGTAATAGTTGTAAAAATAATTATATTTAATAAAATATTTAATTTGTAGTTTTTATACAAAATTTGGGTGTGCATTGCTAATGTGCACCCATTTTATTTGTGAGTATTTTAGAAAAAATATTCAAATATTGATTTTAAATAATTGGTATTATATAATGGTACTGTATAATTTTATGTGAAAAACTCACGTTGATTTTTTTATTTGTAAGGGGAGAATAATATGAGCAAAAAATTAAAAAAATGTGCTATTATGCTTGCTATTGTTTTGGCAATAAGCACTGTTAGTGTTGCTAATGTAAGTGCAGAAGCAGAGAAAATGTCTGGTGGCGAAATAACATATAGAATTACTGAAAGATTTAGGGCTGAAAGATATTATATTCATATATGGGATGGATTGCCAGATGGCGAGTATTTATATAAATGGCAAAGCAAAAAATCACTAATGACTATTTCAGAAGATGGAGCAACAGCTACATATAATGTTCCAGAAGGTTATTGGAATATGATGGTTCTTTCTAACAACAGAGGAAATATGACCTATGATACTGTTTTTAATCAGAATTGTATTGGAGATACCTTTACAACAGAGGTGGATACAAGTCTTGCACCGGTTGATGATCCACTAGAACCTATAGTAGTATGGGATAATAACCCCGACTGTGGAAGACATCGTAAAATTAATGTGAATAGATTAATTCCAGAAGGTCATGCGTATCTTCCTGGTGAGAGTGATAACACACTATTTAAAGATTTCTGCGATAAATATGGTCCAAAGGAGGATGGAAGCTGTCTTTGGGAAGAGGAACATAATTATAATAATTGGGAAGAGGCTAAAGCTACTCTTGCTTCAAACTTGAACTTAACAGAGGCTCCAACAGAGGTGCCAACAGAGGTGCCAACAGAACAAGTAACAGAGGCACCAACTGAGGAATTAACAGAGAAGCCAACAGAAGTAGCAACAGAAGCACCAACAGAGAAAGCAACTGAAGCTAAAACAGAAGCACCAACAGAAAAACCAACAAGCACTGCAACCTCAGCAACAACAGCAACTTCAAAAGCAACAACTGCAAATACAAATACAGCTAAAGGTACAGTTAATACATCACAAAATTCACTATTAATGGCACTTGCACTAACATTTGTTGCTTCATTAGGTGTAGTATTCGGTGTAAACAAAAAGAGAAATTCAAATCTATAATAGAAAAATATTGAATTGTTTAAAATATGGTTGATTTATAATATTTAGTGTTTGTTTGAAAAATCAGAGGTGTTGTCGGTTTTTAAACAATCCTGAATTGGATAATGAGGAGAGAAAAATATGAAAAAGAAGCTTTTAAGCTTGGCTCTTGTTGTTGCAATGGTTTCAACAATAGGTACTATGACAGCTGTAAATACATCAGCTGAAGAAACAAAGGATACAAGAGGAACAATTTACTTTGATAGTACTGATTTATATGGAGCTACCAAAGATGGAGTAATGTATTGTTATACTTGGAGTGATACTGAAGGAGGACTGTTTGCTTGGGATACAGCTGGTTGTAAAATGACAAATATAGGAGATTTTCTATATTCCTACGATGTGCCTACTAAAAATTTAGATGGTGTTGCTGTAGATGCAAACCTTATGATATTCCACGCACGTGATGGAAAGCAAACGTACGATCTTACATTTGATGATAGCTGTATGGGAGATACAGCATATGTATCAGGTGATTATTATGGGTGTTTTCCAATAAATTCAGAATTCTGTTTACCAATGTGTTCTTGGAGCAGAAATAGCTCAAAAGGTGGTGCACATATTACTATTGATTCAACAGGTAGAATTCAGGGTGTTAGTCTAACTAAAAACGAAACTCCTGAATCAGTAGTTGATGAATTTATAGCTGACTATAAAGAAGGCATGGAAGAAGGTAAGGCAGGTTATGACAATCCTGAACTCATAACAGAGGAAAATCGTAATAATCTTATCGCAGAAATTAATAAAATATTAGCTGAAAATTCAGAAGAGCCTGTTGAGCCACCAACTGAAGGGCCAACAGAACCAGATGATGATACAACTGCAGGACCATACCCTTGGGATACATATTGGTTTGAAATTCCTGACTTTTGGAAAGTAGAAGACGATATATATTATGTTGAGCTATGGAATAATGGTAACGAAGATATATATGGCTGGGAAACTGAAAAATATAGAATAGACTTTGAAGAAGGTAACGATTCCCGTGGATATATATATTCTTATCTTTGGGACGATGATGATCAATGGGATATGATGTGTATTTCAAATTCAGCAGGTAAAAAAACCCTAAATGCAGTTTTTAATAGATCTGATATAGGTGGGGTATTTACAATAAAGGAGTCTAATTACAAATCATTGTCAAATGAAACTTTTTACGAGGTTGTATTTAATGAAGAAGATTGCCGAACACAACGTAAAATTTACTTTGGTGATTCAATAGGAGTAATTGGAGAAGAACATACTTCTAATGAATCAGATCAAAGCATATTTGACTCTTTCTGCATAAAATATGGTCCTAGTAGTGATGGAACCTGTTATTGGAACGAAGCGATGAGCGAAAAATACAATATGAATTGGGAAGAAGCTAAAGAATATGTTAAAAGTCTTTTAGATATAGAAGATATTGATTTAGCTGAAAGATATGGCTTAAAAAGAGGTCTTCCATTACCAGAAAATGTAAAGCTACCTGAACGTTATACAAATAAAGATAAATTTATGGAAGCAGGAGGCTCAACAGATTGGGATGGATATTACGATGTATATTATTTCGAGGCTCCTGACTCTTGGGTAAATGAAAACAAAGATAAGAAAGAACCAGGGTTTGAAATAGGATTTTACTGGTATTGTGGTGCTGTAAGCGAGCCTTGGCCTGGAGTTCCTGCTAAAAAATTATCTGTACTAGACGAAAACGGCAATGATATCTATGCTGATAAAAATATCTATTATGGTATTGCACCTACATTTGCAACAAGTATTATCTGGAATAATGGCATAGGGGATACTATTGCTGAAAATAAGGAATTTAAGTTGCAAACTAAGGATATTAAAGTTGACGATCCAATGTCAAATAGCTTATCAGATTTATGGTATGAATATAATCCTATTTTTGATGGTGCTGATATTTCAGGCTGTTTGGCTTATATTCCTGATAGCAATACTCAAGCAAGATGTCCATTGAATCCAGAGTATGATGTGTTTGATGTTGAATGGATGTATTTTGACCCTAGAACAGGTGAAACAACAACAGAGCCATTACACGATCTTCTTTCAGGATTTTTAACTCGTCCTGATTTTTACTGGGGATATGATAAAGTGTTGTTGAATCCTTATTATGATATGGACTACACATATTCAAGCGAAGTTTCTGAAAAGCCAACAGAAGAATCAACAGAGGCAAAAACAGAAGCACCAACAGAAAAACCAACAAGCACTTCAACCACAGCAACCACAGCAACTTCAAATGCAACAAATGCTCCAACAAATGCAAGCACAAATACAGCTAAGGGTACAGTTAACACATCACAAACCGCACCTTTAACAGCACTTGTAATAACCTTTGTTGCTTCATTGGGTGTGGTGCTTTGTGTAAACAAAAAGAGAAATTCACATAACTCTTAATTGAATATTATCTAAAATAATTTTTTAATGTGAATTAATGCTATAGAAATATATTGCTCCGATAAGCGATTTGTTACATAACGCTTATTGGAGCATATCTTTTTGGTTATATGTAAATCATTATGGTGATTTGAAAGAGTATTATAACGAGTTTAATCGTTTACAGTTTTATACTTGTGTGTTATAATTAAATGAGAAATTTTATAGTAAGGGTGAAATAAATGAATAAAATAGGTTTTATTGGTGCCGGTAATATGGCTACTGCAATTATCAATGGTATGATCAGCAATAATGTTGCCAATGCAAGTGATATTTATGTTTTTGACCTCGATGCTCAAAAGCTACAGATTATGAGTGATCAAGGTATTAATGCCTGTGAAAATGCAAACGCTGTTGTTGAAAACTGCCATTTTGTAGTTTTGGCTGTTAAGCCTCAGAACTATCAGGAGGTTTTAGAGGGAATAAGCAATTCTGTTACAGATGATACAGTTATGGTTTCAATTGCAGCAGGTATTTCTATTGATTATGTAGTTAATACACTAGGCAAAAAATGCCCTTGTGTACGTGTTATGCCTAATACACCACTTTTACTTGGCTGTGGTGCTACAGCTCTTTGTCCATCTGAGAATATTTCTGAGGATGATTTTGCTGTAGTTAAAAGTATGTTTGCAACATCAGGAGTTTGTCAGGTTTTACCTGAAAGCCAAATGAATACCATAATTTCTGTAAACGGAAGCAGTCCTGCTTATGTATATCTTTTTGCAAAGGCTATGTGCGACTATGCAACAGAGCAGGGTATATCTGCTGATGTGGCTATGGACTTAATTTGTGCAACATTAAAGGGTAGTGCAGAAATGCTTACAAAGTCAGGAGATACACCTAATGAGCTTATAAAAAAGGTATCTTCACCTGGTGGAACTACTATAGCTGCACTTAATGTTCTTGATGAAGGTAAATTTTATCAGAATATTAAAGATGCTATGCAGGCTTGTACAAAAAGAGCCGAGGAGCTTGGTAAATAATCATATACTAAAATCCTTTTTCATATAATTTCCTAAGAAAAATTATATGGGAGATTAAATATGAAAGGGATTTTATTTTCAGTAGGGAAAAGTAATATAGGCTTAAAAAAGAAAGATATAGTATATTTTCGTCATAGGTACGGTATAAATCTACTCTTGGCAACAGCTATTTGTATTGGTATGATTTTTGGTGCTGTATGTGCAGGTAGAGCAGACAAGTCGCTGATTGATGGTCTTGATGTTATTTTTACGTCAGATTTTGAGTTGCGATGTAATCAAACTGTTTTATCTTCATTTATGGCTGGACTAACAGCAAATTTTATATTCTTTATAGCTGTGTTTTTACTTGGATTGTCAGTGTGGGGCAGTGTGGGAGTTCCTGCTGTAATAGTGTTTAAGGGATTTGGTATGGGGCTTACAGGTGGTTATCTTTACAAATGCTATAGCTTTTCAGGAGTTGGATTTTTTCTGTTAGTTATGCTTATAGGCTGTGTAGCCTCAACACTTGCTTTGATATTTCAAGGAAAAATCGCCATAGGCTTTGCCAATAGCTTATTTGCAAGAGTACGTGGTAAAGCACCAAATGAAGATGAAACCTTTTACAGATATATAATAAATAGTAGCTTTATATTGATAGCATTATCAATAAGTGCAATGGCAGATGCTATTCTTAACTTTCTTTTTGCAGGGATTTTTACTTTTTCTTAAAATTAAAAATAAGGATAAAAACATTATGAGTACAAAAAAAGAACGACTTGGCTTTTTTAAGCTGTATTTTAAAAATTTCAAGGTAATGCTTATCGGCAATCTTTTGTTTTCTGTTCCTTTAATTCTTTCAGTCGCTTTAATTTATGGTCTTGCAGTGCTTTTAAATCAGACTGATAATGTATGGTTTTTAAGTTTAGTAATAATTTTGCTTTATCCATTTTATTCAGGTGTTACACAGATTACAAAGGATGTTGTAAAGGGTGGAAATACTCCGGTTAAACCGTTTGAAGCATATAAAAAAGGAATAAAAAACAATATTAAATATTTTGCTTTGTATGGTGTTTTGATATATTTGTGTTTGATTATTTCATACTACAGTGTTTCATTATATCTTAAATTTGCATCACAAAGCTGGATCTTCTATATACCTTCATTTATAACAGTGGTGATATCAACTTTTCTATTGTTTATGTCATTTTCTTTGCCGATACTTACAGTTACTCTTGAATTAAAGCTAAAGCATTATTTTAAAAATGCTGCTTTAATGGCATTGGGCGAGTTACCAATGAATTTTTATGTAGCAATAACAACACTTGTTTTGTTGTCTGCTTGTTTCTCAATTTCACTGCTTACAGGTAATATAATAGCAGGTGTAGCAGTTTTACTTGTGGCTGTATTACTTATATTACCTACAGGTATTTCGTATTGCTCTGTGTACAGGCTTTATCCTAAAATGGAAAGAGTTTTTGAGCTTGAACCACAGGAAGAGCAAGCGTTTCCTACAATGCCTGTTGCTGTTCCAACTGATGACGAGGGTAATCCAATACTTACACATAATGATGATGGAGATGGTTATGTGTTTGTAAACGGAAAAATGATAAAGAAATCACTTGTAAATAGCTATGAATATATAGATGAAAGTGATTGATGCTTGTTACTAAATTTTATAGCCTTGCAAATAAATTCCCGTTGTGCTACAATTAATTTGTAAATTTAATATGTCAGTTCGTAACCATCCTGACAATAAATAAAACTACGGGAATAAATACAGCTATAAAAATATAGCTGTATTGCAAGGCTGTACGCCAAAATAAGACCGTAAAGGTCTTATTTTTTTGCTCTAATTAAACTAAAAGGGAATAATTATATGGAGAGATATAGCGTAATAACTGATAAAAACCCACGAGAAATAGTTTTGCTACGTGGTAGTGGTTGTAAATGGAGAAAATGTACCTTCTGTGACTATCATCTTGATTTTTCAAAAAAACAAGATGATAACTTTGAAATTAATGCAGAAGTATTATCAAAGGTAACAGGCTTATATGGTAAGCTAGAAGTTATCAATTCAGGTAGCTTTTGTGATTTAGACGATAAAACAATTAAGCTGATTATAGATACCTGTATAAAAAATAAGATAGCAACAGTTCACTTTGAATGTCACTATATTCATAGGGCAGAGGTAGAAAAAATAAAAAAGCTTTTCTCTGGTAACAATATTGCAGTTAAAATAAAAACAGGTGTTGAAACCTTTGATGTTAATTACAGAGAAAACATATTGAAAAAGGGCTTTGGTTCAGCTACACCACAGAATATCACAGAGTATGCAGACGAGGTTTGTCTTTTGTTTGGTCTTACAGGTCAAACAGAAGAAAGTATG
>JAXJQK010000121.1:0-4419 GCA_036311185.1 Acutalibacteraceae bacterium | reverse complement strand
GCATAAATTGAGTGAGAATACTGTCGTTTCTCTACAGAATATCGAGGTTTCATTTGATGGTGAAGTGATACTTGATAAAATCAACCTCGACATTAAGGACAGGGAGTTTATTACACTTTTGGGGCCTAGTGGTTGTGGTAAAACTACTACGCTAAGAATTATCGGTGGCTTTTTAGAGCCAGATGGTGGAGACGTATATTTTGAGGGTAAAAGAATTAATGATCTTCCACCAAATAAACGTAATGTAAACACGGTGTTTCAGAAATACGCATTGTTTCCACATTTGAACGTTTATGAAAATATAGCATTTGGATTGAAATTAAAAAAGAAATCTAAAGAAGAAATAGATAGAGCTGTAAAGAAAATGCTTGCAGTTGTAGACCTTAAAGGCTACGAAAAGCGTCCTATTTCAAAGCTTTCTGGTGGTCAGCAACAGCGTGTTGCTATTGCAAGAGCTTTGGTATGTGACCCTAAGGTGCTTTTACTGGATGAGCCTTTGGGTGCGTTGGATCTTAAGCTTCGTAAGGATATGCAAATCGAGCTTAAACAGCTTCAGCATCAGCTAAGAACAACATTCGTTTTCGTTACTCACGATCAGGAAGAGGCACTTACAATGTCGGATAGGGTTGTTGTAATGAATAACGGTAAAATAGAGCAGATAGGTACACCTACTGACATTTATAACGAGCCTGCAAATGCCTTTGTAGCTGACTTTATAGGAGAGGCTAATATTCTTAACGGAATTATGAAAGAGGATTATAGAATAATTTTACAAGGCAAAGAAATACAGTGTAGTGATAAGGGCTTTAAGCCTTACCAGCCTGTTGATGTTGTAATTCGTCCTGAGGATATAGAGATAGTTGCACCTGAAAATGGTTTACTTATAGGTAAGGTAACAAATGTAGTGTTCAAGGGTGTTCATTACGAAATGGGTGTTGACTGTGATGGTTGCCAGTGGATTATTCATAGCACACGATGTGAGCCAGTGGGTAAAGAAATTGGTATGAGCTTTATTCCTGATAATATACATATAATGAATAAGCTGTTCCCAACCGAGAACAATATCTTCAAGGCTAAGGTTATTAGCAGTAACCCTGATGAAAACTCAATGGAGATTGAAATTGAGGGTGAGAATGTAACAGTAGAGGGTCATTGCTACGCAGAGGATACAATACTTGAAATAACTTTGCCACCATCTGATGTTTATATAGCTGGTGATGGTAATGGTCAGCTAGAGGCTTATATTGAGTCAGTTATATACAAGGGTGAATATAACGAGATTATTATGGAAACAGAAAATCATAAGTGGCTTATGACAAGTATGCAAGACGAACAGGTTGCTACTACAGCACCTATTTGCTTTAGGTTTGATAATGCTCACTTTACCGAGTCTGAGGAAATCGGGGGTGACAACGAATGAAATCAAAGGCACCGTCAATTCCTTACTTGATATGGATGCTTTTCTTTACAATTATTCCACTTATTATGGTGGTCTATTATGCGTTTACTGACTCTTCAGGAGCCTTTACGCTACAATCATTTGTTGACAGCCTTTATTATAAGGATGTATTTATCCGTTCCTTGTGGATAGCATTTTTATCAACAGCTATTTGTCTTGTTATTGCTTATCCGCTTGCGTATATAATGTCACGAGCAAAACAGCAACAGCGTAATGTTCTTACAATGCTTTTAATGTTACCTATGTGGATGAATTTCATCTTGAGAATATATGCGTGGGTTTTGCTATTACAGAATGACGGACTTATAGATATAGGTGTAAAGCTACTTGGCTTTGATGTTGCCTTACTGGGTAATCAGGGTGCAGTTGTGCTTGGTATGGTGTATAACTTCTTACCTTTTATGGTGTTGCCTATACATTCGGTAATGCTTAAAATAGATAATAGACTTATCGAAGCTGCTGAAGATCTTGGTGCAAATAAAGTAAAGGTATTCAGCAAGGTTGTTTTCCCTCTTAGTATACCTGGCATTATAAGTGGTATTACTATGGTTTTTGTACCTACTGCAAGTACATTCCTTGTAGCACAGTATTTAGGCGGAACAAAAGATAAAATGATTGGTGACGTAATAGAAAATATCTTCCAAAGAGATAAAAATGTAGGTTCAGCAATATCCTTGGCACTTATGGTGATTATATTGTTGTTTATAATATTTATGAACAAGTTTGGTGACGAGGAGGCGGCTGTGGTATGAGAAAAAAAGGTAAGATTTTCTCGAATATATACATAACATTGGTAATGATTTTTCTATATATTCCCATTGCTGTGCTTATTCTTTATTCGTTTAACGATGGTAAAACCTCTGTATGGAAGGGCTTTACCCTGAAATGGTATGTAGAGCTTTTTAATAATAGTTCTATTATGACCTCTCTTTATAATACGTTAATAGTTGCAGTGCTTGCTGCTATTATTTCTACTGTACTTGGTACATTGGCGGCTATTGGTATTTACAATATGAAAAAGCCTGTTCGTAGCTTGGTTACTAATGTATCAAATTTGCCTATAATTAACCCTGAAATTGTTACCGGTGTTTCGTTTATGCTTTTGTTTGCATTTTTGGGTAGTATATTTGATTTTGAAATGGGCTTTGCTACAGTGCTTATTGCACACGTAAGCTTTTGCACACCGTATGTAATACTAAATGTAATGCCAAAGCTAAGACAAATGGACAATAGCCTGTATGAGGCTGCACTGGATTTAGGCTGTAATCAAAGGCAGGCTTTCTTTAAGGTAGTAATGCCTGAAATTATGCCTGGTATTGTGTCTGGTATGCTTATGTCGTTTACATACTCTCTTGATGATTTTGTTATCACATATTTTACAAGAGGTCCAAAATTCCAGACATTGCCTATCGAAATATACACAATGCTAAAAAGAAGAGTTTCACCAACAATAAATGCTCTTTCTACATTGCTTTTTGTTGTTACAATTACTATACTTGTTATAGTTAATATAAGAGAAAGCAAGATTAATAAAGAAAGAGGTATAAAGGCATAATTTTATTATTAGAGTAAAAGGGGAGTAAAAATTGAAAAAAATATTTTGTGTTTTGCTTAGTGCAATTGTTGCAGGCTCTACAGCTGTAGTATTAACAGGCTGTGGAGAGAAAAAAGAAGAAATTAATGTTTTTAACTGGGGAGAGTATATCTCAATCGGTGAAGACGATACTCTTGACACTATTGCTGAGTTTGAAGAAAGATATAATGTAAAGGTTAATTACACTAATTACGAATCTAACGAAGAGATGTACAATCTTCTAAAGGAAAGTAATTCATCTTATGATGTAATTATACCATCTGATTATATGATAAGTAAGCTTATTGAAGAGGATATGCTAGAGAAGATAAACTTTGATAACATTCCAAACTTTAAGAATGTTATGGAAGATTACAAAACTACTGACTTTGACCCTAACGGAGAGTACTCTGTACCATATTCTTGGGGTGTAGTTGCATTGGCATATAATAAAACAATGGTTAAAGAAAAGCCAAAAAGCTTTAGCGTGCTATGGGACGAAAAATACAGTGGTAATATTCTTATGTTTAATAACTCAAGAGATGCTATGGCTATTGCTATGAAGCTAAAGGGAATTACTCCTACAACTGTAACAACAAAGGATATAGACGTAGCTTCAGCTTCTCTTAAAGAGCAGAAGCCTATACTTAAAAAGTATGTAATGGATCAGGTGTTCACAGAAATGGAAACTGATCAGGCTGCTTTAGCACCTTATTATGCTGGTGATGTTGCTATAATGATGAGCAATAACGAGAATATCGACTATGTATTGCCAGAGGAAGGCTCTAACTTATTTATAGATTCAATGTGTATTCCAAAAACTACACAGAATAAAGAGCTTGCTGAAAAATTTATAAACTATATGCTAGAGGCTGAGGTAGCAAAGGCTAACGCAGAATATATAGGCTATTCAACACCAAACCAAGCAGCCTATGAGCTTCTTGATGAGGAAACAAAAAATAATGAGCTTATCTACCCATCTAAGGAATATTTAGATAAGTGCTATACCTTCTCTAATTTGCCACAGGATGTATATGACTATATGCAGGATGAATTTTTGAAGGTTCAAAGCTAATTTTGAATACTTAATAATAAAAAAGCTGACATCTTCATAATGAGGGTGTCAGCTTTGTTAATGTGTGATTAATCGACAAAAAACACATAAAAATAACCGTCCAACGAATCACATTCGTGGACGGTTATCATTTAGGTAAGAATTTCACAATAGCCTAATTATATAGTATTTTTGTTATTCTGTCAATATGAGCAAATCTTTTGTATTGACAATAAATTGGCAAAGATATGATTAATTGACAAAAAATGCTTAAAAATATATAATACAGTCAGGCTATAGGGAATAGTTTGAGGCGGTTAGCACTCCCAAAGG
>JAXJQK010000120.1:0-8161 GCA_036311185.1 Acutalibacteraceae bacterium | reverse complement strand
CCCAAATCCCAATTCTTTTTACGTGCTTTTTCTTTTTCTACGATTACATCCCAAACACCTGTTCTAGCAGCTTGTTCGATTTCTGGAATTGACCAGTGTAATTCTTTAGCCCAGTTGAATACTTTTGTATAAACTGGTTCTAATCCAGCATTTACAGTAGCAAGTCTATCTTGGTCTGAACCTACATCGATGATACCATCTTCAAATTCACCACCCATATGATATGATTTGTATTGTAAAAGTTGGTCTGACCAAGCACCTTCAGAAACTGAAACTGGAATATAGTCAGAAGGTTTTACTGTATAGAATTTTTGTTCTGCGACTCTTTTCAATACTTGAGTAAGGGTTGTAATATCGATTTGATAGCCCATAGCGTTAAATCTTTCTACAACTTTTTCCTCAGCAGAATTAAGTCTGATTTCATTTCCTTTTGAATCTAAAATTTTTGACATAATTAATTCTCCTTAGTTATTAAGAAATTGCTTTTCTATCAAATGCTTTAATCATAACACGACCTGTTGAATCAGCAGAGATAGCATCTATAGCAATACCAATTACTTTATCGCTTGAAGCAGCTGTTTTAATAAGACCTGTTGCATAGTCATAAGCAACTTCTGCTCCTGCATCAATAGTAGCTGAAGCAGCCATAACCATTACAGCTCCATCGATTGCTAATTCTACTCTGTCACCAGCACCAAGTTTAACTCTTTTAGCATTGTAACGAACAAAACCAAAAACATTACCTGAGCTTGTAAGAGGTTTTACTTCTGGAAGACCTTTTGATGTAGCAAGAATTTCTACAGCATCACCAGAATAAACATCTTCTGCTACTTCGCTGTTAATTACAGCAGAAATAACATTGTTTCCCATTCCCATTAAATCAACACGACCACGAACATCTGTTTGGGCGAATTGGTTAAGTTCTTGGGATAAAAAATCAGTTTTTACTGAACTCATTTTATTCTCCTTTGTTTATATTAGTATCTTTCACTTCCACGTTTGAAATCATCTTCTGGGAGAGAAATTACTTTTTCATCTTCGCTTGAATTCTCACGTGCATTTTTTAATGAATTGAAGAATTCTACTGAATTTTGTTTTTCTTCAGCTTCTTTCTTCTTTTCTTCCTCAGATTCGTTTTTCTTTTCCTCTTCTTCGGAATTTTCTTTTTCATCTTCGGAATTCTTTTTTTCTGTGTCGTCTTCTTTCTTTTCTTCAGCTTCGTTTTCTTTAGCTTCTGCTTTTACTTCAACGCCACAACCATTTTCTTTTTCTTCTTCTTTTTCTTCTTCTTTCTCGTTCTCTTTTGTTTCTTCAGCCTTATTTTCAAGAGGCTTTACTTCAGCAGAGTTCTCGAAAGTCTTTATAAGTTCTGCCATTGAAACAGCACCTTTACTTGTTTCTACAAGTGTGTCCATATCAAAACCAGAGCTTTCTTTCTTAAAAATATTAAACATATTTTCATTCTCCTTTGAATTATCCCTTTCCTCTTTAGACACAGAATTCTCAAAAATTCTTGCATCTTCGTATCTAGGGGTTTGTGTTAATGCTAGATGTGTAAAATACCCATCTTTTACTTCCTCTGAATAAGGAATGTTGTGAAGAGTGCTTCCACCCTCCGATTCTGTTTCTACATATGCACAGGATACATATTTATATCCGTTTTCTTCGTAATCTTTAATAGCTCCTTCATCAAACAACAAGAAATCACAATACCAACCGTCTTCAAATTTCTGAACTCCAGTAACATATCCTTTTGCTTTATTTACAAAGTTTTCTGTTGTTATATCTGAATCGTGGTCAACTACCACTGGACGACCCCTGAAACTATCTGCCATTTTAGCTATTGTTTCATCTGGTAAGTGAATAACTTCTTGCTTACCATCAGGTGAACCATATCCAACTAGACCACTTTCAAGAAACTTAGCTCTGTATGTCTTAGCCTTAGCGTCAACATCATTCTGTCTTTTCTTAAAAAATTCAACCATAGTTCTATCCTTACAAATTGTCTCGTATGAAAAGTTTTCCAAGTTCTGGGTCTGGAACAATCTTCTCTTTTTGTTTGATTTCAAATCCGAGCAATGTTTTCTTATTAATAGCATCAATTAATTCTTTTGCAGAGATAACTCCACCATAATAACTCTTAAGTAACATTGTAAACTCAGAATTTTTTATTTTTTGCTGTTCAAGTGGAGGCACATTTCTCAATGGTGCAAACTCTATATCAAAATCACAAGTTTTTCCAAGAACCTTACGAGCTACAATTCTTAATACTTGAACAACCAAATTCTTTGCTTTACTTCTTATTTCTGCCTCTATCATACTATTATAGTTTTCAATGTCGTCATCCCCTGAATTAAATCCAGCAGAAGACATACCAAATATCTTAGTTAAAGGCATACGTAAGTCTGCAGCAACATTTAGTCTAAATTGATTAGCAATTTCTGCTAAACCAGAGAATGATACTTGCTTTTGTTGATAGTTATCTTCAGTATCAATAGCAATAGCATTTGTATAATTCTTTAGCATTGTTGCCAATCTGAATCTTTCTGTTATAGCGTTTGTTCCATCAGTATCTTGTAATGAATCATTGAAACCTGTAACTTGATAAACATCCATTTTAGCTTCATCAAGTAATTCATAAATTACATTATTATTCTTAATAAACTGATTGATAGAACGAACGAATCTTTCAATTTCAGAAGTTCCCCAGCCTCTTAATCTCCAACGAATAAATGAAGGAGCTTCTTTACCTTTATAAAGCAATACACGAGATTTGTGTAATGGTTTACCATAATAATTAAATGGAACATCCAAAGTCCAATCTGTCTTAACATCACCGATTGGATTTCCTTCTTTAATTCCTGAAAGTTCCCACATATCAGCGTGATAAAATTCAAGCGGTGTATCTTGATTAATTTTTTCAATATCAAGTCTTGTGGAAGGATTTTGACCACAATTTATAACAACTCCACCACCACCATAGAGACGACCCCATTTTAAAGCATATTTAATAGTTTCATATACATTATTGTCTAACATATACTGTTCTATTTTTTTAATTTCGTACGGAGATAATTCTTCTCCTGCCATAAGCTCATCAGCTTCTCTATCTTTAACTTCAAGACCTGTAATTTCAGCTTCGGCACTCTTTCTAGCTTCATATTTTTCTAAGAGGATTTTGTCTGAAACAGACATTTTAGGTTCGTTGCTAGTTTGTTCCTTTTGCTCTTCAGAATTAGAAAATACCTTTTTAACAGAGTTGAAGATTTTCTTAAGAGCTTTTTCTTCTTTTTCGGTATTTTTTCTTGACTCGGTAGAACGACCAATGATTTTTATTGTGCCACGAAAGGCATCTTCAACAGGAACATCAACGATTGTTTGAACTAAACCATAATTTACGTAAAGATATGATAGAAGATTTCTATCCATTGAGATTAACTCAGATTTTTGGTTATTTCTGAGCATATTTGTCTGATTGATAGAATTAGGAACACCATAATCACCCATATATGGAGCACCAAAGTTAGAAACTAAGCCATTAAGACTGTTATCTCTGGCTCTTTTCATTACTCTTGCTAATTTTTTCTTATCGGCAAATTTGAATAATTCTTGTTGTTTCATTAGTAAAATCTCTCGAAATTTACCTCTATTATATAGCATTTTAAGTTATGTTTCAAGATAAAAGTTATATAATTTCTTATATTTAATTGCTCTTTGGTGAATTTTGGATAGAATAACCCCTTACAGATGAAAGCAAAAAAATAAATTTTGCTCTCTAGGGGTCGATTCTAAAACTTGCTCTTCGGAGCCATCTCGTCTTAGTTTGCTTCTAGCTGTCGATATAACCAAAGGAAAAATATATCTACTATTAGGGCGGTAGGCTTTACCCTCTACCTCAGCTAGCTAACCCTGCCCAAAAGGGCACCTACGGTCGGTCTTACCTCTCTCTTTATAACCAAGCAACTAGTCATAAAGGAAGTTTCTATTTGTTCGTTTATCTGATTATTGTTACTGTATAGGATGTAATGTGTCTGCATTACCTTTTTGAGTGCATTTCCTTGCACACAGAACGAACTTCCTATTTACGATGTAACTGATGTTTTGATATATAACATATATTCTTTAAAAAGTCAAGAAAAAAAATTGACAATCTATTTTACTAGTAGTAAAATATAATTATAAACTAACAAAAGGATTATTAAATGAAAAAAATGAAAAATACTGAGAAACTATCAATAAAGACAAGAAAATTTATTGAGCACGAAAGGGTTAAAGAAAGACAAGAACGCTATAAGAAAGCTACAGGTTGTAGACTAGCACATTGTGTTAAATGTGGAAAAGAAATTTACTCAGTTGACTATAAACATCCTTTATGTAAAGAATGTATTAGAAAGAAACAACATAATAGTTTATTGAAGGAACAAGAAGAACTTGCACGTAAGTTGGGATTGTTTAAATAATTTATCTTGAACTTAATTGTAAGTTGCTATATAATAAGACTTGAATAGATGGTCTTAAATGTGTTCAAATATTTATAGTCTATTTTTTCCTTTTTTTGTTTTTATTTTGTTAATATGGGGGGCGAGTCTTCGCCCTTTATTTAAAAGGAGTTAATATGGAAGAAATTTTAAAAGAATTATTTGTTATTGAGCAGATTGCTTCAGATATACATTACAACTTTCCGTCAGGAAAAAGTTACTTTGCAGTTCATAAGTTAATGGATGAAGTAAGAGAACCAATTAGTGGCTTTGCAGATGATATTAAAGAAATCATTTACTTAGGTCACAATGAACCAGCCCCTAATTCTAAGGAAATAGTAGAAGGTTCGTTATCATTATATCCAGTCAGTGTGGATTTGCTTAATCTTATATCTTTGATGACAAAAACCATTCAAAGTGTTGAAAATGTAAAATCCGAACTTGACTCTGGTTCAGCTAAAGTGATGGACGATATAGCTGCTCATTTATTAAAATATAGGGGTTTGGTAAAAAAATCTCTTGACATTTAGTAAAAACTATGTTATATTAAAATTACTCTCTGGGAAACAATAGTTTCTCGGTGTTTCTATTCCCCCTTCCGGTCGCTGGGGGTTTTTTATATGAATATTGAGTTTGATTTTTGATTAAGCAAGATTGCTAAGGCATCGGTTAAACAATCCACTTGGTCATCGTGCTTATGGTTCATTTCGGCATCGAAAGCCAATAACTCAGAAACGAGTTCACCCATACCACCTAAGAACTTATAAAAGAATACTCTTCCACATTCAAAGTGACAGGTAACATCGTTTGCTCGTTCAACCTTATTCTTATTAGCTCCACGCTTAATAGGACAAATTGAGATTAAAGTCTGACGCTTAATAGTCTGAATAAGTCCAGTTCCAGAGGCTTTATCTTCAACATAGAATCTGTGAAGCTTAGGAAATCTAGTTTTACACTTCTTAAAGAACATAATAGCTTGTTTGAGAAGTTCAGGTGCTTCCCATTTACCACGAATCTGGTCTAGTAAGTAAGCGTTATTATCCTCTCCAAGTCCCCAACATTGAAATACTGAATAATCGTTATTCTCACCAGCTTTCATAGCAGTATCTGAAGTAATAATAACCTTTTTAAACTTTTGAGGTATAACATCTACTGTTTGTATCCATTCTTGCTTAAATACAGTACCACCATAGTTAATAGGGTCTTGTTGATACATAGCATAGAATTTATAAGGACTACGAGCTTTAATATTCTCAAGTTCTCTAACAGGGAATCGGGAAGGGTAAAATGAAGTGCCGTCAGCATTAAGAGCTGCTACATCAATAAACTCCCAATCTTCTGGTTCAGTTTCTTTTAAATGACCTATAAGGTCGTCTTTATGAAGTCTTTGCATAAGTAATACAGTAGGAGTCGTTGGTGTTCTTCTACGTGTTTCCAACTTAGTATGATAAATATCTTTAGCATCTTCACGAAGATATTCAGAACTCATAGCTTCTGTAGGTAAAGGGTCATCGATAATCAATGCACCACCAAATCCAACAGCAGAAGGATTACCAGCATCCAAACCCAAAATACCACCAGACATAGTACCAGCGGTCAATCCAGTTCTTTTTCCACCAGAATTAAGAGAGAAATTAAGCTTAGACTTATCATCTGCTCTCAACTCATTACCAAACACATTTATCCAAAACTCACTGCCAATAATATCTCGAGCTTCTTTTGACAACTTCTTAATCAATTTATCAGCATAAGCTATATAACAGAACATACATTGTTTATTACGAGCAAAGCACCAAGTAATCCAATATTGAACAATTAAGGATTTACCGAAGTTATGTATCATAATATCGTTTGCAGAGAAGTTAGGTTCTTCTCCCCAAATAGTATCACAAATACAGCAATAAGTATCTTCTTCACCCACATACTCAACAGACTTAACTTTTGAATATTCAGGAATTCCATAATGGAAATGAGAATAAGTTTCGTGATGTCTTCTATGCTCTGAAGGAGAAAGTACTTCTAAGTTAGAAATATCATTATTGCTATGATTACCGTCAATATGATGAACGTGAACCTTAGGGTCTAAATATTTAAGGTTGTTAGGATGTTTTGTAGCTTCGCAAAACTCTTCTAAAGTCATTCCGTTCATATTTGCTTCATAAACAGCTCTATGATATTCAATTACTTTATAAAAACCGTCTTTTTGCATTTTAGCATTAGGATAGTATCCACCAACACATTTATGTTTTTCTTTTTGTCTGTGTAAATTTCTGTCTTCGTGTAATGAAGTTTTAGTTTTCCCTTTTACATTATCAACCATTACTTCATCACCAATTTTAAGACTTCCTAGAGCGACGTAGCCTTCTTTAGTCAAGAAAGGGTGGTCAATAGTAGCTTTAATAGACTTTCCGTCTTCAAGAGTTACTTTCCAGACTGGTTTTACTCCTGCCCAGACAATTTCATTGCAACCAGACAATTTAATTCTATCTTCCGACTCAATATAACGTCTAATATATATTGGTTCATCGTCCCAAGCATATCTTTTATCAAGTCCTATCCATCTACGGTAGGCATCTTTAATCTTAACTTTTCTTCCTAGTTTGTGTCGATTGATACGAATTAATGTATCTCCAGTAACACAACCAACTGGGAGTGCTAGAGCTAAGTTACGTTTTGCATTAAGCCCATCAGCAATATCTTGTAGGGCTTTAGCTACTCTTTTATGAGAATCTGTCATATCATACTCAATGCCAGTAGCATTAACGTGAACCCATTTAATGTATTGTTCAAAACTTAACATTAATTGCTTAGCAAGTTCGTCTTTAGGAAACTTACTGTAGAGTTCTAATAAAACACGACCTCTTTCGTATTTCTCAAGACTAATCTTCCCCATTTTCACCCTCCGCTGGTTCTTCTATGAATTTTTCAATATCTTCGGTATTCATAGCATCCAAAATAGAAAGGTCTAGGTTTTTCATTTTATCTTGATACTCTGGAAGGTCAATTACATTCTTAACTACTGGCTTTTCATTATTACCAGCTTCAATCTTGTTTAAAATAACCGTATTACCACGCCCTGCTGTTTTATCAATACCTTGAGATAAGAATTTAAGCACATCCATACTTAACTTGATATATTCTCTGAAACTCATTAAGTTAGGGTCATAATCTCTAAGTGCTTTATTAATATTACCCAACATCTTCTTAGCAGTACAGCCACCAGCTTGAGGGCCAGTAAGTATATCCCACATCCAAAGTTTAATATCTTCTATATTGGAAACATTTCTACGGTTTTGAATTCTTGTTCTAAGAGCTTTAGCCTTCATATCACGCTTCTGCTCATCAGTCATCTTAGCGTGTATTTCAGCTATCTTACCTTTATATTTAAGAAACTCTGGTGACCTGCCTCTCATATCAGGCTTACCAGATTTAGTTAATCTTACGGGTTTTTCTTCAGGTTTATCGTTAGATGTTTCAACCTGATAATTTTGATTATTATCTTCCATTTTTGTTTTCTCCGATACATACTATGTCAGCATCATTGTTATATGGTGGAAGCTGATAGAGTTGCACTACCCGAGTCAAATGACAACTGATTTACAGTCAGTCCCGCTACTATCTACGGAATAAGCTTCCAATCGAGAAGGTTTTCTGTGGGATAACCTACAACCCCAATCCTTTAT
>JAXJQK010000119.1:0-11322 GCA_036311185.1 Acutalibacteraceae bacterium | reverse complement strand
GTTAAGGTCTACATAAAAATCATCAAATTCAGGCACGATAAAGCTCTGGCTTTGGTTGGCTTTTAAGATATCATAATAATCATACAGATTTACATTTTCTGAAAACTCAAAGCTATTTTCAAAGCTTTGAAGCTTTTCAAGCCTCATAACATCGCCAAACATACCACCCATATTCATTTTTTTACACAGTAATACATTACCACCAGCTATACTGCACATATTTATTATTTCTTCAAAATCTGCACCACTATAAATATCAACTATAAATTCACCACCGTATCTTACTATATAAGCAGTTACAGCATTATTTATAAGCTGATACCACACATCGCACAGACCGTTATATTCCCCGTAAGCATTCAAAAGTCCCTTTACTCGTGTAGCAAAGGGATTTTTTGATTTCTGTGAAATATATTCCTTTATAATTTCATTTGAGTAATCTGCTAAATATATCATAGGCTATTACTCAAAATTTTATTTGCCATTTCAGATACAACCTGATACACAGAATTTAAATCCTGTGCAGAAATCATACCACAAGGCGAATGTAGATATCTGCAAGGTAATGATACAGCTAATGTACGTACTCCACCCTTTGATGTCTGTATTGCTCCTGCATCGTTACCACCAGCAACAGCCTGCTTAAACTGTACCTTTACATTTTCGTTTGCACATTTCATAGCAGAAGCTACAAGCTCTTTATCGTAAATTGTGCGTCTGTCCATAAATGAAATAACTGCACCATTGCCTACAAAGCAAACCTTTTTATCCTCTGCTACATTTGGTATATCTGCAGCTGTTGTTGTTTCTACAACTATTGCGAAATCAGGCTCAACTGTATATGAGGCACATTTAGCACCTCTTAAACCTACTTCTTCCTGTACTACAAACGAAAAATATGTGTCGTACTCAAGCTCTGAATTAATCATTTCAATCATAATAGCACAGCCAGCTCTATCATCAAGAGCCTTACCTGTGATTATATCATTTTCCCATTTAAAATCACAATCAAATTGAATACTGTCGCCAAGTGACACATACTGCAAAGCCTCTTCTCTGCTTGTTGCTCCTATATCAACACACATAGAGTCAACCTTAGGTATAGCCTCTCTCTGCTCTGATGAAAGCAAATGCACAGGTGCGGCACAAACTACACCGTTTATATTTTCGCCAACTGTAACGCTTTTACCCATTATCACTCGTCTGTCAATTCCACCAACCTCATCAAATTTTAAATATCCTCCTGAGGTTACTGAGGTAACAATAAAACCAACCTCGTCCATATGAGCAGAAATCAACAGTTTTTTATCAGGTGTTTTTTTACCCTTTTTAAAAACTATAAGATTCCCCATAGAATCTGTGCTATATTCAGCACCAGAATTTTCTATATGAGAAACAATTATATTTCTTACACTACCTTCATCACCTGATATTCCGTTAGCGTTGCAAAGCTGTTGTAATAGCTGTTTATTCATTCTTTGCACCTCTTTTCATAATATATAGTGCAATTAGCTTAGCTGTATTTTCAATATCTGTCATATCAACAATTTCAGCCTGAGTATGCATATTTCTAAGAGGAATACTTATAAGTGCTGTTCTAACTCCACTGGCTGTAGTTGTTATAGCATCAGCATTTGTTCCTGTTGTACTACTCATAATTTCAAGCTGATATGAGATATCATTTTGATGTGATATACTCTTTAAATCTGAAAACATTTCTTTATCCAATATAGGAGCAAAACCAATCATAGGACCCTTTGAAAGCTCTCCACACTTTTCTGGTGCAACCATTGGCTGTACTGCAAAGCTAACATCTACAACTATTGCACAGCTTGGCTTAATTGCAAATGAAGCTGTACGGCTACCCAAAAATCCTGTTTCCTCTTGACTGCTAAAAAGGAATTTAACACAGCAATCAAGATTTTTATCAGCCAATATATGAGCAACCTTTATTAATGTAGCTACACCAGCTTTATTATCAAGGCTTCCTGCTGTAAATCTGCTACCAATAAGCTTTTTAGGCTTTGATGAAACTATAACATTATCACCAAGTGAAACTATGTCTGTAACCTCTGCCTTATTTAAGCCTGTGTCGATATATATTGAGTCTGCTGATGGTGCTTTGTCCTCTCCTCCGTCTGACAAATGAGGTGGCAAGCAACACACAATACCGTGAAGTGGCTTTTTACCCATAACAGTAACCTCGCTACCAAGCAAATCTCTTCTGTCAATACCACCACAGTTTGCAACCTTTATAAATCCGTTATCATCAATATATGAAACTACAAAGCCTATTCTATCATTATGAGCATCAAGCAGTATTACGTCTTCACTGTTTGGATTGCCCATTGTTGCAATTATATTATTGTTATAATCAGTTTCTATTTCAATATTAGGCATAAGCTGTTTTATAATTTCAAAATCAACAAGCTCATTACCAGAAACTGTACCACTGTTACACAGCGATGTTAAAATCTTTTCCAAATTATTCACCTTACTTATACCAACGCATTAACAATGCTTTTAAAATGCTTGCCTCTTTCATCAAAGTTTTTATATAAATCAAAGCTTGCACTTGCTGGTGACATTGAAACTATATCACCCTCTACAGCTACCTCTCTAGCCTTTGCCACTGCTTCTTCCATATTATTTACTTTGATTATAACAGGATTACCCTCTGTGTAATTCTCTGCACTTAGTACAGACTGCTCTATTTTTGGTGCTGTTGCACCCATAAGAATAAGATATTTAACCTTATCTGCAATAATTGGTCCTAAGCTATCATAAGGAATTTTCTTATCATAGCCACCAGCAATAAGGATAATCTTAAAATCATACAAAGAAAGTGTGCCTAATGCTGTTCTTGTAGGACTTGATGCGATAGAATCGTTGTAATATTTTACACCGTCAAGCTCTCTTACAAACTCTGCTCTATGCTCAACACCTGAAAACTCCTTAGCAACCTTTACTATGTTTTCAGCATCTACATCGCCCCATACAGCTGTAATAGCTGACATATAGTTTTCAACATTATGCATACCAGGAATTTTAATATCAGACATATTCATAACTGTAGTTTTAATACCATTGTCAGCTACTATTATGTCACCATTCTCATCTAAATATACACCGTTATTCACAGCAGACTTTCTTGAGAATTTAAGTACTCTGCCTCTGCAACACTCTGTAAAAGACTCTGTAATCTCATTATCCTTATTAAGTACAGTTTTTGAAAATGCACTTTGATGAATTACAAGATTTTTCTTTGAGTCTATATACTCCTGCATATCCTTATGAATATCAAGGTGGTTAGGTGCTAAATTTGTAACAACAGCTACATCAGGACCCTTACGCATAGAAATAAGCTGAAAGCTGGAAAGCTCTACAACTGCTACATCGTTATAATCTATACTTTCAATTTGTGGTAATAAAGGTGTACCTATGTTGCCACCTAAATGTACAGCTTTACCCTGTGCCTTTAGCATTTCTGCTATAATAGATGTTGTTGTAGTTTTTCCGTCACTGCCTGTTACAGCATAAATCTTACAAGGACAAAGCTCAAAGAAAAGCTCCATTTCAGAGGTTACAACCACACCTCTATCACGCATTTCTACAAGCTCATCCATATAATAACGCATACCTGGTGTTCTGAAAACTATATCTACATCTAGGTTTTTCAAATAATCTTCACCAAGACTAAGCACTGCACCTGCATTTTCTGCAATATCAGCGTTTTCACCAAGCTGTTCTCTTGTACGTCTATCACAAGCTGTAACCACAGCACCATATTTTATAAATAATTCTATAAGAGGAAGATTACTTGTACCTATACCACAAAAAGCTACTTTCTTCCCTTTTATGCTATTAAAGAAATTTTCTATTCTTTTATCCATTATAAGGTCAACCTTTCTTGTTGTTTTATATTTATATAAATTTACAGTTAATTTAAATTCCAGTGTAAATACAACCAAATTAATTATACTTTTTTTAGCAATAAATATCAATAGCAATACCAAAACTAACACTAAATAAAACAGGCTGTACTTAATACCATTGGAATAAGTACAGCCATAGCATAAATTACTGTGTAGATTTATCTGTATTCAAAACTTAACTTTTAATACCTAATAATTTTTCAAGCTTAAATACCTTTATTGCATTTTTATACATAAGATTTTCATATTCAGTCTGTGTAATTAAATCTTTAAGCTCATTAAAATATTGCTGATAGAGTGATCGTTCACCACTGGGATTTACACCTAGTGTATCTACACCATCAATTGTATTATCTGTGCCAAACATAATCTTGTTTGCACCACATTCCTTTATAGCCTGCACAGTAGATTTAACAGTCACCCAAGCTGTATCTCCGTAGAGATTTTTTCTTTCTTTAATCATTCTTATAGCTTCTCGATTATCTGTACCTAAACCCATATGACCCAAAATAAATTTAACATCGGGATATTTTACAGACATCTCGTAAACGCTCTCACAGCTTGATTCTGATGAATCACCCGTATGAACAAGCACAGGCAAATCAAATTGTTCTGCAAGCTTTACATATTCTTCTACCGATGGAGAATTAAAATTTATAAAGGAATGTACAGGATGTACCTTTATTCCTACAGTAATATCCAGATTTTGCCTTATCATTGAAATAAATTCGTTTGAGATAGTTTCACAATGTGGCTTAACCCAAGGCATTACAGCTATTTTATCAGGGTGCTTTCGTGCAAATTTAATAGCATCTTCATATGCAAGCTCCTGTGATTTTTGCATAGTATATGGTAATAGCTTGTGGTTATGATCAAAAGCCGCAGCCTCACAATTTGAGCATATAGAAAAATCAATATTATATTTTTGCATAGATTCAATTAGATTTTCTTCTGGCATTTTAAAATTTAAAACCTCTCCAATATGTGTATGCATATCAACTATCATAAGAATCACTCCTTATCAAATTTGAAACAATTTATAGTTTCATTATAACACAAAATATAAGAATTTCAATTTTATTATATGTTTTAAACATTCAAATTAGGCATACAGTTATAATTTAACAGATATCTCGTTGAAAGAACTGGTATATTATGTTATGCGTGTGCTACAACATAGGTTGAAAACAATGTATAAGTATGGTAAAATAATCACATAAAGGAGGCAGATTTGATGAAGAAACTAAAAGAATGTTTATGCTTTTTAATACCTTTTTTGGGTTTGGGACTTATTTCGGTTGTATATTTCATTTTAAGCACAGCAAACGGAGTAAGCGATTTTAAGCTGATACTTAGCAACCCTTTTTTTATAATAACACTTGTAAGTAGTTTTATTCCAGCTACTATAATGTCATTTGTGGTTGTTCTTATCTATAGAATCTCACTTCGTTTTTTATTAAAAAAAGTCATTACAGACAGAAAAAGATATATTTATACTTTTTTGATTTCTCTTATAGCTCCTGTTTTATATATCTTAATTATGACAAGAACTTTTGATATTGTTAATAACACCATATTTTCTTTGCAAGTCGGAATAATTGTCACTTTTGTATTTTGGGTGACAGACCTAATTAAAGAAAAAACAAGCAAGAAAAAGTCAAATCAGGAATAATCGTCATACTTTCGGTATTATAAATACAGTAAAAAACAAGGTTTTCAACTGCATTTTTGTATAATTACCATATTAGATTTAAGAAGATGCTTGCTGTAAATATATCAAAGAATTATTTGAAAGGAATGTCTTTAACTATGAGTAGAGAGGAAGATTTAAAAAGACGATATGAGCTTGAGGACAAGCTTAAAGATTTTATTGTTAAATCTTCCGGACTCTCAAAAAGGCTATCTAATATATCCAAAGAGCTTTCGGGCATTGATGCTAAGGTTGACACATTAAATATGAAAAAAAGCGGCACACCACCACAGGAACGCTCTAACAGAATTAGAATATATACAAACACTGCAATAATTCTGCTTGTTATAGCTTTAATTATCTTTGCGTTATTATGTAGTACAAGCCTAGAAGAATATAAGCTTATTTTCACTATTATAATTATTATAATAATTTGTATTTTTTTATTTCTTGGATATGCCTACTGGAACGACTCGGAAAACCTTAAACGTGACAAAGAGCTTGAACAGGAAATAATTCAAATTCAAAACAGTACAAACACTCTTTTTGATAACAGAAAAAATATTCAGAACGACTTAGAAAATATTACTTTTCAAATGGCAGAAATTATTCGTGAGCTTAAAAAGCTGACAGAGGTTAAATAAAAAACAGTAGAAATACCAATATAAAAGGGTATCTCTACTGTTTTTGCATTTTCATTTAAAAATTATCGTTATAATTTGTTATATCTATTTCGCCTGTATCATATATGAATTTTGTACGCTTAGTCGCATAAGGATCTGTATTCTTAGAATTATGTCTTCTTTTACTGCTACCTCTATTTGCGTATGATTTCTGTAACTTTCTGCTATTAATTGCAGATGCAATCAGATAAACAATAAGTGACACAGAGGTTAGTACAAATACAATACCAAAAATTAGAAACAATATAGATATGTTACTGTTTTTATCAGAATCATTATCTTTAATAAAGCTAAAATCACCTGTTCCGTCTGATGATGTTCCACCAAGATTAAGCTTAATTTCATTCCAGTCGTTACTGCTTAGAGTATATGCATCACTACCATTACTATTATACATATCTACTGTTGGAGCTTCTGGATCAACAATAGCTGATGAATAATCGGTGGCTCTTTCAAAATCGTTAAATGACATACCGTAATTATAATCACTATACTGAGGTTCATAATAATAACTATCGTCGTAATAATAGTCATTCTCGTAATAATAATCATCATCAGTTGTATCATCATAATCTGTATCATCAACAGAACCACTATTTTGATTACCTGTATCATCATAGGAATCGTCTGGTGTATCATCTGGTATATAGTCATCAGGTGTGTCTGTTGTTGTACCATCACCATAATCACCTGTATCATCAGCAGGGGGATCTACAACAGGAGAATCTACAACAGGGGGATCGGCTGGTGGTATATATTCGCCTGTGTTGCCATCGTCTGCTACATAATCATCGTTAGTTACAGTATCATCAAGCTCATCAGCATAGGCTGTAAATGATGATACTGCACCTACCATAGAAAGTGCAAGTAATACAGAAACAAATCTTTTTCTAAATAAACTCATAAATTTAACTCCAGTCTAATTCACAATCAAAATCAAATTTATATATATAACAATCTCAATTATAATATCACACCAATAAAGTTTTTTCAATAAATATGCAGTAAATTCACAATTTGCACATAGTTAATAAGAAAAGCAATTAATATTTTTATTATTCTCTTACATTTTAAAATAATTGATTTAAAATATCAGTTGGTGACTTTGCTAAATATGTTGCACCTGCTTTTTTTAGTTCTTCTTCACTGCCATAGCCATATAGCACACCTACACTGTCTATGCCTGTTTTTTTAGCACCAAATACATCATGCTCTCTGTCACCTACTATAATTACCTTTGATAAATCGGTAACATTACATTCTTCACAAGCATAGCTTATAACCTCTGACTTAGCTGTGCGAGTTCCGTCAAGATTTGAGCCTGCTATCATTTTAAAATATTTTGCCAAACCAATATGCTCAAGAACTTGCTTTGCGAAATATTCAGGCTTTGAAGTAGTTACAATCAGTGTTTTCCCTGATGATATCAGATTTTTTAGTGTATCCTCTAAACCCTCATATATTATAACCTCAAAAACTCCTTTTTCTCTGTAATATTCACGATAAAACTCAACTGCCTCCATAGCCTTTTCAGGTGAAAAGTCGTAAAACATTTCAAAGGATTTGTGTAGTGGTGGGCCTATGAATTTATAAAGAGAGGCTCTGTCTGTAACCTCTATACCATATTTTTTAAGTGCATAGGTTACAGAATTAGTTATACCTAAACCAGAATCTACCAATGTACCGTCTAAGTCAAATAAAATAACATCGTAATTTTTCATTAAATTTCTCCTTATTATAATTTATGCTAATATCAGGATGATTAAGCTCAACCTGATATTAGCATTTTTGTAAATAAGATTTAAACTGTCATTTCCTCAAGTAGCTGTACAGCTTTATTTGAACAGAATATAGCTATAATTACAGTAGCAATAGCTAAAACTGCAAGCACTACAGGAATAAGCATATATTTAGCAAGTAGAAAATAAAGTATTGCAAATACTACTCCAACTCCTATTGCAACAGCCATATGGAAAAATGTGCTCATATTTCCACGTAGTGCAGAAAGCTCATCGTCCCATACTAGTTTTGGATGCATAGAATCAAAAAGTATACCAAGATAAACCGTTGATACTACAGCTAGTACAGCACCAACAACACACGCAAGTGTAAGCCACACACTACAGCTAACAGCCACACAGCAAAGTACAACACCAATTATTGTTGTAGGCACTGTGAAAATAAAAGATGTAGCAACCTTAGCATTTATTTGTGTTTTGTAAGGTACCGGAATATATTTAAGTAAATCAGCGTGGTTACCCTCTCGTGTAAACGATGAAGCTGAAAGTCCACTCATTGCTGTAAGTAAACAGCTAATAATTATAATTGTAAAGAATACAAGTACATCTGGATATTTTTGTTCATTTATAAGAGCTTTAAGCGACTCACTGCCACTGCAAAGAATTATTATACCACCTATTGGTAATATAAGAGTAGGTATAATACAGTTTACTATATATGTAGGTGTACGTAAAAGTGTTTTTATATCTCGTAGCAAGCACGCTGTAAATAATCCATAGCTTCGACTACTCTTTTTGTCTGCTTTTGATATTCTCTTACCTGCTGATAATACAGCTGTAACACCATTCATATACAATACCGATGATAATGCATAAAGCACTACAAACATAACAACGTGAACTACAATAAACAACAATAGTAAAAGTATGCTTTTTTGACTTATAGCATAGCATAAAAGTGGAACTGTAAAAAATACATACTGCATTATTTTCATAAATGCGTTTGTGCCATCTGCAAGGCTATAAATAAAACTCTCAGCTGTTATATCTTCAAGCTGTAAAAGTGATATTACAAATATAGCTACAAATACAAGTCCACAAAGTGCTGACACCATATTTACACTTCTAAAGGAATGAACCTTTTTAGCAAGACTCATAAAAATCATAGAAAACAAAGCACAGTAAAACAGTGGTAATACAGGAAGTAAAATAACACCGAACACTGAACTGATTACACCTATAATGGATATTCCATATGATATCATATAACCCACCAGTATACCTATAACGATAAGAAATTCCATTATACTTTCCTGCATATAGCCAACTATAAACTTTGACATACATATTTCACTTGGTTTAAATGGATATGGTAGTAATCTTGATAGGTCTGACGAAAAAAACAGCCAGCCACAAATTACATTAATACCGAATACTCCACCAAAAACACTTATAAAATACATAATAAGCTGTGCAGCCTCTGTGCCGTTACCGTCAAGTAGTATAACAGCATCTGTAAGAATTTTTGTAAAATAGCCTACTAAAATAGCACAACCGAACATTATACCACTACCAAGAATCATTATAGCTATTTTTAAGGCTCTGAATTTAAATGGGTCGTTGTCAGCTGTGGTGTTTTTTAGCAAAGCCTTTGTAAGAAAATTAATTCTATTTAAACTCTTAGTCATTGCCATCACCTACTATATTCAAATAGCTATCCTCCAATGACAATCCACCGTACTTTTTCTTTAGGTTTTCTACTGTATCAAAACATACAACCTTACCTTACGAATAATAATAACCTTGTCGCAAAGCTCTTCAGCAGTATCAAGCACGTGAGTTGAGAAGAATACGCAATTACCATTGTCTGCGTGCTCTCTTATCATCTTTTTTAATCTGTATGCTGATTGTGGGTCAAGACCTGTCATAGGCTCGTCCAAAATCCACACAGGTGGGTTATGTATTAATGCTCCTGTTACCATTATTTTCTGTCTTGTTCCGTGTGAACAGGAGTCTAGTCTACTTGAAAGAACCTCTTCTATTTCAAATCTCTTTGTAAGTCTTTCTATATTTTGATCACGTTCTTCTTTACCTATTTCGTAAACATCTGCAAGAAATTCAAGATATTCTCTGCAAGTAAGTCTTAGCATAAAATCCGGATTATCTGCTGTGTAACCGATACATTTTTTAGCCTCTACACCCTTTCCGGCTTTATTACCACATATTGTAATATCGCCCGAGGTAGCCTGTAAAATACCTGTAAGACATTTTATAACTGTGGTTTTTCCTGCACCGTTGTCACCTACAAAGCCGATAACCTCGCCTTTATCAGCATAAAAGCTTATATTATCAACAGCAGTAAAATCCTTACCATATACCTTTGTAAGATTGTCCACTTTAATTAAATGTTCTCCCATTTTCCTTCCCCCTATTCTTTTTATTTTAAAATTTCAAAAAATTCATTATAATTATGAATTATACAATCACACAGGCTATGCTCCTTAACCTTGCAATGTGGGTCATATAAACATGTAGCTATACCTGCATTTTTTCCACCCTGCATATCAGATGTAAGAGAATCGCCCAGAATTATAACCTTACTTTTGTCCGTTATATTAAGCTCTTTGAAGATGTATTCAAAATATTCTTTTGCTGGCTTATTACAGCCAATTGTTTCGGAAATATAAATACCATGTACAGCTTTATCAAGACCACTTACCTTAAACCTGTTGCTTTGTGTTCTTACCAAACCATTTGTAGTTATATATACCTTTGCAACAGCTGTAAGCCTTTTAAGGAAATCATTTGCACCATCAATCAAATAACCACACTGTGAAAGATTGCCTATATAGATATTATTTACTGTTTCAAGTGGTGTTGTTATCTGTAAGCCTACCTTTTCAAAAAAGGTTTGAAATCTTTTTACCTTCATCTCATCACGGGTTATTTCATTGCACTCGTAAGCAACCCATGCTTTTTGATTTTCTTCTTTATAAATTTCACTGTATTGTGGTTTCCATTCTATACCAAGTGTAAGCAATACAGCCTTTAAAGACTCCTGCTCTCCCCTGTGAAAATCAAATAGAGTTTCGTCTGCGTCTACAAATACAGTTGTGAATTTACTCAAAGGATTTACCCTCCTCATTAAAAACATCAAGTCTTGTGATGTCTGCATCAACTGTAATATTATTTGCTTTTTCAAGTGCTGTTATAAGCAATGTAGGGTTAACATTATTTACACTGCCTGCTGGAAGATTCACAACAAAGCTCACATC
>JAXJQK010000118.1:0-1901 GCA_036311185.1 Acutalibacteraceae bacterium | reverse complement strand
CTCAGCATTGTTATATTCACTATCGCTGTCTAGTCCCCATAGCTTTTCAATTATTTGTTCTTTAGTTACTATCTGATTTTTATTTTTCAAAAGAAATTCCAGAAGCTGAAATTCCTTTAATCCTAGCTTCATACTTTTACCTGTGTTTTTACAGGAGATTTCTCCAACACTTGTATTAAGCTCTAAATCCCCGAATGAAATAACATTACTTTCAATTTCACCCTTACGTCTTGTTATTGCTCTTAATCTTGCTAAAAGCTCTTTAGCTTGAAAAGGCTTGGTCATATAGTCGTCTGCACCACAATCAAGCCCGTGAACCTTGTCATCAATCTCGCTTTTAGCTGTGAGCATAAGAACAGGGGTTTCAATACTTTCCTTTCTCAGTTCACTTAGGATTCGAAAACCGTTCATACCGGGAAGCATTACATCGAGTACTATAGCATCATAAATATTGGTTAAAGCCTGATCGAAACCTTCATTACCGTCAGTTGCTATATCAACAGTGTATTTTTCTTTTTTTAATATTTCACGCAAAGCATCGGCTAAGCTGTATTCATCTTCGATAATTAATATTCTCATAGGGTTACCTCTTATATTATATGATATTGTAAGTATATCATAAAACCTTTAAAAAAACTTAAAAACCGTTAGAATATGATAAATATTTTTCGATAAACATAACGATTATTGACTTTTATTTTTATAATGTGTATGATATATTTAATAATTCAGTAAAAATCGGAGGAATATATGAAAGAAGATTTTACATTAAGCGTTGTTATTCCAGCATATAATTGTCAAAATACATTGGCTCAAACATTAGATTCTATTCTTAATCAGGAATGTAAGGATTTGGAGATAATTATTGTTAACGACGGGTCTAAGGATAACACAGAAAAAATATGTAAAGAATACTGTAATAAGTATGAAAATATGAAATATTTTTATAAAGAAAATTCAGGTGTTTCTGATACAAGAAATTTAGGAATAAAAAATGCAAGAGGTAGATATATTGCGTTTTTAGATTCTGATGATATATGGAATAAGGATTATTACAATTCTAAGCTTAATAGTCAATTGAAATCTGAAGAATATGATATATTTGTTTTTTCGTCTTGCTTTTCTGATATGGATCTTAATATAACAGAATATGTTAAGGTGGAGGATGAAATTTTAATTAACCAAAAAGATAAAGCTGTTGATACATACTACCATAGTTTTTGTTCTTTTATATTTAAGCTATCTCTTATCGAGGAAAATAATATTAGTTTCTGTAATAAAGTAAGATATGGCGAAGATGAGCTGTTTAGATCACAATGCTTATATCTTGCACATAATATTTTGGCACAGGACAAACTTTCTTTTTATTACAGAAATAATATCAATTCAGCAACAAAAGTAAACAGAAAGCAAAAGCTTTATGCACAACAGAAGCTAGAGGTTTACTACCTTTTGAAAGAATTTTTTTATGAGCAATATAAAAAAGAAGGTAGTGAAGTAACAGTAAAAAATGCTACCACAGCTAAATATTTAGTTGAAGCAATTAAACTATTATCTGAGATGGGTTATGGCTATTCAAAAATAAAGAATATTTGCAGTGTTGAAAATTTACAGCTTATTAGTGAAAATATAGATAAATATTTTAAGCTTCACTCATCACATAAAAATCTTATCAATAGCTATCTGAAATTACCATTTAAGTTTTATGTAAAAAATAGGTTTTATGGTTTATGGTTTTATACCGCAGTAGAGCTTAAGCACTGGTTAATCAGAGTTAAAAACAGTAGAAACTAATATGAAAAAAATTAGTGTTATTGTGCCTATTTACAATACAGAAAAGTATTTACACAGATGTCTCAATAGTATTATCAACCAAACCTACAAAGAGCTTGAGATAATAT
>JAXJQK010000117.1:0-6920 GCA_036311185.1 Acutalibacteraceae bacterium | reverse complement strand
GCACTTGCAGAAAAACACAGCTATACACGTTACGGAGAGTGGTATGGAAGTCCTTATGGAGAATGGAACACTATGTTTGTTTCTTTCTGTATGAATTATTCCAATATCAATGATTCCGACTCACTTATAAGTGCTTCTGCAGAAAGTATGAGATGTGCTTGGGACGAAAAAAATCTTTATTTTTCAGCAGACGAGTATAGTGGCTCAAGAGGAGATGTTGTCTTTTTTGATATAGATTCTGACAAAAAGGCTGATCGCACAGGTATAGTTGTTTACAGAAGTGAAAGCATTCTCATTGTAATTGAAGGTAATGTTGAGGGTTCTGTAAAAGAAGTAGTTTATAAAAATTACGATAATGTTTTAGGATATGGTAAAACAAGTAGTCTTTACGAAGCAGAGCATATTGTGGATTCTGATGAAGTTAATTCAGATAATGCCTCTGTAAAAGTGACTGAGCTATCAGGTAGACTTAACAAATATATTCCAAATATTCCAGAAAAGTCTGTAATGTTCAAGATGACAAAAAACACTAACTTGTCAAATGTATATGACAGTGAACCACTTATGCTGATGTCCTATACATATGATGACTTTAATATAGACGAAGAATTTACCATAGATGATGGAATTACCTATACGTCGAACCTTGAACAGGAAATTATTCATGTTTCTTTAAAAACAGTGTCGGGTGAAGAATTGACTGATGGTGCAACTATTTATCTGGGAGAAAGCTATGTGGTTTCTCTTGGGTTCAGTGAAATCAATACCGGTGACGAATGGGTTCAGTTTAGACATAATGAAGATGGCTTCCTTACATACCAGCTACCGTCAAATATTAATTGCATGACTTTTGATGATTGGCATACAATTTCTGCAAAAACAGAAAACGGAACAATGTCTGATGTAGGTGAATATTATTTAGACGAGACAGGCTTATTAAAGGTTCGATTCTACGAGGATGAAAACGGTGTAAACTTTGTTGACAAATATTCAAATGTTGACTTTACTATAGATTTCAATGCTACAGTTGCTAGTTCTGAGGCAGGTAGTTCAACGGAGATTGAGTTTAATGATAAACTTAATCTGAATTTTGTTATTGATGGTAACGCAACAATGGATGTTGTAAAAACACACGGCAAATACAATTCTGATGATAATACAATGGAATATACAATCCGAGTTGAAGCAACTCATGGTGTTGTAAAAAATCTGATTATTGATGACCAGATATGGGATAGTCACTATACACTTAGAGATACCATTATAGTAACTGACCTTGACGGAAATATTATTGATCCTCAGCCAGTAATTTCAGATCACCCTTTATCCTATCAGGGTGCAAAAGAAGGCTTTAGACTTTCAGGATTTCCTGATTTTTCTGCTGGTAATGGTTTTCTTATTACATATAAAACACAGGTTTATGATGAACTTCTTTCAAACGAATCGGTTAGTGTGTGGAATGGTATTGATGCCTCAGGTAAAAACTCTCTTGGTGGAGATGTTTATAAATGGGCAGATGACTGGGATAAAATTCAACTTGAGAAAATAAAGAAACATGGTACACAGGCAGTTCTTAAAGATAGTAAAGGTAATCCTGTTCCTGTTATTGAATGGGAAGTTGAAATTATAAAAAATAACAACGACTTATATGGTACTGTTATTACAGATACACTTGGTGATGGACTTGCTTATTATAAAGATACGCCGATTCGTGTTGTTCGCTACAATGCATGGGGAGATAAGCTTTCAGATGCTTATATAAGCTGGAACGATGTTACTGTTAATGGTAACTCTATGAGCTTTTCGCTTCCAACAGGTAATTCCTTTGTTATAACGTACTATACAACATACAGAGAGCCTGGTGAAGGTGAAACAATAACCTACACCAACAATGTAAAAACAACTATTAATGGCATAGAGGAACAGGCAGGGGGTTCTACAAACGTTGTAGGCTTTATTCCTTATGTAACTAAAAGTGCCAGAGGTAATGACGGTGAGTACGTTTATTTCACAATTGAGGCTGATATTCCAGCAGCTATAAAGGATATGGGGGGCTTTTACCTTACAGACCTTTCTGCAATCTGGAACTATAATTTCGATGACGATTATTTGTATATTGAAAATGCTCCTGAGGATATGGTTATTACTGCAACAACAGAAGGTGGACAAACCATTACCTTTACACCTTACAAAGAGGGTGGTCCAGTAGAAAACACCTATATTCTCGTTGCACCTGCCGGAGGTAATCAGAGTCACAGCTTCAATGTTTACTTCAATACAGCTACTACTGATGTTGCTTCTTCAAAATGGATTCTTTCAGAGAATGCTAAGCTTAAAATCACCTATAAAATTCCGTTTGATACAAAAACTGGTACAGAATGGGAGGGTGAGTTGACAGGTAATCTTACTCTTGAAGATGTTCTTCTTCAGGGTTATGCACTGTCAAACGAAGTATACTTTAATTATACTGAAGCCGTTTCAGGTACAGCTTCAGCTACCTATGAATATGCACCAACTATAACAAAAAAATCAACTGTTAATGAGAACGGTATAATAGATTACACCGTTGTATTCAACAATACAATCCCTGGTTCAGGTGGAAACAATGGTTATATAGACGCTAATGTAGATAAGCTGTGGTTCAATGATACCTTTGATGAAAGACTAGAGTATGTACCTGATTCACTTGTTGTGACAGGCTATTCTCCATGGCAAAAAGATGTATGGCTTTGTCAATACCAATACAAAGGCACAGTAACAGGTAATACCATCAAAGCCTATGCAGGGGATTTTAGCTTTCTTGATTATAATGAAGCATCCCGTTGGAATGGTCTTGCAAGTACAGCAAACCTTAGAGACTATTATCATCAGGTTAATGCAGGTGGTAAGTTTGTTTTTACATATAAACTGAAGGTTAAGGATGAATATCTTTACACCACGGATTTTGCAAAGTTTGAGCTTGATAACACAGCAGAGCTTACATGGGATAATAATGGTTCATCAGGACCTATTACAAACACATCAGAGTTCTATACGGGTTTGCTCCATAAACACGTTCAGCAAGATGATGCAAAGCTCAACTTTCAGGTTCACATAAACAGAAAAGCTCTTGATATTATCGAGGGTGTTGACGAGCTAACTGTACGAGATGTTATGTCAAAGAATATTTCTGTTTACTGGGATTCTATTAAGCTTAAGTATGAGAAAAGCACCGATGTATGGGTTGATTTTAATGACCCTAAAAGTGAATACAAATACACATTAACATATGACCCAGTCACAAACACTATGACATTTGTGGTACCAGACAGCCTACATATAATAATTGACTACACAACATTGATAACAGAAAATGGTTTGGTATCAGTTGAAAACTCCGTTGAGGTTGGTGGTAAAGCTCAGGTTGCTGATGTTATTAGTGCACATTTTAATGTTCAGGAACATAGTGGTGGTGCATCAGGTTCTAACCACGAAATCACTCTTCTTAAACAGGATGGTTTAACCAATGCTCCGTTGGCAAATGCAACTTTCTTGCTTTATGGACCTATGGGAGATCCTTTTGCAGTATCTCCATCGGGTGCATCTCAAAAGATTATAACAGAGAATGGTAAAGAGCTTAAATTTATAGGTTCTTATACAACTGGTTCAGACGGTACTGTTCTTATAGAATCTCAATATCTCACAAAAGGTGGCCCTTATGCTCTTGTAGAGTATAAGGCCCCAGAGAGCTATGAACTATTGGAAAGTCCAGTATATTTCTATTTCTATGACCAAGACCCTAATGGAGAAATACAGAGTGTTACCACTCTTATTGCTATTGAAAACTTTTCAGGAATTGCTATACTACCAGCAACAGGTGGTATAGGTCCATTTACTATGGCAACGATAGGAATTGTTTTTATGATATTTCCTATTTTGTATAGTTTGATTCGTCGTAACAAAGAAAGGAGGTTAATTCACTAATCTCCTGAAACAAACAGAAGATTACGACGGAAAAAACACATTTTAAAATTTGCAAATTAAAAAAGAAAGTATGAAAAAAGTATGAAAAAAGTATTTGCAATTTTATTGTCAATCGTATTCATTTTATCAATGAGTACAGTAGCTTTCGCAGCAGATGGTGGTACTATCACAATCACAAATGCAGAAAAGGAGGCAGAGTACAAAATCTACCAAATGCTAGATTTTGCTCCTTCAAAAACAGATGCAACTAAAGGTATCTACACAATCTTAGCTGGCTGGGAAGATTTCTTTACAGCAGAACCTGCTACAAACTATTTTGATGTAACAACTGTAGCTGATCAGACAACAGTTGTACTTAAAGCAGGTGTGGACAAGGTTGACCAGACTCTTGCAAAGGCAGCTATCGCTTATGCAGAGGAAAAGGGTATTGCTCCAACCAAAACTAGCACAGCAACTGATACAACAGTTGAATTTACAGACCTTGAATTTGGTTACTATGCAATTGACTCTTCTCTTGGTATTCTTTGTTCTCTTACAAACACAAACTCAAAATTCACAGCAACTGAAAAGAACGAAAAGCCTGATATTGACAAGTACGTTCAGGAAGATAGCAAAGTAACTCCTGGTCAGGAAAAAACAACAGGCTGGGGTAAAGTAAACGATGCCGATGTTGATCAGGTAGTTGAATACAAATCAACAATTACTGTTGGTCTTGGTGCAACAAACTATGTAATGCACGATACAATGGACGAAGGTCTTACATTTAACAACGACGTTACTGTTGAGCTTGCTGCTGATGGTACAGTAGTTGACGCTGCAAACTATACAGTATTATATCCTACAACAGATGGTCACACATTTGACGTTAAATTTGAAAACAGTTTCATTGAAGGTCTTGAAAAGGGTACACAGTTCACAGTTTACTACTCAGCAACTCTTAACGAAAAAGCTATAATCGTAGACGATGGTAACAACAATACAGTTCACCTTTCATATGGTGAAGACAGCACATGGAAAACAACTGATAAAACAACAACAACATACACATGGAAAATGGATGTTTTGAAGTACACAATGGAGGGCAAAAATAAAACACCTCTTGCAGGTGCTATTTTCCAGCTTCTTGACAAAGATGGCAAAGAGATTAACTTCTCAGAGGTAGCAGGTACAGCAGTTCCTACTTACAAGGTTGACGCTGAGGGTACAATCACAAATATCATAACTGATGAAAACGGTAAGTTTGAATTTGTTGGTCTTGATGAAGGTATATACAAGCTTCACGAGGATTCAGCTCCAGAGGGCTATAACAAGCTTGCAACAGATATGGAAGTTGTTATCAAAAGTGAATGCGATGAAAAAGCTCTTACAGCTAAATACAAAATCAATTATGCAGTTCCAGCAACAATTGAAGTAGAAAATAAAACTGGTGGTATATTCCCAGAAACAGGTGGCATCGGTACAACAATTTTCTACAGCGTTGGTGCTCTACTTATGCTTTTAGCAGTAGTTACTCTTATTTCAAAGAAAAGAATGGCTACATTTTCATAATAGGATAATAATCTGATTATTCCCCAGCCACAAGGGATTCAGATGAAGCCTAGGATTACACATTGAATATAGGATAATAATCTGATTATTCCCCAGCCACAAGGGATTCAGATAAAGCCTAGGATTACACATTGAATAGTTGACTATTTAATTTTTACCCCTGCCGATCTTATATCGGTGGGGGTATATCCCTTAAAATTTTGACCGTTGCTACCGAGCCTTCGGTATTGACGTTGAAAATTTTAAAGAAAACCAAAAGATGTATTATGAAAAAAAATAACAAGAAAAAAGCAAAAAAGAAAAAAAGCGGTTTAACGTCAACAATTATGTTGGTAGCTGTATTTTTGATAGGATTATGTATTCTGCTTTATCCCACAGTAAGTGATTTTTGGAATGAAAAAAAGCAGTCTAAGGCTATTATGAATTATGACGATTTAATTGTTGACCTTACTCCCGAAGACTTTTCTGAATATTTCAGAAAAGCCGATGAGTATAATCGCAAACTAAAACTTATCTCTTTTCCGTTTTTAGGGTACTCAGAGCTTAATGATGAGTATTACTCTACTCTTGATGTCAATGGTGACGGAATGATGGGGTATATTACAATTGAAAAAATTAAAATCCAGTTGCCTATTTATCACGGAACAAGCGACAAGGTTCTAAACTCTGCAGTTGGTCATATGGAGGGCTCAAACCTTCCTGTAGGTGGAGAAAGTACCCATAGTGTACTTTCAGCCCACAGAGGTCTGCCTTCTGCTAAGTTGTTCACAAATCTAGATAAGCTTGTTATTGGTGATACCTTTACAATAAAAATTCTTGATAAGACTTTAACTTATCAGGTTGATCAGGTGCTTATTGTTTTGCCTAGCGAAATAAATGATCTAAATGTTGTAAATGGTGAGGATTACTGTACACTTGTAACCTGTAGTCCTTATGGTATCAATACTCACCGTATGCTTGTAAGAGGAAAAAGAATTGAAAATATAGAAAAGGCTAAGAAGGTTAATGTTGTTACCGAGGCATATCTGATTGACCCATTTATTGTAACACCAGTGGTTGCAATTCCTATATTTAGTGGGCTTCTTGTTTTTCTTATGATTGAATCATCGAAAGAAAAGCAGAAAAACAAGTTAAAAAATAACAATAACAAAGATAATCAATAAAATCTTAGGTGCAAGGTGGTTAAACCATGAAAAGAAAAAAAACTTATAACAATTATATCATAAGCAACACTGCACAGTATACAAAACAAAAAAGTGATATCACGGTTTTTGAATGAGTGAACAAATTATGAATGATATGAATATTTATATAATCTTAAATTGCAATAACAAATTGAACACTTTTTTAGAATAAAGCCCGGCTTTTCTAAGCCGGCTTAATTTCCAACAAGCACGGACATCTAATAG
>JAXJQK010000116.1:0-10416 GCA_036311185.1 Acutalibacteraceae bacterium | reverse complement strand
CCACTTGTCTTCTCGATTATGGCATACACCTGTTTAAACATATGATTAAAGAGAGTATTTTCAATAGCAGAAAGATTTATACTCTCTCCCTTTTTAGGTTTAAATGGTGCAAGTAGCTTAGCATAAACCGATTTTCCTAAAACAACTAAAAATTCATCATAATTTACAGCATTTGACATAGCTGTAAGATTTATTGATGAAACCCTATTGAAATATTTTGGAAGCGTCATATAAAACTGCTGTGGTGTGCCTGCCTCTAGCATTGTGAGATATCTCATAATCTGTTCCATTTCTGCTTTCATTATAGTATAGTCAGAAAAATCCTCACCTACAGTAATTTCATATCTGCATAATGCTTCATAATCCTGAAAAAGCTTTAAACGCAAGGTTGCCTCAAGCTGACCTCGGTGTATATCTCTTTCACTAAGATTGCTTAACAGATGAGCATATCTTGGAATAGTTTTAAGACAAGATAAAATCTCTGGCACAGTATCGCAAGCTAAAAGCCTGTCGTAATCATTTTGTTTTAATCGCTTACCATACATAGCTCTGGCTTTTGAAAAAATGGCATTAGATGCATAGGATAATGCCACACTTATCCCTCCTTTTGTGAGATAAATAAAAGTTATGAATTAAGCACATTGTCAACAATTGCACTAACCCACTTATCGCCATTTTTATTAAATGACTCTTCCAGCATAGCTAAAGATTCCTTTTGCTTAGCCTCAAGCTGTTGCCATTTTTTATCAGCTGCTTCTTTTTCAGCCTTGGCATTCTTTTTTATTCTCTCTCTTGCACGGCTAATGTAATCATTATAAATGTCGTCTTTCTTTTGATTAATCATTTTCAGAGAATCAGCCTTACGCTGTTCAGCCTGTTTGTTCTGTATACGAACTTTTTCGTCCATATCAACAATTTTAGACAACATATCCTGCATTTCATTACCTCCATACATAAAATTTATAATAAGATACGCAACATCTGTAAAATATGTGTATTGATGTATAAAATACCTTACAATACTTAATTTTACCACTTGTGAAACACTATTTCAAGTAAAATAAAAATTCATAAATCACCTCTACTAAAATATATTTTTTATTTAAAATAACAAAAATATTATAACTTTTACATATTTTTAGATGTAAATACACTGTACCAAAGGTTAATAACTGTTGTTTTTACTGACATAGTTCGCATAGTTTTGTATATTTTTAATAATGCATTTATTTTTTAGAAGCATTTTCGACTTTATAATATTTTTTGTTAAAAAAGACAAAAAGAGAAAGCTACGTTAAACACGAGCTTTCTCTTTTGTTGTTTAAGTTATTATATATTAAAGGGAGATGAAAATACCAAACAAACTTAATGTTTGTTGCTATGGTTATATAATACACAACAAATTTGTACAAAATATTAACCACCAATAAACATTAAATTAATATTTTCATCCTTATTAATATTTTATTAATAATAAAGAGAATATCTATCTTTTAAGCAGATTACTGGTTATTAGCAGTATATTCCTCTACACAGTTTGCAATAAACTCTCTTATTTCTTCAGTACCATCACCCTTTGTAGCAGAAAAAGGAAATGTTTTAATATCACCATACTCAGATAAAATTGAATTTATAAGCTCAAGCTGTTGTGCCTGCTGTGTTTTATTAAGCTTGTCCTTTTTAGTAAGTACAACAATAAAAGGCATATTAGTTTGCACTAGAAAGTCAACCATAGACAAATCATCCTTTGTAGGCTTATGACGCATATCTATAATCTGAATAACAAGTGCAAAATCTCTTTGCTGTGCAAAATATCCTTCTACCAGCTCAGCCCAACGCACCTTTTCTGCATGAGAAACCTTTGCATATCCATAGCCTGGTAGGTCTACAAGACTAAAGAAATTGCCTACTCTAAAGAAATTTATTGTAGCTGTTTTTCCTGGCTGACCACTTACTCTGGCAAGAGCTTTACGATTTACAATTTTATTTATAAGAGAAGACTTACCAACATTAGATCTGCCTGAAAAAACTATCTCAGGTAAATCACTTTTCTTTAGCTGACTAGCCTTACCTGCTGCATAGGTAAATTCTGCATTTGAAAAATTCATATAGAAACCTCGCTCTCCTATACTATATTAAACAGTTTGTTCTACCATATTATTCTGTACTAAGGCAATATCAAGAACCTGCTTTATATCTGAAACAGGCATAAAATCTACTGCCTCTTTAACAACAGGATCTACCTCGAACAAATCAGGTACATTATCTTCAGGAATAATTACAGTCTTCATACCTACTCTGTAAGCTGCCATTGCTTTTTCCTTTAATCCACCTATTGGCAATACTCTACCACGAAGTGTAATTTCACCTGTCATTGCAACATCTTTTCTTACAGGTGTACCTGTTAATGCAGAAATAATTGCTGTAGTCATAGTTATACCGGCAGAAGGACCATCCTTAGGCACTGCTCCTTCTGGTGCGTGAATATGTATATCATTCTTTTTGTGAAATTCAGGATCCAGCTTGAGTGTATCTGTCATTGTTCTTGTACAGCTAATTGCGATTTTAGCTGACTCCTTCATAACATCGCCAAGTGAGCCTGTAAGCTCGATTTTACCTGTACCATTAAGCAGTGCAACCTCTATAGGAAGTGTTGTACCACCTACTGATGTCCACGCTAAACCATTTACTAAACCCACAGCATCATTTTTGTCTGTAACCTCAGGCTTGTACTTTCTTGGACCTAAGAAATTTTCAATATTTTTTAGAGTAATAGAAACCTTATAGTTCTCATCATCTACAATATTAACTGCTGCTTTACGGAGAAGATCAGAAATACGACGCTCTAGTGTACGCACACCTGCTTCTTTTGTATAGCTGTCGATTAAATCATACATAGCAGTTTTTGTTATTTTAAACTGAGAAGATTTAATACCACAATTTTTCATATTTTTAGGTAACAAATGCTTTGTTGCAATATTGAATTTTTCTTCACGAGTATAGCTATCAATTTCAATAATATCCATTCTATCTCGCAAAGGTGCTGGGATAGCTGAATAATCGTTAGCTGTTGCTATAAAGAAAACCTTGCTTAAATCGTATGGAAGATCGATATAGTGATCTACAAATTTACTATTTTGCTCTCCGTCTAGCACCTCTAACAATGCAGAGGTTGGATCTCCTTTATAATCACTACCAAGCTTATCAATTTCATCAAGAATTACAACAGGGTTCGAGGTTTCTGCAAGCCTTATTGCATTCATAATTCTACCTGGCATTGCACCGATATATGTACGGCGATGACCTCTTATTTCTGATTCATCGTGAACACCACCAAGTGCAATTCGCTGACACTTTCTGTTGACAGCTTCGGCAATAGACTGTGCTATTGATGTTTTACCTACACCAGGTGGTCCTACAAAACAAAGTATTTGTCCTTTTACATCTGGTGAAAGCTTACGAACAGCCAACGCTTCTATAATTCTATCCTTTACCTTAGTTAATCCATAATGATTCTGATCAAGGCAATTTCTTGCTTTTTTTACTGAGATGATCTCTTTGTCATATTTATGCCAAGGTAATTCAAGGCAAACATCAAGATAATTTCGTATAACATTAGCCTCTTGAGATGCTGAAGGGAGATTTGCAAGCTTGCGACATTCCTTTACAAGAACCTTTTCACTTTCTTCAGCAAGCTTTAGAGCCTCTATCTTTTCAAGATATTCATTAGCTTCTTCTGCTTCTTCGCTGTCTATGTTAAGCTCTTCCTCAATAACCTTTAACTGCTCACGTAAAAAATACTCTCTTTGGTTTTCGTCTATTCTTTCTCTTGTTTTTTTCTGAATCTCATCTTCTACGGATAAAATATAGATTTCCTCGGCAAGATGAAGAATTAGGCTATTAAGTCTTTTTTCTACATCAAGCTCTTCAAGAATTTCTTGCTTTGCCTGATAATCCATTCTTATGTTTCCTGCGATAAGGTCACATAATATTCCGTTATTCTTGCAAACATTAACCTTGTAAACAACATCTGATGGAAATTTAGGAACAACTGCAAGAAAATCATCAAAGTTTTCTCTTAACGTTCTTGCTAAAGCAGTTTGTTCTATAGTTTCTTCATTTTCTTCCTCAATTGGACAAATAATGCCTGTAAGATACTGTCTTTTTACACCTGGATGTAATAATCTTGCTCTTTTTTTACCCTCAACTACTACACGAATAACATTTTCAGGCTGTCTTAGAATTTGCTTTACCTCGGCAATTACACCAATTTCATACAAATCATCGTGTTTGGGGTTATCTATATCTATATCCCTTTGTGATACAACAAAAATATGTTGATCGGTTTTCATTGCTTTTTCTATTGCAAGAGCAGACATTTTTCTGCCTACATCAAAATGTAAAAGCATACCAGGGAATACAACCATTCCACGAAGTGCCAAAACAGGCATTTGAATAGCTGTTGAATTATCATTTAAAACATCATTAACTATTTCTGAATTTTGCATACCTTGCCTCCTAACTCAGAATTTTTATTATATTCTATATTTATATATAAACGCAATTTGCAATTGTTTTCAATTTCGTTAGAAAAATTTGGATTAACCCCTATAAATAATCATAGGCTGTAACCAAATTAGTTACAGCCTAATATCAGTTAAAGTCTTTAGCAAGCATCGTTGCGTTTGCTTCGTTTTTTGGTTTCTTTTTTCTCGACACTATCTTCGAGTAAAAGCTTTCTCTCCTGATTGTGTATAATTGTAACAACACTAGGATCTTTAACAGTTTCGGCTGAAATTATAACCTTTTCAATCGTAACATCAGATGGTACTTTGAACATCAAATCCATAAGTATACCTTCCATAATAGAACGTAAACCTCTGGCACCTGTGTTTTCAGCCTGTGCTTTTTCTGCAATTGCAACTAATGCACTCTCTTCAAATTCAAGCTCTACATTGTCAAGCTCAAAAATCTTTTTATATTGCTTAACAAGTGAATTTTTAGGTTCTGTAAGGATTTTTATAAATCCTTCCTTGTCAATAGCATTTAGATGTGTTATAACAGGCAATCTACCTATAAGCTCCGGAATTAATCCGTACTTAACAAGGTCGTGTGGAACAACATTTTTCATCCAATCAGTATTTTGTGAGAGCTGTTCTTTAGACTTAACCTCTGCACCAAAGCCAATGGCTGAGCTTGTAACTCTTTTCTCCATTGTCTTGTCAAGTCCGTCAAAGGCACCACCACATATAAATAGAATATCCTTTGTATTTATATGCAGACATTCCTGCTGTGGATGCTTTCTGCCACCCTGTGGAGGAACATTCGCTACTGTGCCTTCAAGAATTTTAAGCAGTGCTTGCTGAACACCCTCACCACTTACATCTCGTGTAATTGATGGATTTTCTGACTTTCTTGAAATTTTATCTATTTCATCTATATAGATAATTCCCTTTTCTGCTCTTGCTATATCAAAGTCCGCTGCCTGAATAAGACGAAGCAATATATTCTCTACATCTTCACCAACATAGCCAGCCTGTGTAAGTGTAGTTGCGTCAGCAATAGCAAAAGGTACATCAAGTATTTTTGCTAAGGTTTGTGCAAGAAAAGTCTTACCTGTGCCAGTTGGACCTAACATCATTACATTGCTCTTGACAAATTCAACATCATCATCTGTATTATTTATTCTTTTGTAGTGGTTGTAAACAGCTACGCAAAGTGTTTTTTTGGCATCTTCCTGCCCTATAACATATTCATCAAGCTTAGCTTTAATTTCCTCAGGCTTTAGCAATGGTTTATCAGTTTTTGATGACTTCTTCCCTGTTGTTGGTATAGGTGTACTGTCATCAAGAATACTTTGGCAAAGCCCTATACACTCTTCACATATATATACACCGTTGCCCTCTATCAGCCTTATAGAATCACTTTGTGGTCTTCCACAAAATGAACAACAAAGCCTTCTCTTATCGTCTTTGCTCGCCATAATACAACTCCTCTCTTTTTAAAATTATCTATGCATTACCTTATCAATCAAACCGTAATCACAAGCCTCTTGTGCTGACATAAAGTTATCACGGTCTGTATCTTTTTCGATAACATCTATAGGCTGACCTGTATTTTCAGATAAAATTCCATTTAATCTGCTCTTGATACGGTCAATATAGTTTGCGTGAATCATAATGTCAGATGCCTGACCCTTAAATCCACCTAATGGCTGGTGAATCATAATATCAGCATTAGGTAAAGCATAACGCTTTCCCTTTGCACCTGAAGATAGTAAAAACGCACCCATACTTGCAGCCATACCCATACAGATTGTAGAAACATCGCACTTGATATACTGCATTGTGTCATAGATTGACATACCAGCTGTAACTGAACCACCTGGACTGTTGATATAAAGTGAGATATCCTTTGTTGGATCCTGACTTTCTAGGTATAGAAGCTGTGCAACAACCAAGCTAGCTGAAGCATCGTTTACTTCACCTGTAAGCATAACAATTCTTTCACTTAACAAACGTGAAAAAATATCATAAGAACGCTCGCCTCTGCTTGTTTGCTCTACTACATAAGGCACAAGATTACTATTCATAATTTCCATCATTGTAAACATTCCTTTCAAAGTACATTATATTTTTACTGACAGTAGATTAATGAATTAATCTACTGTCAGTTTATAAGTAAGTCCCCAAAATTATACCGTATTATCTTTATAATAATAGGCTAAATATAATGTAATTATTCATAAAGGCTTAATTATGCTTTAATAGCACTTTCTTTTACAAAATCCATAGCCTTCTCTACAGCTATATCCTTCTTTAGGTCTTCTACTGCAATAGCATTCTTAGCCTGCTCAACCTCTACCTTGTACATCTCTGCAATCTTTGCAAACTCTGCCTCTACATCCTCTTCAGAAACCTCTGTGAAGCCCTCTAGCTCAGCAATCTTCTCAAGAGCAAGTCTTAGCTTAACTCTCTTCTCAGCCTGTGGCTTGTAAGACTCGCTGATTGTGTTGATATCCATACCTGTGTACTCAAGATATGTCTTCATATCCATACCCTGTGAACGTAGACGCATATCAAACTCACGAATCATATCGTTCACCTTGTTTGTGTACATAACCTCAGGAACCTCAGCCTGTAGAAGGTCACAAAGCTTGTCAATAATCTGTCTTTCTGAATCCTCGTCAGCTTCCTTCTGAAGTCTTTCTGCGATTTCTGTTTTTAGCTCTTCTTTATAATCAGCTACTGTTTCTACCTTGTCGCTTATATCCTTAATGAACTCGTCGTCAACCTCTGGTAGCTCCTTAGCCTTGATTTCGTGTAGCTTAATCTTGAACTGACTAGCCTTACCAGCAAGCTCCTCAGCCTGATACTCCTCTGGGAATGTTACGTCAATTGTAAACTCCTCGCCTGTGCTCTTACCTACGATCTGCTCCTCAAAGCCAGGGATAAACTGACCACTACCAAGTGTTAGGTTAAAGTTCTCAGCCTTACCACCGTCAAAAGCAACACCGTCTACAAAGCCCTCAAAGTCGATTACTGTGATATCGCCATCCTGAGCTGGTCTATCCTCTACTGTTACAAGTCTGCTGTTTCTATCTCTTACCTTCTCGATTTCAGCATCGATTAGCTCGTCTGTAACCTCTGTTGGCTTAGCAACAATCTGAATTCCTGCATAGTCGCTGATAGCAACCTCTGGCTTAACAATTACAATAGCCTTGAATGTAAGACCATCTTTGCTTGCCTCTTCTACAGAAACATCCTCAACACCTACAACATCAAGCTTTGCCTCTACTACTGCATCGCCAAGAGCCTCTGGATATACAGCCTCGATAGCCTCATCGTAGAATACCTGCTCACCATACATCTTCTCGATAATAGCCTTTGGAGCCTTACCCTTACGGAAGCCTGGAATGTTAATCTTCTTAACCTCTTTACGGTAAACAGCGTTTACAGCCTTATTGAATACCTCAGCTGAAACTTCAACTACAACCTCGTGCTTATTTGTTTCTATGTTGTTTGTAGATTTTAAACTCATTTTAAATTTTCCTCCTAATTGTTATGTAAACTATTCACCATTATAACATAACAAATATTATTTTTCTATACCTAAATACAAAAAATTGTAATAGTATAATTACCTTACTAAAGCAGGTATAAACCTTAAGCTATCACCTGAAACAAGCTTATAGGTTATACCCTCAAATTCGCCTTGTACAGCCTTTCTTATTACATTTGAACCGTGCAAATGTCCATAATAGCATTTTTTTATATCAAACTCCTTGAGAACATCCAGTATTTCGTTACATCTTTGGTCACCATAAACAGGTGGATAGTGCAGAAATACTACAGGCTCAAGACCTGTTTTCAGTGCTTCTGTAATAGATGTTCTTAGTCTGCCAACCTCACGGTTGAGTACCTTTTTATCGCTGTCACTTTCGGCATCAAAAAACCAGCCTCTTGTACCACAGACAGCATAGTTGTCTACGGCAACAGCTGAGTTAAAAACAATTTGTATAGTATCGAAATTATTTTCTGCTAAGAAATTTTCGATTTTTCTTCGGGTTTCCCACCAATAGTCGTGGTTACCCTTTAAAAGTAGCTTTTTACCAGGTAATTTGTTGATGAATTTGAAATCCTCATAGGTTTCGTTTAGCTTCATCGCCCACGAAATATCTCCCGGAATTACCACTGTATCATTATCCGTTACCAATGCACGCCAATTTTTTTCTAATCTTTCTTCGTAGTTGTCCCACCCATTAAAGATATTCATAGGCTTATTGGTGGAAAATGAAAGGTGTAAATCTGCAATGGCAAACAATGACATTAGTTGATACCTAGTGCCTTTAGTACATAGTTAGGCATTTCGTCAACTGCTGATACATTGTTAAAGCGTACTTCTTTATCCTTTAGCTGTGCAAGTGGTGCTGGTACAGCTACGCCTGTTATCTTATTCATCTGATCTACCATATCAAACTCGCTGTCGCAGATTTCGTCCTGTGGAATGATTGAACCAAGAACGCTCTTTGAGAATTTGTATGGGCTTGCAGTAGAAGCAAGAATTACAGGTGTTTCTTTATCGCCTGTTTTTTCAACATACTGTGCATAAACATCAATAGCAACAGCTGTATGTGTATCTGCAAGATAATTTGACTGCTCATAAAGCTCTTTGATTGTCTTTTGTGTAGACTCCTCATCACAGAAGCCACCGAAGAATTTATCTGATAACTTGTCCATAATCTGGCTGTCTACTGTATATTTACCCTCTGTTTTAAGAGCTGTCATATATGATTTAACCTTTGTATCGTCACCATCTGAAAGGATATATAGAAGTCTTTCAAGATTACTTGAAACAAGAATATCCATTGATGGTGAAATTGTTGTGTAGAACTTTCTACCCTTATCGTAAACACCTGTATTGATGAAATCTGTTAATACATTGTTTGAGTTTGAAGCACAGATAAACTTTTTGAATGGAATACCCATTAGCATTGCATAGTAAGCAGCAAGAATATTACCAAAGTTACCTGTTGGAACTACTACATTAACCTCGTCACCAAATGTGATAGAACCCTTATTTACAAGGTCGCAGTAGGCAGAAATATAGTAAACTATCTGTGGTAGAAGTCTACCCCAGTTGATTGAGTTTGCACTTGAGAAAAGCTTATTGTTGCTTTGTAGCTTTTCAACAATCTCAGCTGTTGTAAAAATTTTCTTAACACCTGTCTGAGCATCATCAAAGTTACCCTCAATAGCACAAACATCAACATTTTTACCCTCTTGAGTTGTCATCTGGCATTTCTGCATTGGGCTTACACCGTCTTGTGGATAGAATACGATAATTCTTGTACCGTCAACATCCTTAAAGCCCTCTAGTGCAGCCTTACCTGTATCGCCTGATGTAGCAACAAGAATAACAGCCTCTTTACCCTTGTACTTCTTTGCAAGAGACTTTGTAAGGAAATATGGCAAAATCTGAAGAGCCATATCCTTAAAGGCTGATGTTGGACCGTGCCAAAGCTCAAGAATGTTCATTTCATTGCCGTTAAGCTTAGCTGTAACCATTGGTGCAGGATTTTCTCCACCGAATTTTTCAGCTGTATAAGCATTATCTACACAATGTGCAACCTCTTCTGCAGTAAAATCTGAAAGATAGTCTGCAATTACTTTCTTTGCTCTACCCTTGTAATCCATTTTTAGCATAGCATCAAAATCAGCTTTGCTATACTTAGGAATTTCCATTGGTACAAACAAACCACCGTCATTAGAAATGCCCTGAGAAATAGCCTGAGCAGATGAAACAACTATGTCTTTGCTTGTAGTACTGTTATAGTTCATAAAGAATCCCTCTCTTACAAATTTCTTCTACCCTATAATATATAACAAATAATTTCAAATGTCAAATATATAAGGT
>JAXJQK010000115.1:0-3439 GCA_036311185.1 Acutalibacteraceae bacterium | reverse complement strand
CGGTGCTAACGTTGAGATTACACAGAAGGCTGGCGAAGAGAACGAGTATATCTTCGGTGCTAGAGTTGAAGATATCGAAGATCTAAAGGCTAGAAACGCTTACTGCCCAAGAGCAATCTACGATTCTAACCCAATGATTAAGAGAGCTATCGACACACTAGTTGACGGTACATTCTCAGACGGTGTTGATCATGATGGCGAGGGTAGCTTTGTAGAGCTACACAGAGCTTTACTTGACGGTACACACTGGCACGCTCCAGACCACTACTTCATTATGCTTGACCTACAGTCATATGTAGACAAGAAGATCGAGTGTAACCAGAATTACAGCGACAGAATGAAGTTCGGTAAGCAGTGCCTAAAGAACGTAGCAAACGCTGGTCACTTCTCATCAGACAGAACAATCCTTCAGTATGCTAAGGAGCTATGGAAGCTAAAGTAATTTAAACGCTTATAGTTTTTAATAGATAATTTAACCCCCACTGTATCAAATGCAGTGGGGGTTGCTTATGCTAATATATGATTACTAGACAAATTTGGGTTTGTATAGCTAACTTACAACCAAAATAACCTTAATTCAAACGTATATGTAGTTTGACTAGGTGTGGGGGATTCCATAAGGGGGCTTGACCCCCTTTGGTCGTTCAGTGAGGGGTTTGGGGAGAGGGATCGAAACCTCTCCCCAACAATCTTTGCTTACTTTCTTTTGTAAGAAAGTAAGAGCCTGTGCGGCTTGAGCACATTATAAAAATAAAAAAGTTTATTATAAATAATAGTTTGTAAGAGGGATATTTTAAAGTCTAGTTATAAAGCAAGTAAGACACCGACACATTATATGTGTCCCTATATATTGTTAATATAGGTAAAGGAGGAATATCATTTTGAGGATTACAGCACTTGTAGAGAATACAACAGAAAACAGCAATTTAGATATAGAGCACGGTTTAAGCCTTTATATTGAAACAGAGAATTATAAAATACTTTTTGATATGGGGCAATCTGATATTTTTGAGAAAAATGCTGATAAATTAGGTATAGATATTTCTAATGTAGATATAGCAATGCTTTCACACGGACATTATGATCACGGTGGAGGAATTAAACGATTTTTAGAGATAAATAAAAAAGCTCCTATATATATTAGTAGGTATGCATTTGAGCCTCATTATTCAGGTACAGAAAAATATATTGGACTGGATACTTCACTATCTGATAATGAAAGATTAATAAGGGTTGATGATTATTTAAAGCTTGATGATAGCCTTGAAATCTTTTCTTGTAATGATAGAGAGTGTAAATACCCTACAAACAGCTTTGGCTTGAATATGATAGATAATAACAATATGGTGCCTGACTGCTTTAGACACGAGCAGTATCTTCTTATTTCAGAGAATGGGAAAAAGGTTCTTATTAGTGGGTGTTCACATAAGGGAATTTTAAGTATTACAGAGTGGTTTAAGCCTGATGTATTGGTTGGTGGATTTCATTTTATGAAGCTGGATCCTACAGGGGACGGAAAAGCAGAATTAGAAAATTCTGCAAATATTTTAAAGGACTTTGACACAACCTATTACACCTGTCACTGCACAGGCACAGAGCAGTATAATTACATAAAAGGATATATGGGGAATAAGGTGAATTATCTTTCCTGTGGGCAGACAATTATAATATAGCTATACATAAAAACGCACTCTGCAATAAAACAGAGTGCGTTTAATAGTTTTATCAATAATTTTCTGCTCTTACTTCAAAGAAGCTCTGTGGGTGTTTACATACAGGACATTCCTCTGGTGCTTCAAGTCCAACAACTATGTGACCACAGTTGCGACACTCCCACATAGTTACGCCACTTTTCTTGAATACTTCCATAGCCTCTACATTGTGTAGTAATGCTCTGTATCTTTCTTCGTGTGATTTCTCAATAGCAGCTACACCTCTGAACTGCTCTGCAAGCTCGTGGAAGCCCTCTTCGTCAGCTTCTCTAGCCATACGGTCATACATATCTGTCCACTCTGCATTTTCGCCCTCAGCAGCGTGTAAAAGATTTTCAGGTGTAGTACCAAGCTCACCTAAAGCCTTAAACCATAGCTTTGCGTGCTCTTTTTCGTTTTCAGCTGTCTTTAGGAAAAGTGCAGCTATTTGCTCATAGCCTGCTTTTTTAGCAACTGATGCAAAATAAGTGTATTTATTTCTTGCCTGAGATTCACCTGCAAATGCTTCCCAAAGATTTTTCTCTGTTTTTGTTCCTGCATATTTACTTTTTGCTGGTGGAGTAGGCACTATTTTTTCAAATTTTGTTGCAGGCTGTTTACACTTAGGGCAGATGAAATCACCTGTCATAGCTCCCTCGTGAACATAGCCACATACTGTACAAACCCATTTTTCCATAATTTATTCCTCCTGTGTGATTGCAATAATAATAAAAAACAAATGTATATATATTGCATTTTAGTTAAATTATACCATTTTTTGGAATTTAGTCAATATGAAATTTAAAATATATTTCATAATTTATATTATATAAAAATATTTATGATATATTCTAATGTAAAGCAAAATGCTCCTGTGAAAACACAGAAGCATTTTACGGCTAAATTAAAGAAATTTTATGGATAAAAATTGAATGTGAAAACTTTATTATAATATCAACAGATTTGAAGTCTTTTTATTGCATTAAAAAGCTTTTGTTCTGTGATTGGTTTTTCAGAAAAATAGTTGCAATTAAGTCTGTATGCTTGGGCACCAAAATTTTTATCATCGCTAAACCAAAACAGCTTTGTGTCAGGGCATAATTTTCTTGTAGCAATAACCTTTTCCATTCCAAAGGCTCCGTCTGCCACTATAATAATAAGCTCTGGAGAAATTGTAGTAAGCTTTTTTAAAAGTAGATCAGAATCATCTGTTTGATCATAATTATATTCTTGCATATTATTGCAAGATTTAATAAATTCCAATATTGGCTTACAATCAGATTCTTTCCCAAACAGAAGTAATTTCATATCTACACTCTCCCAATAGTGGACTGCTTGAACATAATAGCATAAAAAAAATGATAAACTTAATGTATTTCGTGAAATACATTAAAAAAGCGTGAAATACAAAAATTAAATCATTTAAAGAAAAAGGTTACAGTTATAATCACAGTAAAAACCTGTAAGATAGCAGTTAAATAAAATTATTGTTAATATGTTAAAAAGTTCAGTTTATACAGAGGTAAAAATACCAGAATTTATAAATGTAAAAATATACTTGTTTTTTGTAGAGGGTGTTTTTAGGTAAAGAAAAAACCACCCTAAAAGGGTGGCTAAGGTGTGTGTTGGCATCTTCCTATTTTTCCAGGCCGTTACCAGCCAAGTATTTTCGGCACTACTGAGCTTAACTTCTGTGTTCGGGATGGGAACAGGTGGACCCTCAGCGTCATCAATACCAACTATTAAAT
>JAXJQK010000114.1:0-4906 GCA_036311185.1 Acutalibacteraceae bacterium | reverse complement strand
GCCATATGAAGGTGGATCCATTATAATTCCGTCGTACTTATTACCTCTGCGTTGCTCACGCTGTACAAACTTTATACAGTCATCAACAAGCCAGCGTACAGGCTTGCCCGACAAGCCTGACACCTGTGCATTTTCCTTTGCCCACTGTACCATACCCTTTGATGCATCTACATGGCAAACTCTTGCACCAGCATTAAGGCAAGCAAGAGTTGCACCACCTGTATATGCAAAAAGATTAAGCACGTTAACCTCTTTTTTAGATTCACGAATAAGCTTATCTACAAAATCCCAGTTTGTTGCCTGCTCGGGGAAAACACCAGTGTGCTTAAAGCCCATTGGCTTTATCTGAAAGCATATATCCTTATTTTTTATCTGCCATACATCAGGTATTTTTTTGTATACCTGCCATTTGCCACCACCTGTTGAAGAACGGTGGTAACGGGCATGTGCCTGCTTCCATAGATAATGTTCCTTTGGTGTGTTCCAGATAATCTGAGGGTCTGGTCTTATTAATATTATATCACCCCAACGCTCAAGTCTTTCTCCTGCTGAAGCATCTATAAGCTCATAATCTTCCCAATTTGCTACTCGCACTGTGTTTTCCTCCTGAAATAAAACTAATTATTATCCTAGCTTAGCCTTTACAATTTCTGCTGTTTCGTTTGCAAGAGCTTCAATTTCTGCGTAGTTGTCACCCTCTAGCATAACTCTTACAAGTGGCTCTGTGCCTGATTCTCTTACTATAATTCTACCGTGACCCTCAAGCTGTTTTTCAACCTGTGCAACCTTTGCCTGTACGTCATCGTCACTGTTTACTTTATTTTTACCCTCTGGTGAAATATGTACATTTACCATTACCTGTGGGTATCTCTTCATAACCTTAGCAGCCTCTGAAAGCTTCTGTCCCTTACGCTTCATTAGGCTTAGTAGCTGTGCAGCTGTTGTTTGACCGTCACCTGTTGTGCAGTAATCAAGGAAGATTACATGACCACTTTGCTCGCCACCGATAACATAATCATTTGCTACCATTGATTCTAGAACATATCTGTCACCAACCTTAGTAGCCTTAAAGTTAATATCATTTTCCTCACAGAACTTATTAAAGCCCATATTTGTAAGAACTGTACCAACAGCTGTGTTATTCTTTAAAAGACCTCTTTCTTTAAGGTCAAGAGCACACATAGCAATGATAAAGTCACCGTCTACAAGCTCACCATTTTCATCAACAGCCAAGCATCTGTCAGCGTCACCGTCGAATGCTATACCACAATCAAGATTATTAGCCTTTACATACTCTGCAAGTGCTTCGATATGTGTTGAGCCACAATCCTTATTGATATTTGTACCATCTGGTGTGCTGTGTGTAATATAGCACTCTACACCTAGCTTTTCAAAAATAGCCTTAGCTGTACGAGAAGAAGAACCGTTTGAGCAGTCAAACGCTACCTTTAAGCCCTGTGGCTTTTCCGGTACAGTAGAAACAACGTGGTCAACATACTCGTTTACAGCTTCGTTTGCTACTGTTACCTTACCTAGCTTATCCATTTCTGCAACCTTATATGGCTTTACATTGTCAAGAACGATTGCTTCGATTTCTTCTTCAAGGCTATCAGGTAGTTTAAAGCCTGTGCCACTGAATATTTTAATTCCGTTAAACTCAAATGGGTTATGTGATGCTGAAATCATAATACCTGCATCTGCATTATACTTCTTTACAAGTAAAGCAACAGCAGGAGTAGGAACAACACCTAATGTTATAACATCTGCACCAACTGAGCATAAGCCTGCAATAATAGCACCCTCTAGCATATCTGAGCTTAAACGTGTATCCTTACCAATTACAAAAACTGGCTTTTTATCACTCTGCTCTGTAAGCACCATTGCAGCTGCTCTACCTATATTCATAGCAAGCTCACATGTAAGCTCTGTGTTAGCTACACCTCTTGCACCGTCTGTTCCAAATAGTCTTCCCATAATAAAACCTCCAAATTTCTATTTATTATTGTTAATTTATTATTATTAATTTATTTTTTAATACCTTTACTGTTTTATAGTCAATATCACATCTGCAATGCTGTTATCCAAAAACAAATTGCACTAATCAAAGCTATTGGTGTCATAACAAGCTTTTCTTTTTTGCTTTTTGAGAAAAGGTTCATAACCGTATTAATTGAAAGATATACCGCCATTACTATACAAATAATTTTAGTTATCTTTTCAGAAAACCACAGTGGTATAATTCCACCAGCCTGTAAAACAACTACCGTAAAAAACAATTGGACTATAAGCTGAGATACAGCTATCACAATCCTAATTTTTTTCGGAACATTATCAAGTAGCTGTCCTCCCATTGTGAACTCACCTAAAGGTACTCCACATATTAAAAGAAAGCTCATTACTATTACAACTAAAAATGAAACTGCACCAATTATTGCTAACATAAATATCAATTCCTCTAAACTCTCTAAATCAACGACTGCATACCATTATCAACTGACGGATAATTATAGCCTAAATGTCTGCAAGCAAGCTCTGTAACACATCTACCCCTTGGTGTACGGTTTAAAAAGCCTATCTGCATAAGATATGGCTCATATACATCTTCAATAGTTACAGCCTCTTCTCCTATTGTAGCCGCCAGAGTTTCAACCCCTACAGGACCACCTTTATAGAATTTTATCATAGCCTCTATCATTCTTCTATCATTAGAGTCTAATCCCAGTTCGTCTATCTCCATTCGTTCAAGTGCTAATTGTGATACCTCGCAGTTGATTACACCGTTGCTCATAACCTGTGCAAAGTCACGCACACGCTTTAAAAGTCTGTTGGCTATTCGTGGTGTACCTCTTGAACGTGAGGCTATTTCTAAAGCACCATCTTCATCTATTGGCATATTTAAAATACCAGCACTACGGGTTACAATTTTACCAAGCTCCTCAGGTGTATAAAGCTCAAGCCTTAATACAACACCAAATCTGTCACGCAATGGTGCAGAAATCTGACCAGCTCGGGTAGTAGCACCAACTAAAGTAAACTTTGGCAATGGCAAATGGTATGAAGCCGCCATTTGTCCTTTACCTGTAATAATATCTATTGTAAAATCCTCCATTGCAGAATAGAGAATTTCCTCTACCTGTCTGTTTAGGCGATGTATTTCATCTATAAATAAAACATCACCATCGTTAAGGTTTGTAAGTAACGCAGCTAAATCACCAGGCTTTTCTATTGCAGGGCCTGAGGTTATACGCAGGCTTACTCCCATTTCGTTTGCTATAATACCAGCAAGAGTTGTTTTACCTAACCCTGGTGGGCCATATAGCAATACGTGGTCGAGTGTTTCGTGTCTTTGTATAGCTGCCTGTATATAAATCGCAAGATTTTCCTTTACTTTTTCTTGCCCTATATATTCATCTAAATTTTTTGGTCTTAAAGGATTTTCAGCATCTCCAAATTCGTCGGGTAACTCCTCTGGGTCTACAATTCTGTTTTCAAAATCTATTTCATCAAAATCCATCTGTTACCCTCCTATCTTCTTCCTATTTCTCTAAGCACAGCACTAATCAACTGTTCAACAGGAAGTGTTGAATCCATTTTATTAAGCAGTGGTGTTACTTCGTTTGCTGTAAATCCAAGCACTGTTAATGCTTCTACTGCCTTTGGTATGTTACCTGTACTTACAGATATTACAGGTGATGTAGCTGTAAATTCTGCTGATGGCAATACATTATCAAATGCTTTGATTTTATCCTTTAGGTCAAGCACAATTCTCTCTGCTTTCTTTTTGCCTACCCCCTGTGCTCTTGAAATAGCTGTAATGTCTGACGAAGCTACAGCAAGTACAAGCTGTTCAACAGAAAGTACCGACAATATTGAAATTGCCATTTTTGCACCAACGCCACTTACTGTTATTAACAGCTTAAAGCACTCCATCTCGTTTTCTGTTGCAAAGCCGTAAAGCTCCATTGCATCTTCCCTTACTACAAGATGAGTGTATAGCATAGCTTCGTTATTTATTGCAGGCAAAGAATTTTGTGTACTAAGTGATGTATAGCATTTGTAGCCTACTCCACCACATTCTATAGCTACAAAGCCTTGCCCCATATATATTAACCTACCTCTAAGGCTGTAAAACATTAGTTATATCTCCCTTTTGTAATAATACTTCTTAAATTACTGCCTCTTGCTTGAATATGGCATAATGCAATAGCCAAAGCATCAGCGGCATCATCAGGCTTTGGAATTTTCTCAAGATGTAAAAGTCTGCGTGTCATTTCCATTACCTGTTGCTTTTTAGCCTTACCATAGCCTGTAACAACTGTTTTAACCTGTAACGGTGTATACTCAAAAATAGGTACATTATTTTGCTGTGCAGCAAGCAGTATTACACCTCTTGCCTGTGCAACATTTATTGCTGTTTTCTGGTTGTTCTGAAAATAAAGCTTTTCAATAGCTAATGCATCAGGCTTACACTTTTGTATAAGTCTGTTTGTGTTATTATATATATATTCAAGCCTATTATTAAACATCATATCTGCCTCGGTAGTAATAGCACCGTAACCCATAGGCTTATAGGTGTTTCTACCATAGCAAACCACACCCCAACCCACTATTGCATAACCGGGGTCTATCCCTAATACAACCATTTGTACCTCCATTTTACAAGCAAAACCTAGTTTTCCTATTCTAAATGATTATTATATCATATACACCAAATTTAAACAAGTAATGCAGAAAATTACCGATAATTTATTTTTTCAATATAGAAAAAGGGGCTGTCTCACTAATCAAGTGAGACAGCCTAATTTTTATGCAAAAAAAGAAGGAGACTTCGGTGAAGAAGTCTCCAAAATGGTGTATAATGTAGTTGACAAAAAAACAAAACCACCATAAAGGATTGTACAACAAT
>JAXJQK010000113.1:0-2522 GCA_036311185.1 Acutalibacteraceae bacterium | reverse complement strand
TTTCTGATGAAGCTATATTAAAAGTACAGGATTGGATTAATAATCTACCTAGAAAAATCTTTGATTATTCATCTTCAAATGACTTGTTTTCTGGATTTGTGAACAATTTGTAAACTGTCCGATTTCTTATTGCAATTAAGGTACATTATACACTGTTAATTTTGATATTGCAAGATGTTTGTTAGCTTTTACATTTTTTCTTAATATCGGATTTAAAAAGTACGCTGTCTATTATTATTTATATCTAACCTAACTCTATCAGCATATTTCTTTTGCTCCTGTTCAGGATACGAAAAGCTTACATTTTTGTTATTTCGTCTGTCTACTTGACAGAGAGCACTCCATTGTATTCTTCACACTAAAGCTGTGTTAAACCTAAAAAGAAACGGCAGGTATCCTGACTTATGATATTGTGTACTACACCCAAAAGCACCCCTTCTCAGGAGAAATCCCAATGGTTTTTGTGCTTTCTATATCAAATACAGTAATGGTGGTTGTTCTGGATTTAAACCAGATTCCCTTTTGCATTTACTCAGCCTACAACTTTTCAAACCGTATCTTTCATAAAACACTAAATTATTTACAGTATATCATATAAATTTTAGAAATCGATTCTTAATTTTTACATCTACCATAACCTGTTGTTTTCAGAAACTAGTTCCTGATTTTTGCACATTACTTAATCGGTGTAAACGTAAAACTTAAACTGTTTTTCGGGTAAAAATGTTCAATTTAAGAAAACTTCTCATTTATCATTCAAAAATATATTGTAAGCAATATTAATTAATCGATAAAACAAGTAATATAAATAGAAGCAGATTTTTTGCAGAACAAATACTTTCCAACCGGACAGCTATAACGTTTTAAAAACGCAGAATATTTTCTAAATAAGTTTTACATATTAATTTGCAACAGTTTGTTTAACAAACTGCTCTATTTCGCTATTAATCTGCTGTGGGTTATCTCCGTTAGAGAAATGTGAAGCGTTTTTTATAATATGTAATGGGTATCCTGTTTTTTTTGCCCATGCTTTGCAATACTGCCTTACTTTTCCTGTTTTGTCCTTGTCACCAATCAAAATAAGAATCGGGCATTTTAAATTAAGATTTCTGTTTTCTTCTGCAAACTTCCCATAGGCAATATCCATTTGCTCTATAATCTGTTCTTTTGAAAATGGAGCTAATATCTCTTTCATCTTATTATATGAATAATCAGTTACAGATATAGATTTCGCTATACTTTCCCTAAGTAATTTATCTGTAAACAGCTTTGCCATTGGTTTAACCTTAGAAAGCCAGAACAAATCCGATTTAGAATAATATTCTGTACCGAATGGTGTTGTATCAATACCAATTATGCACTGTGTCTTTTCTGGGTGTAAATAAGCAAACATCTGTGATGGATATCCTCCCATTGACATACCAACCAGAATGACTTTATCTATAGCTTCCTGAATTAGTATATCATTTAAATCTATTGCAGTATTTTCATAAGAAAAATGCTTATAAGGTATAGACAAGCCATGCATAGGAACATCCCATGTTATTACAATATATTCATTCTTAAAATACTCAACCTGCTTTTCGTACATTGTGTGATTTGCAGTTAAACCATGAGTAAAAACTATTGCACCCTTTGGTATAGATTCTGGTCTTGAAATCCAATAATGTACCTCTCCACCAACACAATTTATTTTTTTATCTTCCATACAATTCTCTCCTTTAGTTGCTCTGATTACTTTCTTCGTGAATGTTTATTGCTGTGTATATACCTTTTCCCAGAAATCAATTAAATCACCTGTTTCTTTTTCTATTTCATCGGGAATAATACGATTCATACGATACTTCTGAAGCATATAGCCATCTACAGCATAAAGGATTTCTGCATACATTATTTTTATATCAATATCTTTTCGTAGCTTTGATTTATCTATTTTCTCAATAACCAGCATTTCACTTTCTTTACTGGTAACATTGAAATTTACTTGTATAGAGTCCTTTATTTCATCAGCTGTTTCGTAATACGCCCTAAGAGAAAATGCATACATATATGGATAATCTCGCATAACCGAGCATTTTGACAACAAAGTTCTTCTAAGCATTTCAAAAAAGTCATCTGTATCCAATGTTTTGTATTCTCTGATAGATTGCTTTGTTATCTCGCAAGCGTTATCCCATAGGTACATATATAGTTCCTTTTTGTTTGTAAAGTAATGAAAAAGCAAGGATTTTGAAATATTGCCTTCCTCTGCAATTTCAGACATAGGAGCTTTTTTATAGCTGTTTTCTGAAAACACTCTATAAGCTGCGTTTATAATTCTACGCTGTTTTTCTAATGGAAGTGCAAAAAATTTATTGTTCATTGTAACTCTCCTTATTGTATACATCGGTCAATGCAAGTGTATTATATACCCATTGACCATTTTTGAGAAGCCCCCCTGTAAAAATCGAGTAGGAGGCTACCCATTAGTTGAGTAGCCGACCTCTCACACCACCGTGCGTACGGTTCCGTACACGGCGGTT
>JAXJQK010000112.1:0-23376 GCA_036311185.1 Acutalibacteraceae bacterium | reverse complement strand
GTATGAAGTTATTCGTGATAGCAACGATACTGCCATCACTATTTGTAATATGGAAAACCTTGATCCTGTTGGTATCCATACAGGTGATTCGATAGTGGTTTGTCCGTCACAGACACTTACTAACAAAGAATATCATATGCTCCGTGACAGTGCTCTTAGAATTATCAGAGCACTTGAAATCGAGGGCGGTTGTAATGTGCAATTTGCACTTGACCCTAAATCATTTAAATATTATCTCATTGAGGTAAACCCTCGTGTATCCCGCTCGTCTGCACTTGCATCAAAGGCAAGTGGTTATCCAATAGCAAGAGTTTCGGCAAAAATAGGTATTGGTATGACACTTGATGAAATTAAGATTGCAAACACTCCAGCATCATTTGAACCTACCCTTGATTATATAGTAACAAAAATGCCTCGCTTTCCATTTGATAAGTTTGCAGATGCCAATAATTCTCTAAGTACGCAGATGAAAGCAACCGGAGAGGTTATGAGTATAGGCAGAACATTTGAAGAAAGTCTTCTTAAAGCAGTCCGTTCTCTTGAAATCGGTTTATTTCATTTGCATAATCGCAAATTTGATTATATGGAAAAAGCAGAGCTTATTGAATATATCAAAATCGGTACTGACGACAGAATTTATGCCATTGCTCAGATTCTTAGACTTGGTTGTAAAATTTCAGAGATTACAGATGTTACTGCTATTGATAAGTTCTTTATACGAAAGATAAAGAATATCATTGATAAAGAATTTGAAATAAAACAGAATCCTAAAAGCACAGGAATTTTGCGTGTTGCAAAACATATAGGCTTTTCTGATAAGACGATTGCAGAACTCTGGAATACTACAGAAGCTGAAATTTTTAGTATGCGAAAGCAGTGCAACATAATGCCTGTCTACAAGATGATTGATACCTGTGCTTCTGAATTTGAAAGCTACATTCCTTATTTTTATTCAACATATGAAGATGAGAATGAATCTATTGTATCAAATAAAAAGAAAATTATTGTTCTGGGTTCAGGACCTATCCGTATAGGTCAGGGTGTAGAATTTGATTACTCAACAGTACATGCAGTACAGGCAATCAAAAAAGTAGGTTATGAGGCTATTATCATAAATAATAATCCCGAAACGGTTTCTACAGATTATACTTGTTCGGATAAGTTGTATTTTGAACCTCTTTGTGTTGAAGATGTTATGAATGTAATAGAACTCGAAAAACCTTATGGAGTAATTGCAACTCTTGGCGGTCAGACTGCAATAAATCTTGCGGAGCCGTTAAAGTCGAGAGGCGTAAACATTATAGGTACAGATTGTGAGGCAATTGAGAGAGCAGAAAATCGTGATGCTTTTGAAAAATTACTTTCATCACTAGGTATTCCACAGCCGAAAGGTCAGGCTGTAACAAACATAGAAGCAGGCATAAAAGCTGCTTCTGAAATTGGTTATCCGGTACTTGTAAGACCGAGTTTTGTTCTTGGTGGTCGAGCAATGCAGATAGTTGCAAAGGAAGAAGCATTATGTCACTATCTAAAAACAGCAGTAGAAATCGATGAAGATAAGCCGGTACTTGTAGACAAATATATACGTGGTAAAGAAGTAGAGGTTGATGCTATCTGCGATGGTAAGCAAGTATTTGTTCCGGGCATTATGGAGTTGGTAGAACGAACAGGTATTCACTCAGGAGACTCTATAAGTGTTTATCCGTCGTTTAGTATTTCTGAAAAAGTGAAAGAAACAATTCTTGATTATACACAAAAGCTCGGTATAGGAATAGGTATTATTGGTCTTTATAACATTCAGTTTATTGTTGATGAGGATGATAGCGTATATATAATCGAAGTTAATCCTCGCTCTTCAAGAACAGTACCATTCCTTTCCAAAGCAACGGGATATAGTCTTGCAGATATTGCAACCTATGTTATTCTTGGAAAAAGCCTTGCAGAGCAGGGAATAAAAGAACTTTATCCAAAGGAGAAGTCACGTTACTATGTAAAGGCTCCTGCATTTTCGTTTTCAAAGTTAAACGGAATGGATGCATATCTGTCACCTGAAATGAAGTCAACAGGTGAGGCTATAGGATACGATAAAAAGCTTCACCGTGCAATGTATAAAGCGATGCTTGCATCTGGAATAAAGGTGCAAAATTTCGGAACGGTAGTTGTAACACTTGCCGATGAAGATAAGGAAGAAGCACTGCCGTTAGTACGCCGCTTTTATGATATGGGTTTCAATATAGAGGCTACTGTCGGCACTGCAAATTTTCTTAAAGAACATGGTATCCGCACAAGAACACGTCGTAAATTGAGTGAAGGCAGTGAGGAAATTCTCGATTCTATCAGAGCAGGTTATGTAAGTTATGTAATAAATACACGAGCAATTTTTTCAGGTGTGCATTATGAAGACGGTGTTGCTATCCGCAGATGTGCAAGTCAAAATAATATTACAATGCTAACTTCTCTTGATACTGTTAAGGTGCTTCTCGATGTATTAGAGGAAGTAACAATAGGTATATCAAGAATTGATGAAGAATGAAAGGGGGAGATTTTATGCACTTTACAAAAATGCATGGTCTCGGAAATGACTATTTATATGTTTACGGTGAGCCCGAAAATCCTTCTGAGCTTTCTGTTAAGTTATCCGAAAGACATTTTGGTGCCGGTTCAGACGGAATGATATGGATTTCTCCATCAGATGTTGCTGATTTTAAAATGCGAATTTTTAATGCAGATGGTAGCGAAGCAAAAATGTGTGGTAATGGTATTCGTTGTGTGGGTAAGTATGTTTATGATAAAGGATACACCGATAAAAAGTACTTGAAAATTGAAACACTTTCAGGTATCCGTACATTGGAACTTCAGGTGGTTAATGGAAAAGTTAAAAACGTTACTGTGAATATGGGAAAAGCAATAGCTGAAGATAAATTAACTCTTATGGTTGATGGAGAGAAAATTATTTGTACACCTGTGTCGGTGGGAAATCCACATGCAGTTATTTTTGTTGAGGATATTGAAACAGCACCTGTAACAACACTCGGGCAAAAGCTTGAACATCACAAGGCGTTTCCGGATGGGGTTAATGTAGAGTTTGTTCAGGTGCTTGGAAAAAGCGATTTGCGTATGCGTGTATGGGAGCGTGGAAGCGGTGTTACGATGGCGTGCGGAACCGGTGCTTGTGCCACAGTTATGGCGGCAATTTCTGAGAGGTATTGTAACTATGATGATACAATTTCAGTTGTCCTTGATGGAGGAAAACTAAAAATTCAGATTGCTTCCGACAACAGCGTTCAGATGATGGGACCTGCCGAGATAATATATGAAGGAGAAACAGAATTATGCTAAAACCAAATACGAGATATAGAGATTTGAAAGATACCTACTTGTTTAACACTATTTATCGCAAGACAAACGAATACCTAGAGAAAAACCCAGGTAAAAAAGTGTTAAGAATGGGAGTGGGAGATGTATCTTTGCCACTATGCGATGCTGTTGTTAAAGCACTTCATAATGCTGTCAACGATCAGGCGAATGCAAATACATTCCACGGATATATGCCTGAAATAGGAGATGATTCTCTTCGCCGTGCCATAGAGGATTATTACAAAAAAATGGGTGCTAATGTAACAGAAAACGAAATATTTGTTTCCAGTGGTGCCTGTGATGATCTTGGTGATATTCTGGAGCTGTTTGATCAGGATAATACCGTTATGGTGATTGAGCCGGCTTATCCCGAATATGTGGATACCAATATTCTTGCAGGCAGAAAGATTATTCACTTAGCTTCGGGCGAAGAAAACAGATTTTTGCCTGAACCTACTGAGGAAGCAGTGGCAGATATTATTTATATTTGTTCTCCAAACAATCCTACCGGAGCCGTTTATAGTCGTAAGGGATTGCAGTCATGGGTAGACTTTGCAAATAAAATCGGTGCTGTTATCTTGTTTGATGCGGCATATGAGATATTCATTGAAGAGGAAAATATTCCGCACAGTATTTATGAATTGGAAGGTGCCGACAAGTGTGCTATCGAAATTTGCTCACTTTCTAAAACAGCAGGATTTACTGGTACACGACTGGGATATACAGTTGTTCCGCATAACCTTGTTCGTGAAGGTATGAACTTAAATGAAATGTGGTCACGTAACCGTGAAACCCGAACAAACGGTGTTTCCTACATTCTTCAAAAAGGTGCTTTGGCTGTATTTACCGAGGAGGGACAGCAACAGATTCACGATAATCTCCGAGTATATAAAGAGAACGCCTCGTACTTTATGGATGCGTTGGATGCATCAGGTATTTGGTATTGCGGTGGTAAGAATTCGCCGTATATATGGATGAAGTGTCCGGACGGTATGAGTGGATGGGATTTTTTTGACTACCTGCTCAGTGAAATTCAGGTAGTTGGTATCCCGGGTGATGGTTTCGGTGAGTGCGGAAAAGGTTACTTCCGTTTTTCTACCTTTGGTAACCCCGAAGAAACTAAGGAAGCAGCTAATCGCCTTTGTAATCTTTTGAAAAAGAGGTGAGCTTTATGAAGGTGGCTTGTTTACAAATGAATATGAAATTTGGATGTCCGGAAGAAAACTTTTCTCATGCAGAAAGGATGATTTCCGAGGCGATAAAAGAACATCCCGATGTCTTGGTTTTACCCGAAACATGGAATACAGGATTTTTTCCAAAAGAAAATCTTATAGACCTTTGCTGTAATGATGGTGATACGGTAAAAAAACATATCGGTGCGTTGGCGAAGAAATATAAGGTTAATATTGTGGCAGGCTCAGTATCAAATGTCAGAGACAGAAGAGTATATAATACTGCTATGGTTTTTAATCGTGACGGAAAATGTGTTACAAGCTATGATAAAACACACTTGTTTACTCCTATGGGTGAGGATGATTATTATACCCATGGTGATCATTTAAGCAGTTTTACTTTGGATGGTGTTAGATGTGGTATTATCATTTGCTATGACTTGCGTTTCCCAGAATTGACTCGTAACCTTGCGTTGCAAGGATTGGATATGCTTTTTGTGGTGTCACAATGGCCAAAAAAACGTGTGTTTCATTTACTAAGTCTTACCATAGCGAGGGCTATTGAAAACCAGATATTTGTCGTTTGCTGTAACTCCTGTGGCACAGCAGAGGATACGATATATGGTGGAAATTCTGCAGTTATTGATCCGTTGGGTGTAGCTGTATCACTTGCCGGAGAGAAAGAGGAGATACTGACATCGGAGTGTGATATGCAGATGCTTAGCCAAATTCGGAATAGTATCCCTGTGTTTCGTGACAGACGTTCGGATTTGTATTGAAAAGAGGTTTGTTTTGTGCGTGACTATAAGGTAGAATTTGAAAAGAGAGTAGCTTTTATAAAATCAATTATTGAAAAAAGTGGAGTAGAAGGTATTGTTTACGGTAATAGTGGTGGTAAGGATTCTGCTTTGGTTGGAATACTGTGCAAAGCAGCTTGCGAGAACACGGTGGGTATTATCTTGCCGTGTACCTCTAAAAGAAACTACGATGAAGATACTGCCGACGCCATAGAGGTTGCCGAAAAATATAATATTGAAACCCGATCTGTTGATCTAACTCCAGTGAAAGAAGCAGAACTAAAAGCCCTCGACGGTGTTGCTGTTATGAATGTTATGGCACTCGCAAATATTGCACCGAGACTGAGAATGCTCACCCTATATGCGGTGGCGGCGGCAGAAAACCGTCTTGTTGCAGGTACGGGTAATAGAAGTGAGGCATACGTAGGTTACTTTACAAAGTGGGGCGACGGAGCACATGACTTTAATCCTATCGCCGATCTGACCGTTACCGAGATATATGAATTCTTAAGGTATCTTGATGCGCCAAAGTGCGTAATTGAAAAGGCACCGTCCGCAGCTCTTTTTGACGGGCAGACCGATGAAACTGAAATGGGTGTAACTTATGCTGAGTTAGATTCATATTTAAATGGAAATATTATTGAGGAAAATAAAGTGAAAATTATAGAACGTATGCATTCGTTAAGTGAACATAAGCGAAAAAATATTGAAAAATATCATAATTAAAGCCAGAATGGGCTGTCCCACCAGTGAAAATTAGTGAGACAGCCCATTCTGTTTTGTAAAATGAGTTTATACATATTATTCAATTAGTTCTTTTAATTTTGCTTTGACTGATTGAGCATCTGCTTTACCACGACTTTGCTTCATAACATTGCCAAGGAGTGCCATTAAGGCTTTTTCTTTACCATTCTTGTAGTCAATAACTGCGTTTGGATTATTATTTATAGCATTTTGGCACATTTCAGCAAGTGCATTTTCGTCAATACCGCCTAAATCATTTTCGTCAATAAAATCTGTGCAAGGTTTACCTGTATCAAGCATTTTTTCTAAAGTCTGCTTTGCCAGATTATTTTGAATTTTTTTATCTTCAATCATTTTTACAAGCTGATTTAGCTGTTGCGGAGTTGTTGCGACTGCAAAGTTTTCCTTCTCAGCCTCAGTTTCAATACGTCTGAACATCGAACCAATGATGAAGTTGGAAACTGTTTTTGGAAACTTTAAGCCTTCGATAGCTTTATCAAAATATTCGCTTACCCTGCGGTATTTTGTAAGGAGTTGTGCATCCTTTTCAGGAATGTTATATTCTTCAACATATCTTACGAGTTTTGCTTCAGGAAGTTCAGGCAACATTTGTCGTATTTCTTCCACTTCTTCATCGTTTGTGATAATAGTAACGAGATCAGGGTCACGAAAATAACGGTAGTCGTTGGCATCTTCTTTGCCACGCATTGGAGAGGTTGTGCCGGTAGTATCATCAAAACGAAGGGTTTCCTGTATAACTTTATCACCACGTTCAATCAGGTCAACCTGACGGTAAAACTCATATTCCATAGCTTTTGCTATGTTGTTGATTGAGTTCATATTTTTAATTTCCGTTCTTATTCCAAGTCTTTTACTGCCTTCTTCACGAACTGAAATATTGACATCGCAACGCATAGAACCTTCCTGCATTCGACAGTCTGAAACTCCTATATATCTCATAATCTGTTGAAGCTTTTCAACGTATTCTTTTGCTTCATCAACAGAGCGAAAGTCCGGTTCTGTAACGATTTCAATAAGAGGAACACCACCACGGTTATAATCAACATAAGTATTACCACGCTCGTGTATAAGCTTTCCTGCATCTTCTTCTATGTGGATTCGTAAAATACGGATTTTTCTTCCGTTTGAAAGCTGGATATATCCGTTTTCGCAAAGAGGTTTGTCATATTGAGAAATCTGATAAGCTTTTGAAAGGTCAGGATAAGTGTAGTTTTTTCTGTCCATTTTTGCAACTGTAGCAATCTTGCAATTCGTAGCAAGACCAGCCATAATTGCATACTTTACAACCTGACGGTTGAGCTTTGGAAGAGTACCCGGCAAACCAATACAAATCGGACAACAATGTGTGTTAGGTTCTCCGCCAAATTGAGTAGTACATCCGCAGAAAATTTTTGTCTTTGTTGAAAGCTCTACGTGAGTTTCAAAACCTGCAACTAATTCATATTTCACAGTTTAACACCCCACTTTGTATCTTTGAAGTTTTCAGGCATTGCCTTTTCATATGCATTGGCTGCATTTAAAATTTTTGCCTCATCAAACTTGTTTCCGATTAACTGCATACCGATTGGCATACCCTCCTTGTTATATCCACAAGGAACAGATATACTGGGTAATCCTGCAATATTTACGGGAACAGTGCAAATATCAGTTAAATATGTTTCGATTGGATCAGACACAGCTTTACCTATCTCGAAAGCGGTCATAGGAACTGTTGGTGCAAGTATAAAGTCGCATTTTTCGAAAGCACTGTTAAATGCATTTACAATAGTACCACGCAGTTTTTGAGCCTTTTTATAGTACGCATCATAATATCCGGCTGAAAGCACATAAGTGCCTAATAAAATTCTTCGCTTAACTTCTTCACCAAAGCCCTCACTGCGAGTACGGCATATCATATCGTGAATGCCGTTGTAATGCTGAGCCTTGTATCCGTAACGGATACCGTCATATCTACCTAAATTTGAAGATGCCTCAGCACAAGCGATAATATAATATACCGGAAGTGCAAACTTGATTACAGGCATATCAAAATAGATAATTTCAGCTCCAAGACTTTCATAAACCTTTATAGCTTTCAATATGGCATCATTTACTTCATCTTTAATACCGTCCATATATTCACGGACGATACCAATTTTCATACCTTTAATATCATTGTTGATTGTGTCGAAAGTAACACCATTTTGTCTGCCCTGACAGGTGCTATCCATAGGATCATAATCAGAAATCGCATCAAAAACGATTGAAGCATCTTGTACTGTTTTTGTTATAGGACCAATTTGATCAAGGCTTGAAGCATAAGCAATGAGACCATAACGAGAAACTGAACCATACGTTGGTTTAAGACCAACAATACCGCAGAAAGATGCAGGCTGGCGAATAGAACCACCTGTATCAGACCCTAATGCATAAGGAGCAATATTGCCGCTAACAGCAGAGGCACCACCGCCTGATGATCCGCCGGCACAATGATTTGTGTTGTGTGGGTTTGTGGCACCTCCAAAATATGAGGTTTCGCAGGAAGAACCCATGGCAAATTCATCCATATTGGTTTTACCAAGCAAAACTGCACCTTTGCTTTGTAAATTTTCCCATACGGTTGCGTTGTAGATTGGTTTGTAGCCTGTGAGGATTTTTGAACAACAGGTTGTTTCTATACCTTTTGTAGATAGGTTATCTTTTAATGTCATAGGCACTCCTTCGAGGATACCTATTTTATCTCCTTTAGCGATTTTTGCGTCGACTTTTTCTGCTTGTTGCAACGCAATTTCAGTAGTTACGTTAATATAAGCGTTCAGCTCTCCGTTACATTTTTCAATTTCAGCTAAATACTGATTTGTCAGTTCTATACAAGATACCTCTTTTGATGAGAGCATATCATGAATTTTCTTAATTGTTGACATAGGCTCCCCCTATTATGAATGATTTTTTACTAAAAAATGATTGTCACTCTGTTCAGGAGCATTTTTGAGAATTTCTTCACAAAGAAACGACTGAACAACTACATCTTCTCTAAATATATTTGAAAGATTGTTAATATTATCAAACTCACTTCCGTCATCGGGTGCATTGTTAATTGCATCTGCAAAATCGACAATATTCTGCATTTCTTTTGTAAGCTTGTCTAAATCTTCTTCTGCTAAAAACAGCTTTGAAAGAATAGCAATATTTTCTATATCTTCTTTTGTTACCATAATACCAATCCTTTATATCTTATTAAATTTATCTGATTTTGATATGAACTTCTCGTAACTGCTGTTCAGTTACTTCAGTTGGGGCACCTAACAGCAAATCTTGAGCGTTGCTGTTCATTGGAAATGGAATAACCTCACGGATATTTTCTTCCTCAGTTAATAGCATAAGCATACGATCAACACCAGGAGCCATACCGGCATGAGGTGGTGCACCGTACTGAAATGCGTTATAAAGTGATTTGAATTTATCCTTTAATTCGTCTTCTGTGTAACCTGCAATTTCAAAAGCCTTAATCATTGTGTCTAAGTCGTGATTTCTGACCGCACCCGAAGACAACTCAACACCGTTGCAGACAATATCGTACTGATATGCAAGAATTTCTGTAGGGTGTTTAGATATAAGTGCATCAATACCGCCTTGAGGCATTGAGAATGGGTTGTGAGTGAATATAGTTCTTCCATCGTCATCAATTTCGTACATCGGAAAATCTACAATAAAACAAAGATCAAAACGGCTGTTATCAATAAGATCGAGTCTTTTTGCAACTTCTGTGCGAATTTGTCCGGCAAGTTTTGGTGCGAGTGATTTAGAATCAGCAATAAAGTAAATTACGTCGCCTGCTTTTGAATTATTGCGTGAAATAAGTTCTTCTCTATCACCCGACTTTAAAAATTTATCAATTGGACCGTCAAAAGATAAATCTTCTTTAACCTTAACATAACCTAAACCTTTCATTCCAATTGAAAGAGCAAACTCTTCCATACTCTTAAACCACTTTTTGCTTTCTGAGGCAGCACCGGGTACATTGATGGAACGAACGCATTTTCCTTTAAAAGGAATAAATTCTGTTTCTACGAACATATCGCTGATTTCTTCGATTATTAGCGGATTTCTTAAATCAGGTTTATCAGTGCCGTATTTTAGCATAGCATCTTCATAAGAAATACGCCTAAATGGTGCAGGAGAAACTTTTTTATTAGTGAATTTACTGAATGTTTCATAAAGAACTTCTTCAGCAACTGAAAATACATCTTCTTGTGTTGCAAAAGCCATTTCAAAGTCAAGTTGATAGAATTCACCGGGACTACGGTCTGCTCTTGCATCTTCATCTCTGAAACAAGGTGCAATTTGAAAATATTTATCAAAACCGGAAACCATCAAAAGTTGTTTAAAAATCTGAGGAGCCTGTGGTAATGCATAGAACTTACCATGATGTTTACGACTTGGAATAAGGTAATCTCTTGCACCCTCGGGTGAGGAAGCAGAAAGAATTGGCGTGTTGATTTCTACAAAACCCAATTCGGTCATTTTTTGACGCAGAAAATTAACGACCTGTGAACGAAGAAGAATGTTGTTATGAACCTTTGGATTTCTAAGATCTAAAAATCTGTACTTAAGCCTTACATCTTCGTTAACGATTTTTGAAGTTGTAACTTCAAAAGGAAGTTCGTTTTTGCACTTACCCAATACTTTTATATTGTCGGTGTGAACTTCGATGTAACCTGTGGCTATTTTTTTGTTAATAGTGTCGTCATCACGTTTTACAACATTACCGTTAAGAGTTACAGTACATTCACGGTTGATATCTTTGAGTAATTGCTCGTCGTGAACTACAACTTGCAAAATACCATACTGGTCACGAATATCAAGGAACATTACGCCACCATGGTTACGGATGTTTTCTACCCAACCGGCAACTCTAACTTCCTGTCCGATGTTTTTTTCTCTTAATTCACCGCAATTAACTGTGCGATAAATGTTTTCTTTAGCCATAGAAGATTATCCTTTCATATGAAATTTCCTTAAATATTTTATGTGTTTTGTTGTTGATTTATTGCTGTATTGGCAAAAAAAGACGCAGAGCGACAAGGTTGTAGAACCTCATCGCTCTGCGTTTAGCACATTATACCATATCAATATGCTAATTTCAAGTGTGAATTTTAAGTTATATTAATCTTTCATTTTGAGTTTTATATTATCATTAATTTTTAAGATGTTTTAATTTCATTGAAAAATAGGTGATTTTTTTATTAGAGCAAAAAATAAAAATATAAGAAAATATGTATTAATATAGTTTGTTAAGAGTTAGACTGGTTGCAAGGGAGATTTAATTGAAATTGAAATCTCAGAAGAAATTTATAATCATTTTTTAAGTTTTCACAGAGAGGATGAGGCTGAAGGTCGTTCGGATAGACGACACTTGGAAAAATCTGAACAGACAGAGCTTTCATTAAATCTAAGAAGTTTAGTAAAAGGTTTATCAATGGATGAAACAGCAATTAGAAATATACGAAATGAGGATTTGCATAATGCAATTAAAAAATTATCTGACAAACAAAGAAATCGAGTCGAACTGTACTTCTTTAAGGGTAAGAAACTCAGAGAAATCCGGGTTTTAGATAATTGTTCTCCTCAAGCTGTACATAAAACATTAAAAAGAGCTTTGCTGAAACTTTATAGAATCTTATCTAAAAAGTGAATTACTACTTTGGCGAAATTGCTGAAAATTAAAATTCTTCTTAAAATAGGGTTTAAAAATTAGCTCTGAGTGTCCAAACAGGTGAAGGCAGTAAATTACTCCTTCGCCTGTTTTCTTAATTTTCAAAGAGAACAGGTGTTGCTCTTTGAAAACTAAAGATACTTTCCTTCTGCTGTTCTATACGGACAAGCTACATGAGCGAACATATTTATATATCTTCAGGACTCAGACATTGAAAGGCAAATTCAATGAAGGCGATAACAGGCAGAGGGGACAATGATACTTCCGTCAAGTCAAAAGTCGAGCGTGATAAAACCGTCGCAACCAAAGATGGCGGCTGTGGGAGATCCTCACTGTGGTGAAATTCCAATGGAGCTATATGCAAAGCCGTCTGATGTATTCCTGTATCGCATGGTATCGAGGATAAATAGCGATAATAGGATAACTTTGAATTTAAGGTTATCCAAACGATTGATATTAATAGACGGCAGGGGTGTATTCTTCTGCCGTCAAAATAATGATAAAGGAGTTTTAAATTATGTTAGGTTTTATTATTGGTTTATTTACAGGTTGTTTTATCGGTGTAGCAATAATGTGCTTGATGAGAATTGCATCACATACAGAAAATAAATAGCCTACATTATATATAGAAAAGGTAACAGAAAGAATCCATTCTCGCCAAACAGATTGTTTCTATTACCTTTATATAGAGGAAGTAAAAATGAAAGGAAAAAATTAATTATGGAGTCAATTATAAACAGAGATTATGTTGACAAAGAAAATGTCATTGAACTTAGAGATATGAATGCCAAAATCTACTTTTTGAAAAGTAGTAAATCAAATGTACTCAAGATAGCAGAAAACTTGTTGTTGGACGCTTATGAAAACAGAATGTGTAAAGCATAATAAATTTTTATTTTGTACCGTTTTGGTTTGGATATTAAAAATAATCCTGATATAATGCTTGTTGAGAGAAATCTCGACTCAACAAGTAATAGTGTCGGTACAAATGAGAAAGAGAGGTTAATATGGTAACAACAAAACCGACACAAGAAAAGCTAATGAAAACAGTTTACTGTTTATATAGGGTATCAACCAAAGGTCAGGTTGATAAAAACGATATTCCAATGCAAAAACAATCCTGTAGAGAGTTTGCAGAGAATCAACCTGGCTGGGTGATAAAGAAAGAGTTTCAGGAACAAGGCGTTTCAGGCTTGTGAGGTAAAGCTCATAATCAAGGTGCTTGTGTCAGAAAGGCAAGATATGGACGAAAATATGACTGACTATAAAAAGGAGAGAGTTTTACATTGCCACCTTTGGTAATCCTGCAGATTTATAAATACTTCTTTGAACTGTTCGAGCGGTTCATCAAATCAGCTAATGTGATTCCGTCAAAATAATTGTTTACCATATTATGAAACTCGATCCACATAGGTAATGTGGGGCATGTATCCGCACGATCACACTGTTCGGCATTACACTGAAGGCAGGTAACGGGAGCGAGATCTCCTTCGGCAAGTCTTAAAATATCGCCTATTTTATAATCTTTAGGTTCTCTTGACAATCGGTATCCACCGCCTTTGCCGTGAATACCTACAACAAAATTATTCTTTGAAAGTACAGGCATAATTTTCTCAATATATTTGAGAGAGAGCTCCTGACGCTCAGCTACTTTTTTCATAGCGATATAGCCGTCACTTTGATGTTCTGCGAGATCAAGTAATACGCGCAAAGCATATCTGCCTCTTGTAGATATAAGCATTATTATTTACCTCCGTTTAATATGTCGCTTAGATTGTCCTGAATCTTAGCGGCAACATCAGGCTTGTTCATTGAATATACGTGTACCTTGGTAATGCCGTTGGCATAAAGGTCTATGATTTGATCGGTGGCATATGTGATACCTGCCTGTTTCATAGCTGCAGGGTTGTGTCCAAATTTATCAACAAGGCTTTTAAAACGCTGGGGCATAAAGGAACCCGAAAGCTTAATGGCACGCTCCACCTGATTGGTATTTGTAATTGGCATAATACCGGGAATTATTGGAACAGTAATACCTGCTTCACGAATTTTATAAAGGAAGTTATAAAGCAGATTGTTATCAAAAAACATTTGCGTAGTCAAAAATTCACATCCTGCATCAACCTTTTCTTTGAGGTGCTTTATGTCTTCTTTCTGATTTGCACTTTCGGGGTGTGTTTCAGGATAACAAGCACCGCCAATGCAAAAATCTGTACCAGATTCTTTAAGTTCTCGTACAAGTTCAATAGCGTGATGGTAATCCCAACGGCTAATGTCTGCATTTTGAAGTTTTGCGGGAATATCGCCCCTTAATGCCATAATGTTTTGTATGCCTGCTGCTTTAATATTGGCTATACGCTCATGCACTGTGTCTTAAGTTGAAGAAACGCAGGTAAGGTGTGCCAAAGATAGTACATCATATTGTTGTTTTATCCGCTTTGCAATATCCAAGGTGTATTTACTTGTTCCACCGCCTGCACCATAGGTAACGCTCATAAAACTTGGGCGAAGTTTAGCAATCTCCTCGGTAGCGATTCGTACGTTTTCAAAAGCAGTATATGTTTTAGGAGGAAGAACCTCAAAGGAAAGAGATAGAGCATCTCTTTTAAGTAAATTAATAATTTTCATAAGAACAGTCCTTTTTTATCTTATGTTGTATTATATATCCAATCAGGCAGGTAAATCAAGTTGTTTAAGTATTTATAAACAAAAGCCAGTACCTTACAAGAAGTCACTGACTATTTTTATTGTTCAATCAAACAATGATGTGGATAGGTATCTGTCACCAGTATCAGGCAAAAGAACGACTATGGTCTTTCCTTCATTTTCAGGATGTTTTGCAAGTTCGATGGCGGCAAAGGCGGCAGCACCTGAAGAAATACCAACAAGCACACCTTCACTCTTGCCGATAAGTTTGCCTGTAGCAAAGGCGTCCTCATTTGAAACGGGAATAATTTCGTCATAGATTTTTGTGTTAAGAACCTCGGGGACAAAGCCTGCGCCAATGCCTTGGATTTTATGTGCTCCCGACACACCTGCGGAAAGAACGGCAGAAGATGTAGGCTCAACTGCCACAATTTTAATATTGGGATTTTTGGATTTTAGATATTCGCCCACACCCGTTATCGTACCGCCTGTGCCTACACCCGCAACAAAGATATCTACTTTACCGTCGGTATCCTCATATATTTCAGGACCTGTAGTTTCTTTATGTGCTTTCGGATTAGCGGGATTTACAAACTGACCGGGGATAAAGCTGTTTGGCATTTGAGCGGCTAATTCCTCAGCTTTAGCAATAGCACCCTTCATACCTTTTGCACCTTCGGTAAGAACGATCTCTGCACCGTATGCTTTTATTAACTGTCTGCGTTCAATCGACATTGTTTCGGGCATAGTGAGGATAATACGGTATCCTCGTGCTGCTGCAACCGAAGCAAGACCGATTCCTGTATTACCGCTTGTGGGTTCAATGATAACCGAATCTGGCTCTAGTTTACCCTTTTCTTCTGCATCGTCAATAATAGCCTTGGCAATTCTATCCTTCACCGACCCTGCGGGATTTAAATATTCAAGCTTAGCAATAACTTTTGCTTTTAAGTTATATTCTTTTTCTATATGAGTAAGCTCCAAAAGAGGAGTTTTGCCGATAAAATCAGCGGCACTTTTATATATTTTCATTTATAATCTTCCTATCATTTCAATGTTTTTATGAGATTTTGTTTTTCAAACATATTTATCAATATTACACCGATTATCAATCCTGCTATACCTTGAACTATGTTTGCAGGAATGTTAACCAAAGAAGGGACAAAGCCATATAAAAAACCTTCGAATAGGAAATATCCTAAAATCATGGTTATTTCTGCAAATATGCCACTTAATATTCTTGATGGCAGTTTACTTATTTTCTTTGAAAGTAGGCTAAACCCTACGCAAAAAACAACTGCCATAGAACCTTTTATAACAAATGTTGCAGGAGCATATACAATATATCCCGAAAAAACATCTGCAAGTGCAGAACCTATGCCTGCTGTAAGAAATTTATAGCCTTTCGGTAATATGAAAGCGGATAGTAGGATTATACAATCCCCCAAGTTTATGTATCCTTTTAACGGTGACGGTATCTTTATTATCATAGTAGCTACGCAAACTAAAGCGGCAAACAATGAAGATACCACTATTTTTTGTGCTGTTGTTTTCATTGTATTCCTCCAAATCCTTTCTGCAGATCCGCCAAAATGTCATCGATATGCTCGGTACCAATGGATAGACGAATGGTGTTAGGTTTAATGCCTTGCTCTGCCAGTTCTTTTTCTGATAACTGACTGTGGGTAGTAGTTGCAGGATGAATCACAAGGCTCTTTACGTCAGCTACGTTGGCAAGTAAAGAGAATATCTCTAAATTGTCAATAAATTTATGTGCTTCTGCTTGACCGCCTTTAATTTCAAAGGTAAAGATAGATCCACCGCCATTTTTAAAATATTTCTGATAAAGAGTATGATCGGGATGATCGGACAGTGACGGATGATTGACCTTTTCGACCTGTGGATGATTAGAAAGATATTCTACAACCTTTTTAGTGTTTTCTGCATGGCGTTCCAGGCGGAGTGATAAGGTTTCAATCCCCTGTAAAAGCAAAAAGGCGGAAAATGGAGAGATTGTAGCACCTGTATCACGAAGAAGTATCGCACGTATATAGGTAACAAATGCGGCAGAACCTACCGCTTTTACAAAGGATACGCCGTGATAGCTGGGGTTAGGTTCTGCAATAGCGGGATATTTTCCACTTGCCGTCCAATCGAATTTACCTGAATCAACAATGATACCGCCAAGGGTAGTACCGTGACCGCCGAGGAATTTGGTAGCGGAATGTAGCACGATGTCTGCACCGTGCTCGATAGGACGGATAAGATAAGGAGTAGCAAAGGTGTTATCCACAACCAGCGGCAAACCGTGCTTGTGGGCAAGCTCTGCTAGTGCGTCGATATCAGGAATATCGCTGTTTGGATTGCCGAGTGTTTCAATATATATAGCTCTTGTATTATCCTGAATAGCCGCTTCGACTTCAGCAAGATCGTGAATGTTTACAAAGCTTGCTGTAATTCCAAAGTTTGGCAGGGTGTGTGCAAGCAGGTTGTAGCTACCACCATAAATGGTTTTCTGTGCTACAAAATGGCCTCCATTCTGACCAAGAGCTTCAAGTGTATATGTAATAGCTGCCGCACCTGAGGCAAGAGCCAAAGCTGCTACACCGCCTTCAAGAGCAGCAACGCGCTGTTCTAAAACATCCTGTGTGGAGTTTGTGAGTCTGCCATAGATATTACCGGCATCTGCAAGACCAAATCGTGCCGCAGCGTGAGCGGAATTCTTAAAAACATAAGAGGTAGTTGCGTAAATAGGTACTGCACGGGCATCGGTGGCAGGGTCGGGGTTTTCCTGACCAACATGTAATTGTAAAGTTTCAAATTTATATTCTGACATAATCATTATTTCCTTTCGTTACGAATGTTTAGTGTATGTTTTGAACCCATATATCGACACATTCGTCCGAAACGGAAATTCGCTCTAACTAATTTTTCAAAAATAATTTTCAAGATAAACACCTTCTTTACCTATGGTATTAGTAGGTAAATATATTATATTCCGATTTACCTACCTTGTCAAGGGGTAAAAGAAAAATTTTCTAATTTCATATGCTGAACGACACTACCGAAAAAGCAGCGCCGTTTTGACTTGAGGGATATTTATTCTATTTTAGGAAGTTTTGCAAGATATGTTTCAAGCTCTTCGTCGGTAGGAATATAGTCGCTCATTTCACCCTCGTGGAACCTCTCATAGGCTACCATATCAAAATATCCTGTACCTGTAAGACCGAAGACGATTGTTTTCTCTTCACCTGTTTCTTTACATTTCAATGCTTCGTCAATGGCTATGCGAATAGCGTGGGAGCTTTCTGGAGCAGGCAGAATACCCTCAACTCTTGCAAAGTATTCAGCCGCTTCAAATACATCAGTCTGCTTAACACTTGTAGCTTCCATAAGACCCTGATGATAAAGCTCAGACAAAGTCGAACTCATACCGTGATAACGAAGACCACCCGCATGGTTCGCTGAAGGAATAAAATCACTGCCTAAAGTATACATCTTTGCAAGGGGACAAACCATACCTGTGTCGCAGAAGTCGTAAGCGTACACACCTCTTGTCAGACTTGGGCAAGATGCAGGCTCAACTGCGATAATACGATAGTCTGCCTCGCCTCTCAGCTTCTCACCCATAAATGGAGCAATAAGTCCGCCAAGGTTTGAGCCACCGCCTGCACAGCCGATGATAATATCAGGTTTGATGTCGTATTTGTCAAGTGCGGCTTTGGTCTCAAGACCTATAACCGATTGATGCAGAAGTACCTGATTAAGAACACTGCCCAATACATAGCGGTATCCCTCACTTGTAACAGCTTTTTCTACCGCTTCGGAAATAGCACAACCAAGACTACCCGTTGCATTAGGATGCTCGGCAAGTATTTTCTTGCCTACCTCGGTTTCCATTGAGGGTGAGGGAGTTACTGATGCACCGTAGGTACGCATAACTTCTCGGCGGAAAGGCTTTTGCTCATAAGAACATTTTACCATATAAACCTAGTCTTGATTTATTATATGTACTGTATGCCTGCAATCAGTCTGCTGAATACTGATTTTATAATAGTAGAAATAGTAAAGGGTATTATCAGTAGTATGGCTGTTGTTTTATCCATTCCTGTAGCAACCTTTATGACTTCATATTTAATCGGTAAGAATAGCAAATTTTAATCACTCTTAAAAACTAAATAGGTTCGATTAATTAGTAAACACTTATCTTCTGGATAGGTGTTTATTTTTTTTGCCCATTTTTAAAAAAGTTTTCAGAAAAATATATTTGTTCTGATTTTTTGAATTAAGTGCGAATGGCTTTTCAAAATTACTTAAAAATTTGCTCGCCCTTTTAGAATATATGAAGGGATTAATTTGCGAGATTTATTAAAATTCATTACGAACTTGTTTTTGCAATAACAACTGTAGTAAAATAAGATATATTTATAAAACAAGGATTTTAGCTATGAACAATAAATACAACAAGCGAGTGTATGCCGGTTACTACAAGCGATATGATGGCAAGCTTATTTATGTAATCACAATTGCTAAAGATGAGCTGAGTAGTGAGGATACTGTTATTTACACTCCCTATTCTCTCAGAAATGATGGCGGTTATTTTACAATCAGTAAAAGAGACTTTTGCGAACCTGTGAAAGTTGATGGTAAACTTAAAGTGAGCAGGCACAAACCTGCTCACGCATATACATATTAGAAGAAATTGAATAAAAAAGAGTGTTCGTAACTTAAATCCGTTATGAACGTTCATACTAGATATCCTCAACTATATTTAATTATTAGCTGTTGTATTTATTTCTAGTAGGGGAGCATTTGAGAGTGAGAATTTCATATCATTACAGATAAATGACCTTTTATTGGTAAATCAATTTGCCAATGTGCCTTTAGTGAAGATATGAAAAATATACTACATCAGATATCGCAGACTTTGTAACAGAAATATGTTCCTGGAGTAATGTTGTCATCGTCATAATATAGTAATCCTAACTTACTAAACAAAAAGCTTTTCTTGTAATCCTGCTTTTTCAATTTGTTATACGCTTTTTGATATGATTCAAAGCTTGCACCACCAATAGCAAATGTCATATGGAAGATATAATCATTGTCGTGGTCAGCAGGGCAGGGGCCAAATTTTTTATATAACCCTTCATTCAGCTTCTTTTGTACCTCTGATAATTCTGGAGTTTTCTTTACTCGAAGGCTCATATATCCCGATGGTACACCATCTAACACATTTGACGGAAATAAATCCATATCAACAAACTCAATTTCAAATGGACTAAGCTCCTTAACAAAGCTATCAAAGAATGTTTCCATTTCTTCTAAATTGGGGATAGAAAATGGTTGCTTAAGAGAAACATGCTGTGGCAATCTTGCCATCTCAAATCCCATTCCACCATGCTTGTTAGCCTCTAACATCATTTTTCTTTCGAAATTCTCTGATTTATTATTTGAAATTAAAGCTATTGTTGCTTTCATTTGCTTAGCCTCTTTTTACAAGCTCAATCAACTGCTCAAGCTTCATTTCGCCTAGCTCCTGCTTACCAATTTCAGCATCTCTTTGACGAACTGATACAGAGTCATTATTCTGCTCATTTTCACCCACAATAACCATATATGGAACCTTATCCATTCTGGCTTCACGAATCTTGTATCCTAGCTTTTCGCTTCTGTTGTCCACTTCTACTCGTATATCATTATCGTTAAGAGATTCTGCTACTTTCTTTGCATAATCGTTATACTTATCTGATACAGGTAGAATCTTAATTTGAACTGGTGCTATCCAGGCTGGGAATTTTCCTGCATAATGCTCTATCAAAATACCAATAAAGCGTTCAATAGAGCCAAATACAACTCTATGGAGCATAATTGGTCTATGCTTTTCTCCGTCGGCACCAATGTAATCAATGTCAAATCTCTGTGGAAGCTGGAAGTCAAGTTGAATTGTTCCGCATTGCCATGTTCTGCCTATTGAGTCCTTTAAGTGGAAATCAAGCTTTGGTCCGTAGAATGCACCATCACCTTCGTTTACTACATAGGATTTACCCATTCCCTGAACTGCCTTTTCAAGTGCCTCTGTAGCTAGTTGCCAATCCTCATCACTGCCTATGGAATTTTCTGGTCTTGTTGATAGCTCTATCTCGTAAGAGAAGCCGAACTTCTGATATACCTCGTCAATTAGTCGCATAACTCCTTGTATTTCGTCCATTACCTGATCTTCTCTCATAATTATATGTGCGTCATCCTGTGTAAAGGAGCGAACTCGCATAAGACCGTGCAGTGTTCCGGATTTTTCGTTACGATGTACAAGACCAAGCTCACCCATTCTCATAGGTAGCTCTTTATATGACCTTGGCTCCAGCTTATATACCAGCATTCCACCAGGACAGCTCATAGGCTTAATAGCATAATCATCTTCTTCAACCTTGAGAGAATACATAGAATCTCTGTAAAAATCCCAATGACCAGATGTCTCCCAAAGGCTTCTCTCTAGCATAATTGGTGTAGATATTTCTACATAACCATCTCTATGGTGGATTTTTCTCCAATAATCAATCAGCAGATTTTTAAGAACCATTCCCTTAGGTAAAAATACAGGCAAGCCTGGACCCTCATCAAAAATTGTAAATATTCCAAGCTCCTTACCGAGCTTTCGGTGGTCTCTTGCCTTTGCCTCTTCTAGCATATGCAGATATTCCTCTAACTGCGAAGCCTTTGGGAAAGAGATACCATAAATTCTTGTGAGCATTCGATTGTTTTCGTTTCCTCTCCAGTATGCACCTGCTACCGATAAAAGCTTTAAAGCCTTGATGTAGCATACGTTAGAGATATGTGGTCCAGCACAAAATTCCTCGTATTCGCCCTGTTTATAGAAGCTGATTTTCTCATCTTCATCAAGACCCTCGATCAGTTCCAGTTTATAATCTTCGTCTGCGTTTTTCATAATGCTAAGAGCTTCTTCCTTTGATTTTTCGCAAACCTGTAAAGAAAATGACTCCTTAATAATTTTACGCATTTCATCTTCGATTGCTTTCAGATGTTCCTCTGAAAAAGCAAATGCAAAATCATAGTAGAATCCGTTTTCAATTGCTGGACCAATTGCACATTTTGTTTCTGGGTACAATCGTTTAACAGCCTGTGCAAGCACATGAGCACTTGTGTGCCAGAATGCCTTTTTGGCCTCTGAGTCTTCGAAGTTTGCCTCAATAATTTCTCCGTTTTTTCTTAGAATTTTCATAATTTGTTGTTCCTTTCTCTTTTGAAAATATTAGTAACAACATAAGAAAAGCACCCAAAAGACCATAATAATACAGTCTTAAGGGTGCAGTTAGCACGGTTCCACCTTAACTTTTTACTTTAGATTCTAACAAATCCTATCCTTTAACGCAGGAATACGGTAACACTTACTTATTTCGGCATTACGGCTCTGGAATGGTTTTCGTCTACCTTTCACATAAACAGCTTCCACCAAATGCTGTTCTCTCTGGATGCTTCCAACTAAACTACTTTTTTCCGTCATCGCTTTTCTTATCTTGTTGTAGGCGATTATAGCACTACCGTTTGCTGTTGTCAATACTTTTATAATATTATTTTTGATTTTCTATTGCAATCAAGGACAAATTGAAGCTTATTCAAATAAGTACACCATCAAATTTCCTGTGTTCAATTTACAAGTTAACAGAAGGTGTAAATTACATAGATTTCAATATAATAACCCTTGAATAATCACAATGAATATATTCCTCTATTTGTAAATCGTGTTTTTCAAAATATGAATACAAATCTTTGGTTATAAACTCACGGTATGGCTTTGGCTCTAAAAGATGAATCGGCATAAACAAAAGTCTTTGTGATAGCTTACTGCTACGCTCCCATTCGGTAATGATTATTCTGCCATCCTGCTTTAATACTCGTTTAGCTTCACTTAATATCTTAGAGCGAAGCTCCTCATCCATTTCGTGCAATATCAGTGACAAGAGTATTTTATCAAAGCTTTCTGATTTAAAGCTAGGCTTTGTAGCGTCCATTTGATAAAGAGTGATGTTTTTAATATTAGATTTTTTAAGCTTTTCTCTTGCTACTTTAAGCATATTTTCTGATAAATCTACTCCAACAATTTCGCTTGCGGGAATCGCTTTTGAAATATCCATAGCGTTTGTTGCTGTACCTGTGCATAAATCAAGGATTTTATCATTTTCAGATATAGCTTCAATTACTGCTTTTCTAGGACTTCTATCATAGTTTCTAAAATAGATAACATCTAACAAATCATATACACTTGCAATCAACTTGTAAAATATATTTGTTTTCATTTTTGCTCCTTTTATATGGTGTTTCCTTTACAATACATCAATCTCTGATTTATTAAATTTTTTACAGCACAAGCTCTGTTCCTGTTGATAAATATAGCAGTTTGTTTTTCAGCGTTTCTTTCATTTGCTCATAGACCCTTACACCAGTGCAATGACAGGTGTAATAAATGCTTTCGTTTTTATTAAGAGCACCAGCAATATCATCAATAAGCTTGTTGTTTTCTGTCTTTTTTGTAGGAGGGTTAAATAGATGAAACCCACCAATAACATACAACATTTTATCTTTAGCAATCCTTTCAGCTTCCTTTTGAATATTCACAATACCCGAATGAGAACAGCCAGAAATTAATATTCTATTGTTAGATGATGTTATAATCAGATTTTGCTCGTGGTCAAAACTGTCTATAATTAAGCTGTTTTCTTTTTTTACAAACAACACATCATTTGATTTTGAATGAAACTCACTTATTTTCACGTTAGAGAACAAAAGTAATTCATCATCTATTATATGATTATCGTCAGTAAAAATAAATCTCTCACTGCGAGCTAGGCTTTTATCCAAACTAACAGAAAATGGTATCTTCAACAGCTTAATATAGTGTGGCTCAAAAGCAGTTTTTCTGATATAAATT
>JAXJQK010000111.1:0-22458 GCA_036311185.1 Acutalibacteraceae bacterium | reverse complement strand
TCCTGAGCCAGGATCAAACTCTCTAAAATAATTGTATCTAAAGCCTTTCGGCTTAAAATCATCTTAAAGCTTGATGCTCTCAAGTTCGCTTTTTAGCGTTTGACATTTGTAGTGTTGTCTTCACTTCTGTAAACCTTTGGTCACAATCCTTTTCTCCGCTTACGCTTAGTAAAAAGCATTGTATGACTCAAAGCAATTACGGGTCTTCTTGTTTGCGTTGTTTAATTTTCAAAGTCCTGTTCGCTTTTCTCTAGCTTTTCGCTTTCAAGTAGCTTTGTTATTATATCACATTGAGTTTTCTTTGTCAACACTTTTTTGAAATTTATTTTCGTTTTTCTTTTCAGTTTCTATCGAAACTCTCTGAAAAACGTTTTTAAATCTCATATTTTGTTGTCGCTCTCTTTGTGACAGCTTGATTATTATATCAAATCAAGTTTCATTTGTCAACACCTTTTTTCAAGTTTTTTAAAGTTTTTTCATTCAGGTTTGTGCTAATCAAAGCCAACCTTAAACTATTTACTTCAAAACTACAACCTGTTTTCCAGTGTTTTTCGCCGTCGTTTTCGACAGCTTTGTTATTATATCGTTTTTACTCCTGTTTGTCAACACCTTTTTTAAAAAACTTTTTCTTTGGAGCTATCAACAAAAAGATATATTAAATGTTGGTATATAAAGTGTTACTATGCGTCTTGACTATTGCTATTTTTTCCTCTATACTATATATCACGTGGTTAAAACCACATAACACTATATATTGTGTTTTTAAGTTTTCAACATACTATTTAATGATATTATTTATGATTGAACGGAGGTAACTATATAATGATTGAATATATCTTAAAACGAGATGGACGACAAGCACGATTTGATCTAAAAAAGATAACAGATGCAATCTTCAAAGCAGCTAAAGCCGTTGGTGGCAATGATTACGCTGTGGCTGAAAACCTTGCAGAAATGGTACGAGATACTCTTGAAAAAGAAAATGCTGGTAATCCTACTGTTGAACACGTACAGGATACAGTTGAAAGAGTACTTATCGAAAATGGGCATACAAGAACTGCAAAGGAATACATATTATATAGAGCAGAACGTACTCGTGTTCGTGAAATGAACACCAAGCTAATGAAAACCTATGAGGATCTTACCTTTAAATCAGCTAAAGATAACGATGTTAAGCGTGAAAACGCTAATATTGATGGCGATACAGCAATGGGAACAATGCTAAAATATGGTTCTGAGGGTGCAAAGCAATTCTATGAGATGTACATTCTTAACCCTACTCATGCAGAAGCACATCGTAATGGCGATATTCATATTCACGATCTTGATTTTCTTACTCTTACAACTACCTGCTGTCAAATTGATATAGAAAAGCTATTTGCAAATGGTTTTTCAACAGGTCACGGATTTTTAAGAGAGCCTAATGATATAGCAAGCTATTCTGCACTTGCTTGTATAGCTATTCAAAGTAACCAGAACGACCAGCACGGTGGTCAAAGTATTCCAAACTTCGATTATGGTATGGCTAAGGGTGTAGCTAAAACATATCGCAGAATTTACAGACAAAATCTTTCAAGAGCTGCCGAATTACTTATAGATGATGAAAATGCAGTTAATGATGTTATTACAATAGCAGACTCAGCTGAAGCTACAACAAATAGCACACCAAAGCTAGATGATGGCGAGATTTATATGGAGGCTGAGCTTACTCTACTTACTGAAAAATACGGAGAAAAGCTTGCTGGCAAGCTACAGCGTTTTGCTTATTCTCACGCTAATTCAGAAACTGACAGAGCTGTTTATCAGGCTATGGAGGCATTTGTACATAACCTTAATACAATGCACTCAAGAGCTGGTGCTCAAATTCCGTTTAGCTCTATTAACTACGGTACAGACACTACTCCTGAGGGTAGAATGGTTACTAAAAATGTACTACTTGCAACAGAGGCAGGTTTAGGAAATGGTGAAACACCTATCTTCCCTATTCATATATTCAAGGTTAAAGACGGTATCAACTATAAGAATACTGACCCTAACTACGATTTATTTAAGCTTGCTTGTCGTGTAAGTGCAAAGAGATTGTTCCCTAACTTCTCATTTATAGATGCACCATTTAATTTACAGTATTATAAAGAAGGTCATCCAGAAACCGAGGCTGCTTATATGGGATGTCGTACAAGAGTTATGGCTAACCAATACGACCCAACAAGAGAGATTGTAAACGGCAGAGGTAACCTTAGTTTTACATCTATCAACCTACCAAGACTTGCTATTTTAAGCAACGGAAATATTGATTTCTTCTATGAACAGCTTGATCGCAAAATTGATATAGTAATTGAACAGCTTTTAGACAGATTTAAAATTCAGTCTGCAAAGCTTGTTCGTAACTATCCATTCCTTATGGGACAGGGCATTTGGTTAGACAGTGAAAAGCTTAGTGTAAATGACAGCGTTGAAGATGTACTAAAGCACGGTACACTTACACTTGGTTTTATCGGCTTGGCTGAATGTCTAAAAGCACTTGTAGGTGTACATCATGGTGAAAGCCGAGAGGCTCAAAACCTTGGTCTTGAAATAGTGGGATATATGAGAAAGAGAATGGATGAGGCTGCAAAGAAGTACAACTTGAATTTCTCACTTATTGCAACACCTGCTGAGGGATTATCTGGCAGATTTGTAAGAATGGATGCAAAGAGATTTGGCAAAATTCCAGGTGTAACTGACAGAGAGTATTACACAAACAGCTTCCATATTCCTGTTCATTATAAAATTTCTGCATATGATAAAATCAGACTTGAGGCTCCATATCACAATTTAACAAATGGTGGTCATATATCATATATTGAGCTTGATGGTGACCCATCAGAAAACCTTGAGGCTTTTGAAAAGGTTGTTCACGTTATGAAAGAGGCTGGTATTGGTTATGGTTCAATCAACCATCCTGTAGACCGTGACCCTTGCTGTGGATACACAGGTATTATCGGTGACACTTGCCCTAAATGTGGTAGAAGCGAATGTGACGGTGACCACAGCTTTGAAAGAATCAGAAGAATTACAGGCTATCTTGTAGGAACTGTTGATCGCTTTAATAACGCAAAACGAGCAGAGGTAGAAGACAGAGTAAAGCACGCAATAAACTCTGATATGGAACAAATATAAAACACACTTTAAAATTCACAGCTCACCTTAAAAAGGTGAGCTGTTTTAGCAAAAAGGAGGTTATAATATGAGTGAATTACGTCTTGCAGGTGTTATTCGTGAATCAATAGTAGACGGACCCGGAATAAGACTTACTGTTTTTACGCAAGGATGTCCTCACCATTGTGAGGGTTGCCACAACCCACAAACACACGATTTTGACGGTGGGTATATAAGCAACACAGACAATATTCTTAAAGCGATAAAAGAAGATCCTATGCTTCAAGGTGTAACCTTTTCTGGTGGTGAACCCTTTATGCAGTGCAAGCCTCTTACAGAGCTTGCAAAGGAATGTCATAAACTGGGTTTAAATGTACTTGTATATACTGGCTTTACCTTTGAACAGCTTTTAAACGGATTTGAAAACCACCCTGAATGGAAAGAACTTCTTGAAAACACAGATATTCTTGTAGACGGACCCTTTATTCTGTCACAGCGTAGCTTAATGCTACATTTCAGAGGTTCTAAAAATCAGAGAATTTTAGATGTTCAAAAGTCATTGCAAGAAGGTAAGGCTGTAGCTAGAGAAGATTTAATGTAATATAAAGGCTATAACGAATTACAAAATTGTTCGTTATAGCCTTTTTGTTATGTAAATTCTTTATAACCCAAGACTTATAATTTTCTAAAACAGAAAACACCAACAAATTTTGCGATTATATATATAATTCTATTGAATTTTTATTGACATTTTGTGGTATTAGTTGGTACAATTGTACTTGTAAATACTATAAAAACTTATTTGCAAAAAATAATATTTTAGGGGGTTTTAACAATGACGAAATTTAAAAGGATTATGTCTGTTTTAATTACAGGCTCATTATTATTAAGCTTTTCAGCAGGAACAACAGCTACTGCTAATGCTACAGATTACAATAATACTTCAAGTACTAACAGCATAAGCAATAAGGTAAACAAGCGTTTAGCTATGAAGAATATCGCTTCTGCTCAACAAAAAGGATTTGAACATTTTAGATTATCAAATGAAACAGTAGCTACTGCTAATGATACAGATTACAATAATACCTCAAGCACTAATATCATAAGCAATGAGGTAAACAAGCATTTAGCAGTAGAGAGTGGTGCTTCTGCTCAAGAAAAAGATTTTGAATATTCTAAATTATCAAATAATAGAGTTGTAATTAATGGTTATATTGGTAATGAGAGTAATGTTATAATACCCTCTTATATAGATGGTTGTAAAGTTACCAAGTTAAGAGGGTGGGCTTTTGACAACTATGATAATTTAAAAAGCTTAACTATTCCGTCAACTGTTTCTGAAATAGAAGGTATTACCAGCTTAAATTATTCTAGAAATTTAGAAAGCATTACAGTTGAAGCTAGCAATGAGAATTACACCTCAGTTGATGGTGTGCTTTTTAATAAGAATAAAACAGAGCTTATTTTATGTCCCTCAGGATATATAAAAACTTCTTATACTGTACCAAATAGCGTTACAACCATATGTGAGAAAGCTTTTGAAATGTGTAAAAATTTGAAAAAAGTATCAATTCCAAGCAGTGTAACAACCATTGGTAAAAGTGCTTTTTATGATTGTACGGTCCTAAACACCGTAAGTCTTTCAGAGGGGCTTCTAACTATTAATGACTATGCTTTTTACAATTGTCAATCACTAAAAGATATCACTATACCAGACAGTGTAATAGATATTGGTAATAGAGCATTAGGTGTTTATTATACAACCGACTATGAAGAATACATTGTAGAAGATTTTACTATTAGAGGCTATCTGGGTTCTTACACATACTTTTATTTTTTGGCTGATGTAAAAGTTGGTTTGATTAATTTTATAGATTTGGGTAAAAGTCAATATTATCTTGAATTTTATTACGATTTTAACGACGATAATAAAACCATTGAGATATTTTATTATCTAGGCGATAACAAAAATGTGGTAATCCCTTCTACTATTGACGGTTATACTGTTACAAGAATAGAACTTGGTGCATTTTTCGATAATAACAATATTACAAGTGTTACTGTGCCAAATACAGTAACAAGTATTGGACATTCTGCATTTGCTGAATGTGATAATCTGGAAAGTGTTTCACTTTCTGAAGGTCTTAAAACAATCGGAGATAATTATGATCCATTAGAGGACAATGTATATGCTGCATTTGAACAATGTCCAAAATTAAAAAGCATTACAATTCCTGCTAGTGTAACAAATATGACCTATAGTGGTTTAGGCTATTATGCTTGTGGAAGTAAAATCGACGGGTTCACAATAAAAGGATACAAGGGTACAGCTGGTCAATCATACGCAGTTGATAATGGTTTTAAATTCACAGCTTTAAATACTACCTCACCAGAATCAGTAAAATTAAACAAAACCTCTCTTACTTTAGGTGTTGGTGAAAGCTATACCTTAAATTCAACAATAACACCTTCAAATGCAATTACAACATACAGCTGGTCAAGCAGCAACAAAGACGTTGCTACTGTAAGCTCAAACGGTAATATAACAGCTAAAAAAACAGGTACAGCAACTATCACTGTAAAAACATCAAACGGAAAAACTGCAACCTGTAAGATAACTGTAAAAAATGCTCCTTCAAAAATTTCACTTAATAAAACAGCAATAACCTTGGGTGTTGGAGAAACCTTTGACCTCAACAGCTCACTACCAAGTGGTACAGCTTCATATAGCGTTAAATATTCAAGCAATAATACAGCTGTTGCAACTGTTAATGCTTCGGGTGGTCTTGTTACTGCTAAAAAGGCTGGTACAGCTACTATTACAGCTACAACCTACAATGGAAAAACAGTTACTTGTACTGTGACTGTTAAAAATGCTCCAAGTAAAATTTCACTTAATAAAACAGCAATAACCTTGGGTGTTGGAGAAACCTTTGACCTTAACAGCTCATTACCAAGTGGTACAGCTTCATATAGTGTTAAATATTCAAGCAATAATACAGCTATTGCAACTGTTAACGAAGCCGGTGGACTTGTTACTGCTAAAAAGGTTGGCACAGCTACTATCATAGCTACAACCTACAACGGTAAAAAAGCTACTTGTACCGTAACCGTTAAAGATGCCCCTTCAAAAATTTCACTTAATAAAACATCAATAACATTAGGTATTGGTGAAACCTTTGACCTTAACAGCTCGCTACCAAGTAATACAGCTTCTTATAGCGTAAAATATTCAAGTAACAGTACTGCTATTGCAACTGTTAACGAAGCTGGTGGTCTTGTTACTGCTAAAAATATTGGCACAGCCACTATTACAGCTACAACCTACAACGGTAAAACTGCTACTTGCACTGTAACTGTTAAAAACCCTCCTTCAAAAATTTCACTTAATAGATCAACAATAACCTTAGGTGTAGGAGAGCTATTTGACCTTAACAGCTTCTTGCCAAATGGCACTGCTTCATACAATATTAAATTTTCAAGCAGTAATACAGCTGTTGCAGATGTTAACGCTATTGGTGGTGTTATTACTACTAAAAAGGTTGGTACAGCTATAATTACAGCTACAACCCATAATGGTAAAAAGGCTACTTGTACTATAACTGTAAAAAATGCTCCTTCAAGTGTTTCAATTAATCAGGAAGAAGTGACATTAGGTGTAGGAGAAGTGTTCTATATCACAAGTTCACTACCAAGTGACACTGCTTCATTTAATATCAAATACGCAAGCAGAAATACTAATATTGCAACTGTTACTTCTCTAGGTGGAGTTGTTACTGCTAAAGGTGTGGGTACAGTTAATATTACAGCAATAACACACAATGGTAAAACAACCTCTTGTAAAGTAACAGTAAAAAATGCTCCAGATAAAATTACATTAAATGAAACAGCTCTTACATTAAAGGTAGGCGAAACCTTTGACCTTAACAGCTCATTACCTGCCGATACTGCTTCATACAGCATTAAATATACAAGCAGAAATAGTAAGGTAGCTACTGTTAACTCAACTAACGGACTTGTTACTGCTAAGGGTGTAGGTACAGCTACCATAACAGCAATAACACACAACGGAAAAACAGCTACCTGCAAGGTAACAGTAGAATAATTTAATTTTCCTCCCACAGAGATACTTTAATTTTTCTGTGGGAGGATTTTTGATATAAGCTTAAATTTCTATTTTACAAATCACACTACATAGGTTATAATTATGCTATATTCTTAGAAAGGATTGACATAAATTATGAATAAATATTGGAGTCAATTTAAAAGTGGTACAGATATTAGAGGAGTTGCTAGCGAAGGTGTTGAGGGACAAAGCGTAAACCTTACAGATGAGGCTGTAAGTGCAATTACAAAAGGCTTTGTAAAGTGGCTATGTGACAAAACAGGTAAGGCAAGCAACACTTTAACTGTTGCAGTGGGTAGAGATAGCCGTATTTCAGGCCCTAGAATTATTTCAACAGTTGAAAAAACTCTTATGCTTTACGGTATAAAGGTTCTTAACTGCGGTCTTGCTTCTACCCCATCTATGTTTATGACAACAGTAGATCTTAACTGTGATGGTTCAATTCAGATAACAGCAAGCCACCACCCATTTAACCGTAACGGACTTAAATTCTTCACTGTTGACGGTGGACTTGAGTCTGAGGATATCACAGCACTTCTTGAAAATGCAGAAAACGAAAGCTTCGCAGAAGAATGTGAGGGTGGTTCTACTACTGCTACTGATTATATGTCACAGTATTGCGAGCATTTAAAGGATATGATTTGCAAGGGTGTAAACAGTGAAAATTACAACAAGCCTCTTGAGGGCTTTAAAATTGTTGTAGATGCTGGTAACGGTGCAGGTGGATTTTACGCTGAAAAGGTACTTGCTCCACTAGGTGCAGACACAACTGGCAGTCAGTTCTTAGAGCCTGATGGTATGTTCCCTAACCACGTACCAAACCCTGAAGATGCAACAGCTATGAGCTTTATCAGCAAGGCTGTACTTGACAATAATGCTGACCTTGGTGTAATTTTTGACACAGACGTTGACAGAGGTGGTGCTGTAGACAGCACAGGTAACGAGATAAACCGTAATAGACTTGTTGCTGTTGCTTCTGCAATCGCTCTTGAAAATTGCGAGGGTGCAACAGTTGTTACTGACTCTACAACATCAGCAGGCTTAAAAACATTTATAGAAGACGACCTAAAGGGTAAGCACCACAGATTTAAGCGTGGATATAAAAATGTTATTAACGAAGCTATTCGCCTAAATAAAGAGGGTGTAGATTGTCCGTTAGCTATTGAAACATCTGGTCACGCTGCAATGAGAGAAAACTACTTCCTTGATGACGGTGCATATCTTTGTACAAAGATTATCATTAAAATGGCACAGCTAAGAAAAGAGGGCAAGGATATTTCAAGCCTTACAGCTACACTTAAAGAACCTGTTGAAAGCAAAGAAGTTCGTTTTAAGATTACAGATACTGATTTCAAAGCAACAGGCAACCGTATAATCAAAGAGCTTGAAGAATATGCCGAGAAGCAAGAGGGCTGGTGCGTTGCAGACGATAGCCGTGAGGGTGTACGTGTTTCATTCGGCAAAAACGACGGTGATGGTTGGTTCTTACTTAGATTAAGTGTACACGACCCTATAATGCCTTTAAATATCGAAAGTGACTCAAAGGGTGGAGTAGATATCATTCTTAACAAGCTAATGACATTCTTAAAAAATTGTACCGGTTTAGAAATCTGATTTAATAAAGATTGTATAACCATTTTAATATACAAAAAACAAAAACTCGAAATTCAGGAATCTGAATTTCGAGTTTTTTACAATTTAAATTAATCTTTAAGTTATTAAGTTATCAACCTATCATCATTTGCACCCAATAAATTGTATCATCTTCAATATAGCAACCTACACCTAAGCCTTTATATTTACTATTTAAAATATTTTTTCTGTGTCCGTCAGAATTCATCCAAGCGTCAACAACCTCTTCTGGTGATTCTTGTCCTGCTGCAATGTTTTCTCCTAAAGCAGTATATGATATACCATTTTCACTTATAATTGAGAAACAATTTTTCCCATTAGGTCTTGTATGAGAGAATTTAACACTGATTTCTTCAGCTCTAATAGCTGCTACCTTATCTACGTCTGTTCTCTTAGCAAGAGCTGGTAAACCTGCTTTTTTTCTTTCCTCGTTAGTAAGTCTTAGTACTTCATTAACATATTCTTCTGTAATGTTTTTCTGTACAGTTACTGTACAAGTAGCCTTTTTACCGTTGTAGGTTGTTGCTGTTATTACAGCTGTACCAACCTTTTTTGCAGTTACAAGTCCGCCAGCGGCAGCAACAGTTGCAACACCAGTATTACTGCTTGAATATTTAATACTGTATGAGGCTGTGCCACTTGGGAGTGAACTGTTCAAGTCAAGTGTCTCTCCTACACTTAAAGTAATTTTTGTTTTGTTAAGTGTAATTGTTGTTGGTGCATTTTTTATCGTTACTGTACATGTAGCCTTTTTGTTATTGTAGGTTGTTACTGTTATTACAGCTGTACCAACTTTTTTAGCTGTTATGAGTCCGTATGAATCAACAGTTGCTATACTAGTGTTGTTACTTGAATATTTTACACTATATGCAGTTGTTCCACTTGGCAGTGAAGCATTAAGGTCAAAGGTTTCTCCTACACCTAAAGTTATTGCTGTTTTGTTAAGTGTAATTGCTGTAGGAGCATTTTTTACTGTTACTGTACATGTAGCTTTTTTGCCGTTGTAAGTTGCAACTGTGATTACTGCTGTACCAACACTTCTAGCTGTTATAAGTCCAGTAGAAGAATTAACAGTTGCCACACTAGTATTACTGCTTGAATACTTAATATTATCTGAAGCTGTGCCACTTGGTAGTGAACTACTAAGTGCAAATGTTTCTCCTTCACCTAAAGCTATTGCTGTTTTGTTAAGTGTAATTTTTGTTGGTGCGTTTTTTACTGTTACTGTACAGGTAGCTGTTTTACCATTATAGGTTCTTATTGTAACAGTTGCAGTACCTACGCCTTTAGCTGTTACTCTTGCTTGAGTTAATGATATTTTCTGTACTATAGCAACAGAACTATTAGAACTTGACCATGTAAACTGATTAGCATATGCGTCACTATCTATAGTTTTAATAGCACTATATGTTTCTCCTACACCTAAAGTAACACTTGCTTTATTTAGAGTAACCTTAGTAGGTGCTTTTTTTACTGTTACCTGACAAGTATCAGTTCTACCATTATAAGTTATTACTGTAATGGTTGCAGTGCCTACGCCTTTAGCAGTTATTCTTGCTTGAGTTAATGATATTTTTTCTACTGTAGCTACAGAGCTATTAGAACTTATCCAAGTAAAACTGTTAGCATATGCACCACTATTTATAGTTTTGTAAGTATTATATGTTTCTCCCACACCTAAAGTAACGCTTGTATCACCTATAGTAACCTTAGTAGGTGCATTTTTAACAACTACTCTACAGAATGTCTTTTTTCCGTTTGATGCAGACACGTTAATAGTTGTCTCACCAACTTTTTTAGCAGTTATTTTTCCGTTTTTATCAACTGATACAATATTTGCGTTATTAGATGACCAAGTATAGGTTGTTGTAGAGCTTGCAGATAACTCTTTTTGTAAATCAACTTTAGAAAAAGTATATACTTCACCAACACCTAAAGTAATAGGGGATTCTGAAAATTCAACTACTCCCGCACTAGCTGAGCTTTCAACCGCATTTTTTCCAGCAGAACTTTCATTCTGCAAAGTTTTTTGGCTTTTTGAATAGTCACCTGTATTATCAACAAGTTCTGAAGATATCTCCTCAGTATTTTCGTTTACAGTGTCGATCAACTCAACAACTGTACCATCCGAAGTGCTTTCTGTTTCACCCTCTGTTGGTACCTCAGCTACAACCATCTGAGAATCAACAGAATTGTTTCCTTCAGCACTTGCAGATAACGGCACTCCACAAAAAGCAGTGATAGTCATTATCATGCATAACAATAGAGCAAGTGCTTTTTTTGTTTGCTTCACTTTAATCGTCTCCTATCATATTATTAAATTTATTCGTTCTCACACTTCTATATATATATTATATATTGTATAAACACCAAGTTCAATACTTCTGTCTATTTTGATACAAATTACTAGTAAAATTTCCGAATTAGATAAAAATAAAACTAATATTTATCCATTTACACTATAGACATAGTAAGTTTACAAAAAATTAAAATTTATTATTGTTTAAATTTACCATATATTTCCAAAAACACCTAATTTTAACCAATCAAAAAACTCGAAATCTAGCCTTACTAAATTTCGAGTTTTATAGTTTAAATTTTAAGTTATCAACCTATTAGCATCTGTATCCAATAAGTTGTGCCATCTTCAACATAGTAACCTACGCCTAGTCCATTGAATTTAGGATTTAAAATATTTTTTCTGTGTGCCTCAGAATTCATCCAATCGTTAACAACCTCTTTCGGTGAAAGTTGTCCTGTTGCCAGATTTTCTCCTAAATTCATATATGATATACCATTTTCACTTACAACTGTAAAACAGCTTTTTCCATTAGGTCTAGTATGAGAATATTTAACACTGATTTCCTTAGCTCTAATAGCTGCTACCTTATCTACATCTGCTCTCTTAGCAAGAGTAGGTAAACCTGCTTTTTTTCTTTCCTCATTAGTAAGTCTAAGCACTTCATTAATATATTCTTCTTCTGCACTACCTTTCTTTACAGTTACTGTACAAGTAGCCTTTTTACCGTTGTAGGTTGTAACTGTGATTACTGCTGTACCAGCTTTCTTTGCTGTTACAATTCCATATGAGTCAACTGTTGCAACACTAGTACTATTACTTGAATATTTTACACTGTATGCAGCTGTACCACTTGGGAGTGAACTGTTAAGGTCAAAGGTTTCTCCTACACTTAAAGTAATTTTTGTTTTGTTAAGTGTAATTTTTGTTGGTGAATTTTTTACTGTTACTGTACATGTTGCCTTTGAACCATTGTTAATTGTAGCTGTTATTACTGCTGTGCCAGCCTTTTTAGCTGTTATAAGTCCATTTGATGCGTTAACTGTTGCTACACCAGTACTATTACTTGAATATTTTACACCAGATGATACTGTACCACTTGAAAGAGAAGCATTAAGAGCAAAGGTTTCTCCTACTCCTAGAGTTATTGTTGTTTTATTTAGTGTAATTTTGGTTGGTGCATTTTTTACTGTTACTTTACATGTAGCCTTTTTGCCATTGTAAGTTGTAACTGTGACTACTGCTGTACCAGCTTTCTTTGCTGTTACAATTCCATATGAGTCAACTGTTGCAACACTAGTGCTGTTACTTGAATACTTTACACTGTATGCAGCTGTGCCACTTGGAAGTGAAGCGTTAAGGTCAAAGGTTTTTCCTACTTCTAAAGTTATTGTTGTTTTATTTAGTGTAACTTTTGTTGGTGCATTTTTTACTATTACTGTACATGTGGCCTTTTTGCCATTGTAGGTTATTGCTGTAATTACTGCTCTACCAACCTTTTTAGCTGTTATAAGTCCATTAGATGAGGTAACTGTTGCAACACCAGTGCTGTTACTTGAATATTTTACACTGTATGATGCTGTGCCACTTGGGAGCGAAGAGTTTAGGTCAAATGTTTCTCCTACTCCTAATGTTATTGTTGTTTTATTTAGTGTAATTTTTGTTGGTGCATTTTTTACTGTTACTGTACAGGTTGCTGTTTTACCATTATAGGTTTTTACTGTGATTACCGCTGTACCAGCCTTTTTAGCTGTTGTAATTCCATATGAGTCAACTGTTGCTACACCAGTATTGTTACTTAAATATTTTACATTGTATGCAACTGTTCCACTTGGTAATGAAGCATTAAGGTCAAATGTTTCTCCTACTCCTAATGTTATTGCTGTTTTATTTAGTGTAACTTTTGTTGGTGCATTTTTTACTGTTACTGTACAGGTAGCCTTTTTGCCATTGTAGGTTGTTGCTGTTATTACTGCTGTACCAACCTTTTTAGCTGTTATAAGCCCATTAGATGAGGTAACCGTTGCAACACCAGTACTGTTACTTGAATATTTCACACTGTATGATGCTGTTCCACTTGGTAGCGAAGAATTAAGGTCAAATGTTTCTCCTACTCCTAAATTTATTGTTGTTTTATTAAGTGTGATTTTTGTTGGTGCATTTTTTACTATTACTTTACATGTGGCCTTTTTGCCATTGTAGGTTATTGCTGTAATTACTGCTGTACCAACCTTTTTAGCTGTTATAAGCCCATTAGATGAGGTAACTGTTGCAACGCCAATGCTGTTACTTGAATATTTTACACTGTATGATGCTGTACCACTTGGTAGCGAAGAATTAAGATCAAATGTTTCTCCTACTCCTAATGTTATTGTTGTTTTATTTAATGTAATTTTTGTTGGTGCATTTTTTACTGTTACTGTACATGTTGCCTTTTTGCCGTTGTAAGTTACAACTGTGATTACTGCTGTACCAGCCTTTTTAGCTGTTGTAATTCCATATGAGTCAACTGTTGCAACACCAGTATTGTTACTTGAATATTTTACATTGTATGCAACTGTTCCACTTGGTAATGAAGCATTAAGGTCAAATGTTTCTCCTAATCCTAATGTTATTGCTGTTTTATTTAGTGTAACTTTTGTTGGTGCATTTTTTACTGTTACTATACAGGTTGCCTTTTTGCCATTGTAGGTTGTTGCTGTTATCACTGCTGTACCAACCTTTTTAGCTGTTATAAATCCACTAGCTGAGTTAACTGTTGCTACACCAGTGCTATTACTTGAGTATTTTACACTATATGATGCTGTACCACTTGGTAGTGAAGCGTTAAGGTCAAATGTTTCTCCTACACCTAAACTTATTGTGGTTTTATTAAGTGTAATTTTTGTTGGTGCATTTTTTACTGTTATTCTACAGAATGCTTTTTTTCCGTTTGATGCAACTACGTTAATAGTTGTCTCACCAACTTTTTTAGCAGTTATTTTTCCATCACTGTTAACTGATACAATATTTGAGCTACTTGAACTCCATTTATAGGTTGTTGTAGATGTTGCAGATAAAGTTTTCTGTAATGAAGCTTTAGAAAATGTATATGTTTCACCTACTCCTAAAGTAATAGGAGAGTTTGAAATTTCAACTGAATTATTTTCAGCAGAGCTTTCATTTTGTAAGTTTTTTGGATTTCTCGAATAATCCTCTGCATTAACAACAGGTTCTGAAGATACCTCATCATCAGTATTTTCATTTACTGGATCAGTCATTTCCATAGGAATATTCTCCGAAGCGTTCTCTGTTTCACTTTCTGTTTCATTCTCTGTTGGCATTTCTGATGCAACAGCTTGGGTATCAATAAACTTATACTCTTCAGCACTAGCAGATAGTGACATTGAACTAAAAGTAGTAGCTGTCATCATTATGCACAACAAAAGAGCAAGTGCTCTCTTTGTTTTTTTCACTTTAATCGTCTCCTGTCTTATAATTAATTTAAAATTTTATGCGTTCTCGCACTATATATAATTATATACAGTATAATCTTAAAATTCAATATTTTTTCTTTATTCCGATACAATCCCCCTATGAAATCTCTAAGATATATAAAAATAAATATATTTTTTTGTATAATTATACTATAAGTATAGTTATTTTGCAGATAAAGTTAAAGCATTTTTTGTTGAATTTCACTATATATTTCAAGCATTTCCTAACCCTAATTTAACACTTATCTATAATTTTCAATAACAAATAACAAAAACCGAGTTCATCCTACCTTATCAGATGAACTCGGTTTCTTTACTATAGGTTAAATTTTTATCCTTACAGGTTATAATTTTTTCTACTTATAATCAAACTTCTGCAAACCAACCACTTACAATCTCGTCTATGAACTGTGTTATTAAATCCATTGCACTGTTTGTTTGCACTGTTGCTACACCTTGTGATATCTCAATATTTTCTATATGTAACTCAACTTCCTTTTCCATAAAAGTAAAGTTATACTCTGATGGTACGATTACAGATGTTGAGTTTACATCTATTGAATCGCCAATACTTTCAATAGATGGTTCTATTTTAGCAATTATCCACTCAGCCGGTATTTCAAGATTACCTAGCTTTGTGTTACTTATTTTTATATCAATAATTTTTTCCTCATTATTCAATGCTATGGTAGCATCTGCTGAAAAAATCATTTTGATATCATTAAAACTAATATCTGCATAAATCTTTGCAGTTTGCTCACCCTGTAGGTAAACTGCTACACCATTTACCAATATAGTATTTTCTGTATTGGTATTAGTCGCAGGTGCTTCGTCCATTATCTTTCTGATAATTCCGTTAATATCATCGTCAGTAATGGTTTGACCTTCTCCAAGTATTATTGACTTTACCAAAGGCTCGTAAATAGTAGTTGAAGCTGTTGTTTCAAGTTTTGAAGCCTCTGAAGTATCTGTAGCCAGCTTATAAACATAAAAAACTGCACCTAACAGTAAGGCTATAATTATAAACAACGCAACTACAACAGCTACCCATACTTTACCAGATTTTTTCATTAAATCAGCCCCTTTACTATTTAAGCTCGGCAATTGTTACACCTGCTTCGCCTTCACCAAATACACCAAGTCTGTAGGTTTTTACATACTTACAGCGTTTAAGATAATTATGCACCTCTTTACGCAATACACCTGTACCCTTACCATGTATAATTGTAACCTGATGTATACCTGAAAGTGTAGCCGAGTCAAGCTGTCTGTCAAGCTCCATAATCGCTTCCATTGCAGTCATTCCTCGTAGGTCAATATCAGTTACAGCTTTAACAGTTGCATTACTTTTTATATTTCGCTTTGTTGAACGCTGTACCTGTGGTTTCTTCTTATCCTCAAGCAATCTTAAATTATCAAGATTAACCTTCGTTTTTATTATTCCAGCCTGTACAAGTACAGTATCGCCCTTTGGATCTTCCAGAACAACTGCCTTTTTATCAATATCAAAAATTAGAACATTATCACCCTTTTTTAATGCTCGTGGCAAGGTGTAATTATTCTCTTTTGCCTTTTCTACAGGGTCGGCATTATTTTCCATATTGCGTATATCTGCTCGTAGCTTTGCTTTTTCTTCAGCTGTAAGCTGTTTATGCTTTTGCAAGTCATTAAGCTCTTCAATAAGTGCATCAGCTGTTGCACGAGTTGTTGAGGTAATTCGCTGAGCCTCTTCTCTTGCCTTTTTAAGCTCATATTCAGCCTGTTTTCTAAGCTGTTCAATTTCTCGTTGTACAGCCTCTCTGTCCTTTTGTGCTTGCTGAGATACAAGCTCTGCATATTTTATTTTTTCGTCAAGGGTCTGTCTTTGACTTTCAAGCTTTTCAACTACATCTTCAAATCGTCTGCTTTCGTCAGAAACCAGCTTCCTTGCCTTATCAACAAGAGCTTTATCCATACCCAATCGCTCTGATATAGCAAAAGCATTTGACCTACCTGGTACACCTATAAGTAGCTTATAGGTTGGTTGTAAAGTAGCAACATCAAACTCACAGCAAGCATTTTCTACACCTGAGCTTTGTAAAGCATACTCTTTAAGCTCGGCATAATGAGTAGTAGATGCTATTTTAGCACCTTGATTTCTCAGCTGTTCAAGTATTGCAATAGCAAGACCTGCACCCTCTACAGGGTCTGTACCTGCACCAAGCTCATCTATAAGCACCAAGCTTTTATCATTTGTTTGGTTTAATATCCTTATAATATTTGTCATATGTGCAGAAAATGTTGAAAGAGATTGTTCTATACTCTGCTCATCACCTATATCTACAAGGATTCTATCGAATATAGAAAGCTTACTTTCATCTCCAGCTGGTATCATCAAACCACACATAGCCATTGCAGTGAGCAAGCCTATTGTTTTTAGTGTAACTGTTTTACCACCTGTGTTAGGTCCTGTTATTACAAGCGAATTAAATTCTTCGCCTAAACAAACACTTATAGGCACAACCTTATTTTTATCAATAAGTGGGTGTCTTGCTTTGTTTAGGTTAATTATTCCTAAGTCATTCATTATAGGCATACTAGCCTTCATTTTATAAGCAAGCGAAGCCTTTGCAAATATTACATCAAGCTGTGTAGCAATATAGTAGCTATTTATAATATTCTGAGCATAGCCTCCTGCTGTAGCTGAAAGCTCAAAAAGAATACGCTCTATTTCTGCCTCTTCCTTAGATTTTAACACCTTTACTGCATTATTTGCCTCTACTGCACCCATAGGCTCTACAAAAACTGTAGCACCACTTGAAGATGTGTCGTGTACAAGACCAGGAATTTCTCCTCTACATTCTGCTTTAACAGGTACAACAAATCTTCCGTCACGAATTGTAACAATCGGGTCCTGCAAATATTTCTGATAGGTTTGAGAACGCACCATTTTATCAAGAACTTCTCTTGCCTTTGCTGATGTCTGCTTTATCTTTTTTCTTATTGCAGAAAGTGTAACAGAAGCTAAGTCGCTCATTTCTTCTTCAGAGATAATAGAAGTAAAAATCTTTTCTTCAAGAAATTTATTAGGTGCAAGTGCATTAAAATATGCATCAAGCACTGTTTCAATTCCTGATGATTTATCTCTCCATTGCTTTAAACCACGTATAACACGCAAGGTTTCTGCAACCTTGAGCAACTCTCCCATAGTAAGGCAACCACCTGCCTCAGCTCTTTTAAGGCTGTTTACAACATTTGTAATACCACCAAACGACGGAGAGCCGAATCGCCCACTTAGCATATACGCATCATCTGTTTGTTTTAACAGCTTGTTTACTGTATACAAATCATTAGCTGGTCGAAGCTCAAGTGCTGACTGCTTTGAGTCAGCAAAAGCTGTCTCTTCAGACAATTTATTTAATATTTTATCAAGCTCCAACGCTTTTAAATTTTTGTCCATTTTTCTTCTCCATTATATATTCAAATGCGATAATTATTTATACTAATCTCTGTTTAAATGGTGGAATATATTGTCGGACAGAATTTGCCCAAAACAGAGATTAGTATTATATAGATATATTTCTAAAAAGCGAATAACACAAAATAACCACTGTACCAATAGCTCCTATTAACAATAACAATTTATCCATTGTTTTATTTGCATAGCATATATCTAAACTAACTCCCTTTTTAAGTGGAAAAAACAGCTTTATAGATTTTTTATTTAAAGTATCTAGTAAAAGATGAGATGTAAAACCAATAAAAAACGGAATAAATATCGGTTTACAAAAAAGTGCTATTGAAATGCTAAATAAAGACAATGCCAACAAAGAATGTGTAAAACCTCTATGGTCTTGTTTTGAACCTATCAAGCATAAAAGAATAAACATTACAATTCCTATTGTTAAATTTGTGCTATTACATTTTTTTATATAATCTACTATTCCACCACCAACGATATAATCAAATACCAAAGCTAATGGAATTATTCCTGTAGCTATTAGTTTAGCATACAATGAACCTATACCATTCTTTTTTGAACTTACATCTATATCGCTAATACTTCCTCCAACTGCACCACCTACAATTGCCGCAATACAGCCTCCAACATTTTCCGGCATAGTTAAAGCAAGTGCAGAAGCTACCCCAATACAAATATGAGTTGTTCCCATCATAAATGTATACTCCTAAATTAATCCTTATTTATTTTTTATTATGGAGTATCTGAAAACAGAAAAATGACTGCATATTTCGCTAATACGAGGCAAACTCGAGCAAAAAAGCGAAGAAATACTGACGTATTTCGAGTATTTTTCGGGAAGAAATTGCCCGTATTAGTAGAAATAGACAGTTGTTTTGAGTTTTCAGATACGATCTAAACCATAAGTAAATTTAATTTTAGTTTATCTCATTATTTCTAACACAAAACTAAGTGATGTAAATAAGTTACACAAACAATGCGAACCTATACTTATGTAGATATTCTTTTTCTTATATGCTACATAGGCAATAGGAGCAAACGCTAAAACACGAAAAATATTATTGAAAGGTAACCAAAAATGATAAATCGAAAATAATATAGCAATAAGTATTGGTGTAAACGAATTTTGCTTTTTATAGTGAGATGTCAAATATCCTCTGAAAAATAATTCTTCTGTTACAGGTCCAACTATAATATTAAAAATACAATAATAAACACATGTAACAACTCGTGTTGAATGTGAAAATGATTTGACATATTCATAATTTGTCCAATCAAATCCTGTTGGTAAAACACCAAGCAGATCCGTTCTAACTGGTGCAAGTATTTGATTTTCTATTGGTGCAACAAATACAGAAAGTAAACCTGCTATACCAAAGAAAATAAAAGCAATCAATATTATCTTCCATATTGCTAACTTTTCCTGTTCTTTAAGTGCACTTTTCAGGGAATACATACCATATTCTTTTTTACTGACTGACAAAATCATTCCTAGCTGTGAAGGAATTAAAACTACTGTTGCTAAAATACAAAATAACAATATATTGGGAATATTGACAAATTGCCCTACCAACAAATAACTTAGTGTTAAAATAGTTGTAGGTACAAAAATTTTTAATAGAAGCCCTTTTGTATCTACTTGATTCATTCTACATTACCCCCCTGAAATTAAAATTTGTCTAACTCATCAGTTATTATCTTTATTGTGACCTGTAATTCACCTAAGTTTATGTACAATTATTCTTCATATCCATTTGGATTTGCAAACTGCCATCTCCAGGAATCCTTACACATATCCTCAATAGTTTTTTCAGCCTGCCAGCCAAGCTTTTCCTTTGCTTTTACAGGGTCGGCATAGCACTCTGCAATATCACCATCACGACGTGGCTTTATAGCGTAAGGAATAGTGATATCGTTAGCCTTTTCAAATGCCTTAACAATATCAAGTACACTGTAACCTGTGCCTGTTCCAAGATTAAATATTTCTGCACCCTTATTCTTAGAAGCGTACTCTATAGCCTTTACGTGACCCTTTGCCAAATCTACAACGTGGATATAATCACGAACACCTGTACCGTCGTGTGTAGGGTAATCGTTTCCAAATACACCAAGCTGTGGTAGCTTACCGATAGCAACCTGTGTAATGTAAGGTAAGAGGTTATTAGGTATACCCGTTGGGTCTTCTCCTATTCTTCCACTTTTATGTGCACCAATTGGATTAAAATATCTTAATAGTACAACAGATAAATCCTTATTAGCAACTGTTGCATCTGTAAGAATTTGCTCAATCATCAGCTTTGTCCAGCCATATGGATTTGTACAGCCTGTTTTCATACCCTCAACAAGTGGCACACTTTCAGGCACACCGTAAACTGTAGCAGATGAGCTAAATACTATATTATTTACATTATATTTAGCCATTGTTTCAAGCAAGGTAAAAGTTGTTCCAAGATTATTTCTATAATATATTACAGGCTTAGCCACAGACTCTCCAACAGCCTTAAAGCCTGCAAAATGAATTACTGCATCAAACTTCTCTTTTGCAAACATATCGTCCATTTTTTCGCTATCTGCAATATCAAGCTGATAAAATTTAATCTCTTTACCTGTTAATTCCTTTAGTCTTTCAAGTACAAGTGGCTTACTGTTTGATAAATCATCAGCTATAACTACATCATAGCCTGCTTCAATAAGCTCCACACAGGTGTGGCTACCAATAAAGCCAGCACCTCCTGTAAGTAATATTTTCATAATAATACCTTCCTTCTTGTTTTAGATATTTATCCAGTATCTTTTTACATATTCTCCGTCTACAAATATTTCTTTTTCAAAAGTCCCACCATTTGCTAAAATTGCTTTCTCGCTTGCAATATTTCCTCTGTGACAAGTAATCATTACCTTATCAATATTTCTGGACTTACAATTCTGCAAATTTAATCGCAACATTTCTTTTGCATATCCTTTATTTCTTTCAGAAGGTCGTACAGAATATCCTATATGACCACCCCAAAGTCCTAAAATAGGGTGATTTATATGATGTCTAAGGTCTATTACCCCTACAATTTTATTGTCAGATATGCGTACAGCAATATATGTATTTGATGTAACAAAACCTTTTGGACAGGTATCGGGATTTTCGAGAATTAAAATATTATCAATCCATTCCTTCGCTGTTGAACATTCGCCTAAATTTCCACAGCCTGCAAAAGAATCGTTGTCATCTGCATTAATAATTTCATTACGAAATTCCATAATATCATCACTATATTCTAGGGTTGGAGTAACCAATTTAATTTCATTCATATAAACACCTATTTAAATAAATTTTAAGATATTGCAAAAATCGGGGCAATATCAACTTGCCCCGATTAAACTTTTAAAAATTATTTCGTTGGAATAAAACCACAGTATGCTAAATATTACAGTTAATTAAAACTCAACTGTACCGTCAAATATTTTTTCAGCTTCACCTGTCATATATACTGTGTCATCTGTATAGTTAATAACAAGGTCACCACCTGTTAGCTGAACAGTGATATCCTCGCCCTTTTTGCAGAAGCCATTTTCAACAGCAGCAACAGCCACTGCACAAGCACCTGTACCACAAGACCATGTTTCGCCACTGCCACGCTCCCATACACGCATTTTAACTGTATGGTCGTTAATAACTCTTACAAATTCTGTATTTACTCTTTCTGGGAATAGCTCGCTGTTCTCGAACTTTGGTCCGATTTTTTCTATATCAAGACCCTCTACGTCCTTAATAAATACTACACAATGAGGATTACCCATTGATACACAGGTAATATTGTACTCTACACCGTCAATTGTAACTGTTTCGTTTACAACCTTTTCCTTATCAGTATCAATAACAACAGGAACCTTCTTAGGCTCAAGCTCAGCCTTACCCATATCAACTCTTAAACGCTTAACCTCGTTATCCTGCTTGTAAACCTTTAGTGTTTTAATACCGCTTAGTGTTTCAACAGTAACAGTTTCTTTATTTTGGTCAACAAGATTGTGGTCGTAAAGGAACTTACCTACACATCTTATACCGTTACCACACATTTTACCCTCTGAGCCGTCAAGGTTGAACATACGCATTTTAGCATCTGCTACATCTGATGGACAAACAAGGATAACACCGTCACCACCGATACCAAAATGTCTGTCTGAAAGTCTTACGCTTAATCCCTCTGGATTGTTAATGCTCTGTGAGAAGCAGTTGAAATAAATGTAGTCGTTACCACAGCCGTGCATCTTTGTAAATTCGTACTTCATCTTCTCTGCTCTCATATTGTTTATATCTACCAATTCAGTGTTGTAC
>JAXJQK010000110.1:0-3574 GCA_036311185.1 Acutalibacteraceae bacterium | reverse complement strand
TGTGGCTGCAAAGCATTCATTTATTGCCCGTTCAGCATCAATGACAGTGCATCCTGTGCGTACTACTGGTTTAACATTGGGAGTACCTCAAACCTTTGAGTATTTCAGAAAAATGCAGGATAGAATAACAACCTTTGTAAGCAATAATTCTAATATTCCTCATAGAAGATATAATGAGCTTGCTATGAATACACAGGAGCTTGTTCTTGATGTGGGTACTATTCTTGAGGGAGAAGAAGCAGTAGAGGAAGGCTTGATAGATGAGGTTGGTACAGTAAGAGATGCCCTTGATTGTTTGTATAAAATGATTGATAAAAGTAAAACACCAAAGCAAAGTAAAAAGAAAAGCAAGTAATAGTAATTGTTTTTCTAAAAATACTTTTATTGATTATTGTAAGATTTGTTGCCTTGCTTCAGCTATTGAAGCAAGGCTTTATCAAGGAGGTTATACATATGAGTATTTTTGAAGCTATAATTCAGGGTATAGTACAGGGGTTGACTGAGTTTCTGCCTGTATCAAGTAGTGGACATTTGGCTATATCACAGCACATTTTAGGTATAAAGGAGAGTAATCTGTTTTTCAGTGTTATGCTTCATCTAGGCACATTGCTTGCTGTAATTGCAGTTTATCATAAGCTGATAGGCAGACTTATAGTTGCATTTGTAAAAATGGTGCAGGATATCATTAAAAGAAAATATCACTGGAATAAAATGGACGAAGACCAAAATCTTGTTGTAATGCTTTTAATCGGATTATTACCATTGTTTTTACTATTCATTCCTTTGCCATTTAGTAAAGGGTTATGTGCAAAGGACATTGCTGAAATATGGTCAGGTACAAATGGTTATTTGATTGTAGTAGGATTATCGCTTATAGTTACCAGTATTTTACTTACACTTGGCTCAAAGTTAAATAAAATAACAGAAAAGAAATTTAAAGCAAGAGGAATAGTAAGAAAAGACGGACTAGGTAGACATCATTTTAATGTTATAGATGCATTAAGTGTAGGTATTGCACAGATGTTTACAGCTATATTTCCAGGTATTTCACGTTCAGGCTCTACACTGGCTGTAGGTGAAATGAGAGGTCTTAGTAAACAAAAGGCTCTTGATTATGCCTTTGTTTTAGGTGTACCGTCTGTACTTGCTGCTGGTATATTGGAATTTAAGGATGCTGTTAGTGTTGGTGCAGTTTCAGCTGATTTAGTACCAGCTGTTATCGTAGGTATAATAACCTCAGCAATTGTTGGCTTTGGTGCTATATTATTATTTAAGTGGATGCTAAAAAAAGACAGAATGTACATATTTGCAATTTATACTGCTGTTGTAGGTGCTGTAATTACTATTATTAGTATCATAGAGCTTGCATCAGGTGTAAATATTTTTACAGGTGAACCAATTATATTTATGTGAATAAATTTTTTACAACAAAAATAACGTTAATACGGTATTATAATTGAATGATAGTATATACAGACAATGGGAGATAAAAATGGCAGAGAAAGAGAAAGAAACTAAAAAAGAAAAAGAAACTAAAAAGAAAAAAGAAAGCAAAAAAGTTGAAGAAGAGCAGGTTAAACTTTCGCCACAAGCTAAATCTATTATATTTTTTGGATGTGCTTTAGTGCTTACAGCATTGGTATTATATAAGGGTGAAAATGTATGGACAGCTGCACATAACTTTTTTAAGGGAATATTCGGTGTATTTGCAATAGCTTTACCTGCATTGCTGATGTATATAGGTGTTATTACAGCAAAGGAAAAGAAAATTACAGGTAAAAATATAAGTAAAATGGTATTGGGTGGTATTGCAATTATTTTGTTGTCAAACTGTGTTTTCCTTTTTGGTAGTAATTCAAATGCTCCCGAGGTTGATTATTTTACTCGGTTAAGTCAGCTTTACATCGATGCAATAAATGGTTTCTCAAATGGCTCAGCAACTGGTATACTTGGCGGTTTGCTTGGTTATCCAATGGCACATTTATTTGGCTTTACAGCCTCAAAGCTATTATGTATAGTGTTGCTTATTGTTGATATTATGTTTATGTTTGGCATAACAGTTAAGGATATATGTAATGTATTTAGTAAGATTTTTAATGTAATCAAAACCAGTATAAAGCAGTGTGATTTTACAAAAGAATCAGGAGAGGAGTCTGCTTTTAAAAAACTTACTGCTACTATTGAAAAGGCTAAGGATAAGAATAAATTAACAGAGAAAAAGCAGATTAAAGCTACTACTCAAAATGATGATTATATAGATTTGAATGAAATTTCAAATACATTTAATGCAGCAAAAATTGCAAAGCAGGAGAAAGTAAAGTCTTTACAGGAAGAAGAGGATTACATTGATGAAGAATCAACAGCAGTTGGTAAGGAAGAGCTTTTAAATGCTGTAGAAAAGGGTAATTCAATCAACCGAAAGGCAAGTATTCTTGAAATGCTTACAGCACCTGAAGCTGATGATGAATCAAAGGGTAAAAAGAGTAAAAAGCAAGAGCTTGCACAGGCTGAGGCAGAAATTTCAAAGCAGGTAATTGAAAATAAGGATAATACAGAAAATACATATTGTTATCCACCTGTTGAGCTGCTATATCCGTCAGGCAATAAAGAGGACAACCAAAAGGCTATGGAGGAGCTTGAACGCAACGGAACAAAACTTGAATCCACATTAAAAAGCTTTGGTGTTAATGCAAATATCGTTAATATATGTCGTGGACCATCTGTAACAAGATTTGAGGTTCAACCAGCACCAGGTGTAAAAATAAGCAAGATTACAAATCTTTCAGACGATATAGCACTTAATCTTGCCAGCAGTGGTGTGCGTATAGAAGCACCAATTCCAGGTAAGGCGGCTGTTGGTATAGAGGTGCCAAATAAGGTTATTACTATGGTTTCAATGCGAGAGCTTATCGACTCTACAAAATTCAAAAAAGCAAAGAGTAAGCTTTCAGTTGTTCTTGGTAAGGATATTTCAGGAAATACCATTGTTACAGACCTTGCTAAAATGCCACACTTGCTTGTTGCAGGTACAACAGGCTCAGGTAAGTCTGTATGTGTAAACTCTATTCTTATCAGCTTGCTTTATAAAGCAACTCCTGACGAAGTAAAGCTATTGCTTATTGACCCTAAAATGGTTGAATTTTCAAAATATAAGGGTATACCACACCTGCTTATACCTGTTGTTACAGACCCTAAAAAGGCGGCTGGTGCTTTAAACTGGGCTGTAAATGAAATGGAAAACAGATATAAATTATTTTCCACCTTTGGTGTAAGAGATATCGGTGGATATAACGAAATGATAGACTCTTACAATAAAATTCGTGTAGAAAGAACACCAGAGGAGCTTGAAGAAGATCCACTTGTGAATGAAGATGGTATTCCTATACCTGAAGAAAAAATGGCAAGTATAGTTATTGCAATAGACGAGTTTGCCGATTTGATGATGACAGCACCAAACGAGGTAGAAGACTCAATTTGCCGACTTGCACAAAAGGCAAGAGCAGCAGGTATGCACCTTGTAGTAGCTACACAGCGACCAACAGTTAATGTAATTACAGGTGTAATTAAAGCAAAT
>JAXJQK010000109.1:0-1955 GCA_036311185.1 Acutalibacteraceae bacterium | reverse complement strand
TTACTGCACTATCCTCTATTCCTGAAATTTCTCTAATTTTGCTTTCAATTTCGCCAAGCTCTATTCTAAAGCCTCTGATTTTTACCTGCTCGTCAATTCGACCAAGATATTCTATATTTCCGTCAGGTAGCCATCTTGCAAGGTCTCCACTTCGGTAAAGCTTACCCTCACCAAATGGGTTATCAATAAACTTTTCTGATGTAAGCTCTGGTCTATTCAGATATCCTCTTGCTACACCGTCACCTGCTATACATAGCTCGCCTGCTATTCCTATTCCACATAGGCTCATTTCATTTAGTATGTATATCTTTGAATTATTTATCGGTTTTCCGATAGGAATATTTTCTGGTATTTCTGTTCCGTTTATATATTCCCAATGTGTAGCAAGTACTGTGTTCTCTGTAGGTCCATATGCATTTATATATCTACATTCTGAGCTTGCTCTCTTTATTATATCCTTATTTGTAGCAGAACCACCTGTTGTCAATATTCTTAGTGTGTTCAGATTGCTTGTCTGAATATAATATTGTGGTGGTAACAATGTTATTGTTACATTGTTATTTGAAACATATTCTTCAAATTTTTCAATATCAACTACAGTCTGAGATGACACCAACACTAAAGCAGCTCCATTATACAATGCCATTGTCATTTCCCATACTGAAGCATCGAAAATATAATTTGCAAATTGTAATACTCTGTCTGTTTCCATTATACCATACAGATTTGCAAGATAATATTTCATTGAAACTACTCCACGATGTTCAAGAACTACACCTTTTGGCTGTCCTGTTGTTCCGGAAGTATATATACAGTATGCCAAATCACTTGATTTATTAACCTGTTTTGGAGTACTTGTGTCGCCATTAATTACACTTGAATTTGTAAGTTCTATTATTGGCACTTCAACATTCAGGTTCAAATCATTCTCTTTGATATATGTAAGGATTGCCTTTGGATTGCAATCGTCTAGCATATACTTAATTCTGTCCTCTGGATATGTTGGATCTATAGGTACATATGCTCCACCAGCCTTGATAATTCCGTATATACCAATTATCATTTCGATACTACGCTCTGCTATGATTGCTACAAAATCATCTGGCTTTACACCCAGATTTCTCAAGCTGTTTGCTACTGAATTTACTTTTTTATCAAGCTCATTATATGTCAGCTTTTCATCCTCAAATATCACTGCAATATTGTCAGGTGTTTTTCTAACCTGTTCTTCAAACATCTCTACTACAGTTTTATCCTTTGGATATTCTAAATATGTATTATTAAATTTATTTAATATTGTATTTTTATCAGTAGCTGTTATCATATCAATTTCGCAAAGCTTTGAATTATATGAAGATAGTATATTTTTTAATAGTTCTGCAAAATTATCTAATATTCTTACCGCTGTTTCATACTTATATAAATCAACACAGTATCCAAGTCCAACTATAAATTTTCCGTCAAACTCTGACACATTGAATTCTAATTCGAATTTAGAAATACTGCTTTCTGAGGCTGCCTCTGATATTTCAATGTCTGATACTTCACCCTTTGTTGTTTCATTATTCTGCATTGCAAACATAACATCAAATAATGGATTTCTTGACATATCTCTGTTTACATCTACATTTTCAACAAGCTCTTCAAAAGGATATTCCTGATTTTCATAGGCTTTCAGACAACTTGCTTTAACCTCTGCAAGGAAATCTGAATACTTCTTATTTCCCTCTGGTCTGCCTCTCATTGCAAGTGTATTTACAAACATTCCAAGCATTTTTTCGGTATCCTTATGGGTTCTTCCGCTTATAGGACTACCGATTACTATATCCTCTTGTCTGCTATACTTGCCAAGCATTATCATCAACGCTGATAGGAAGATCATATATGGTGTTGCACCTGTCTTCTGTGATAGTGTATTTAATGACTTAGATACTTCTTCATCTATTACCTTATTC
>JAXJQK010000108.1:0-8240 GCA_036311185.1 Acutalibacteraceae bacterium | reverse complement strand
GCTATAGCTCATGACCTGATATCAGAGAAATATCTGACATATGTATTTACACAAATACAGTATGGTAAGAATGTAAGCACCTATCTTCCTTGGTCAAAGCAGATACCTGAATATTGTAAGTCGAAAAAGCCTCAGCAGAAGTAATGTGCTGAGGCTTTTATGCGTGCTTGAGTTGACGCTTACGTCTTAAATCGATATTACAATAAATTATAAGTAAAATTAATGTAAGGCATATTTTGACCTCCTGAAATGGTAGTTTCATCGCTTTTCATTTTACAGGATTTTTTCAAAATACGCCTTGCTTTTTTATTAATTTTTTGGCTCTATTTTTCTTTACCCCAACATTTATTATAGAGCCCAAATATTATAATCATCATTAAATAATATTTACCAAAACCAATATCGTCGTTTTATAATTATGTAAATAACTAATAAAATAATAAAAATACAACTTACAACAACAATAATAACCCACGGAATATTAGAATACGTTAGATTTGAGGTTGTAAGTAAATATTTACCAGAGGAGGTTAGAGTTAATTGAGTAATATCTTTACATTCTATTAATTTGTATTTATTTTCACTTTCATTAAACAAATATAAGTACTTATATTTTTCAGCATCAGTTATTTCTACTGTAATATCACCACATAAATTGTTTCCCTCATTCAAATTAAAAGATAATTCTTCCTCAGATTCAATTAATTCTATATCTGTTTTTATTGGATTATTTATATTTTTTATGTTTTTTCCATCTATATAAATATTATATCCATCACCAACTATACATAGTGTTTTTTGTGTATCATACAATTGTTTTAATATCTCAGATGAAATGATACTATACTCATTTGCAGAAAGAGTATTAGAAATAGATTCTTCTTCTTTTACAATTTTTTCTACAGTTGTATTATTAACTGTTTCTAGAGAATTATTACTTACAATTACCGTTACACAAGCCATTGCATCGGCATTTTTTAAAATAATTGTTGCACTTCCACAATCAACAGCTTTGACTAAACCTGTATTTGAAACTGTTGCAACAGAAGTCTTTGATGAACTGTACGTAATATTGGAGTCAGTAGTATTTAACGGATATACAGAAGCTGTTATTTGTTGAGTTTGTCCAGGTTTAAGAACAATATAATTTTTGTTAGTATTTATACCTTTTGCAGATACTTTAACATTTATATCCATCTGTTTTACTACCATACCTGCCGAAGCATATATTTGAACATATCCTGCCGATATACCTTTAACTTCTCCAGTTTGCGATACAGTAGCAATAGCAGAATTTGATGAGCTATACGAAACATTTTGTTCACTTGCATCAGACGGTATAATTGTTGCAGAAAGTGCGAGTGTTTCACCTACCTCTATGACACTTTCATAACCTGATATATCAATGTCAGTAACATCAATTTTCTCCTCAACAACTTCATCCGGTTCAGTTACGTTTGGTATATCAACTTCATTTGTATTAGGCTTATCAATCTGGTCTTCAACAAATTCTGTTGCAGTTACTTGATTTGTAGCTAACTCTGTTGCATTTACTATCGTAATATTCCCGAATATAGTTGTTAATACTATAAGTATGCATATTAAAAATTTTTTAAAATAAAATCTCATAACTTTCACCTAAAGCCAAGTTTTTCTATAACATAATTAAAATATGTTACTTTATCGTACTGTATTCGTGCTTCAACTGACATACCATTTAACAAATCTATTTTTTCTCCTTCTTTGCTAGTTAAATATGTATAATCCGGTTTGATTTTTATTTTAAATATGGTGCTATTGCCATCTTTACTTTCTTGAGTAGTTGCATTACTATCAATTTGTACGACTTGTCCACTTATTTTTCCATAAACCGATTGAATAAGACCCGAAATAACGATTTCAACACTATCATTTTCAGATAGCTTTGCTCTATCAGCAGGAGTAACATAAGCTTCTATAAATGTATCACTATTTTCAGGCGTTACAGTAGCAACTGCTGAACCTGCTTGAACTACCATTCCCTCTTTATAATCAGTTAAAAGGTGTAATACACCTGAAGTAGTTGCAGTTACAACATAATCTTTCTTTCCTGATTGCAACGCTGATAGCTGTGCGTTAATTGATGCAAGCTGTAAATTAGACTCTTGTATAGCATTTTCTGCATTTTTTATGGCAGAGTAATATAATTCTACTATTTTAGCTTCGTGCTTTTCCATTTCGATTTCTATCTGCTCATTAGTATAACCATAATTTTTATATGCACTTGCATCAAATTGATTTTGTTCTATCTGTGATTTATATGTTTCAAATGTACTATAATAAAGATTATCCTCAGAACTTTGAGAATCAAAATAGTTTTTATCATCTTTTATAGATTTGATTAGCTTTTCATTTTGCTCAATTTTTTTTTCATAAACTTCTTTATTTTCTTCTAGTTGATTTGACTGAAGATCATATTCACTGCTCTTTACACTAAATAATATATCTCCCTCTTGAATTACCATTCCTTCGTACATTTTAGATTCAGTGATGGTACCTCCAAAAGCAGGCATTATATAATTTGAATTTTCGCTTGTTACTATACCAGCAGCTTTAATCATATAGGTTTTTGGTGTAAATATACTCCATATAATAACACCAATTAACAATGTAGCTACAGTTATTATAATCATATATCCAAATGCTGGAATATTTTTATCAAATAAGAGTTTACTATCTCTAAGATCTTCGAGCGTTTTTATCTTTTTACTCATTGTCAGCTCTCTCCATAAAGATATCTGCTACAATATCATCATCAATTTGGTTAACAAATACTGTATAATTCTCTCCTGTCAAATTTATATCATTTTCATAAGCATAGACACTCATCTTATCATATGCAAACTGTAGCTTAGATTCCTCTCCAACAAAATGTGCATATAAACAATTTTTCACTCTCATAATTGACTTCATTTTATATGGAGACTCTACATGATTTATAAATTTATCAGCTTGTCGTAATAGTATCACATTCACCTCACTATTACCTTCTTCATCTATATCAAATTTAGTATATTGAACTAAAGGTCCAATAGGTACAGCGCCTTTTGATTTTACATAATTTTCCATTAGCTCTACAATTTTTCCAAATTCAGTAAACTCATCTTCTTGAATTTTTTTTATTAAAACATTACTAAGTTTTAGTGTTTTATTATCACTTATAGTTATTGGTTTCGGCATTTTTTTTCTCCTTTATATAATACATTAATATAGTAAACAAAAGTAATAGCTATTTTATAAAATTACTCTTTATTGATATCCAAAACAAACTGCCAACAATGATATTACTAAAAAAATTATTATTAATACTCTTTTTATATACAACAAAGTTGTTTTATTTGAACTATTTACATTTTTAACTAACAAAATCGAAAAAATAACAGCTGATACTCCATCATAGTTGTTTCCAAAAATACGTCCAATTATAATCAAAATCAAACACGAAAATATTGCTACTGTTATTTCTGGTTCATTAATTTTAAATTCCACAATAAAACATTCACCTTTCTTAAACCTATATATCCGGAGAGTACAAATTCACATCTCCGGATATAATTTTCAGATATCAGTTATAAACACATTAATTATTAATAAAATAATTGATATTGACCCAATACTCCAATAGCTGCTACAGCACTTACTACTAAAGCAGCGGCCAATATACGACTACAAGCTGCTGCACTTAAACCTATTTTTGCAACAAAACCAGACAACATCGATATTGCTTTAGTTTTAGCTAAATTGTATCCACCTACAATCCATGTCCAAACAGTTTTTCCCTTTACGACTGTCTTCTGAGCTAACCACTTTACACCAGAAAGCATACCAGCCAATCCACAGATATTAGAACAAAGTCTTCCGAAGCTCCATCCTCCCTCTACATACTCCATTTCATCATTTTCAATAGCAACAAAGTTGCTTGGCATTACTAATGCACCATTGTAAGACATTTCCATAATTTTTTCTCCCTTCTGATGTTTTCACATCTTTAAAATAAAATTAAAATTTTCGCAAATAGTTGATCAGTCTAATTTGCATTTGTGATTATATGTAAACGCATATGCATAACCACCAAAAGTTACGGTATATATTATTTTCTTAAATAAATCCATTTCACGCATAATTACCATTTTAATTCAAACTGTTACGATAATTATATATAAATTAACCACAATATACGATATACAAATTTATATACTATTTAGTTTATTATATTAATCAAGATAATAAGCATGGTCACCATTTGTCTCAGTGGCATAGTAAATATTTTGATTTTCCCATTTTAAATCATAATTCATCATAGATGTTTCTTTAAATTCTATTGGCAGATATTCTTTTGGTAAGAAATCGGCACCCTCACATTGTTTTAAGTAAATATATATAACACTATTATTTTCTTCATCTGATAGTGCATATTCAAAAGACAAATTAGTGTTATATACAGCAACATATGAAGGTAAATCAAAAAGACTATCTGAATATTGAATTTTATTAACAACCGTCTCTTCAGAAGTTTCGATTGAACAGCTAATATTTTCAAGTCTCGTAATTTCTTTTTTATATGATTCTTTATCTGGATAATTACCTTTCAAAAAATCATATAAGAATTATCCAATACGCCTTCTTTGCAGTAATATTCATATTCCACATCTGTTAATTCTTCTATTGATTCTGGGAAAATAAACAATCCGCTTCTTATGTCCATTCCTTCATTTGTAATATGTCCTTCAGTATGCAAATATTCATTTGAATTAGTTGTGTGATAAGTTTCCGTATTACCACAAGCTGTTAACACAATACATAGTAATGATGAAATTAAACATAAACTAATTAATTTTGATATATTAGACGTTCTAACCATATAGAGAAACTCCATTTCTTTTGTGTTTAAATCCTTTAAGTAAGAGAATTTTTCCTATTTAAAAGACTGTATTATTATAAGATGAAATTATAAAGCGAAAAATGCTCTATAGAATTGATATCTTTTTACTCCACCTGCTAAATTCTTGGTATCTAATTTGTTTTCAACATCAATTCCGCCAAGAATAGAATTTGCTACGCTAGTTCCAAAACCAAGACTACGTGCTGCTACCAAAAAAAGACCAAAGTTGTAATAAGCAAATGCATGAGTATAAATTTCTGCAGCAAGATCATAGGTTGATATATTATTCCATTTTTTTGAATTTTTCAAAGCTATAGCTTTATTTGTTGCTCCTATTTTAGTAGAGTATGACCACTTATAAGAAAGAGTTAAACCACCATCAAGATATTCCATTTCATTAGCATCAACAACAACATAGTTGCTTGGCATTACTAATGCACCATTGTAAGACATTTCCATAATTTTCTCTCCTTTAAAAATAATGTTTCTATATTTTTTTATTGTTTTGCGCAAATTAGTTGAACAGTCTAATTTGCATTTGTGATTATATGTAAACGCATATGCATAACCACCAAGTTAAGAATAACTAAGCTCGTTTTCATCAGATATCTCCTCAAAAAGATTTTCTTCTGAATCTTCTTCGATAATAAAATTACCCTGTTGCATTTCCCATAATTTGTAATATTTTCCTTGTTTCTCTAAAAGTTCATAATGAGTACCTTCTTCTACGATTTCACCATTTTCAAGAACAATAATTTTGTCACAATTTTTCACAGTAGAAAGACGATGTGCAATAATAAGCATAGACTTATTTTTAAACCTATTATAAATCATATCAAATATAATATTCTCTGTTGCGAAATCAAGATTACTTGTTGATTCATCAAGTATATATAGGTTATTTTTCTTTAAAAAAGCTCTTGCTAAAGCAATACGTTGTTTTTCACCACCTGAAAGACCATTTCCAGCCTCTTCTAAGTATGTGTAATATTGCATTGGCAGTTTTTTAATAAAGTCATGTGCTCCCGCTGCTTTTGCTGCTTCTTTTACTTCATCAAGGCTTGCAGACATTTTTGAAACACGAATATTATCATAAATACTCTTCGAGAATAATTCAATATTTTGAGGAACATAAGAGATAGCACGACGTAACGACTGATTAGTATAATCTTCAATATCAACACCATCTATAGTAATTTCACCATTCTCAAGTTTGTAATACTTTAAAATAAGCTTCGCAAGAGTTGATTTACCACTACCAGAAGAACCAACAATCGCAACCTTTTGACCTTGCTTAATATCAAAGCTTACATTTTTAAGTACGGGTTTGCGATTTCCGTAACGAAAAGTAACATTTTTGATTTGAATATCTCCAGTTATTTTTTGAATATCACTATACATTCCTTCAGTTTGAACATCCTGCTCTCTTTCATAATCAAGTATTTCTGAAATTCTTTTCATAGAGATGTTTGCCTCTTGTATTGATAGCTGTAATCCTACAAGCCTTTCAACAGGATCCATAAAATATCCAGCCAATGTCATAAACGCCATCATTGTTCCAAGTGTAATTTCACCATTCATTACCTGCATAATACCAAAATAAGTGAGTAGTAAATTTCCAATAGTAGAAATAACCGACGAAATTGCACCTTGCACATTAGATAAATGACCTTCTTTAACACCAATTCGCAATGACTTAATGTATTCTTTTTCTATATTAGCAAGCTCTGTATCTTCGTTTGCATTACCCTTTATCGTTTCTACAGCTCTTAATCCCTCGATAATCTGAGAATTAAGCACAGCAGACTGTTGCATCTCTTCTTCATTTATTTTTTTATAAGGCTGTTTAAAAATAAACACTAATAAAATACTTATTAGTGTCATAAATAAAATCACTACGAACAAAGAAATATTCATTTTAAAAAGAATTATTCCTGTGATAAGAGCCATTGAAATATCAATTATTAAGGTTAATGCAATATTTGTAAATATATCCTTTATTGTAAATGCATCAGAAAACCTTGTTGTAATATCACCCGTTTTTCTTGTAGAGAAAAATTTCATAGGCAATTTATATACATGCTCAAAATACCCTAACATAAGTGGTATATCAATTTTAATTGATAGGTGAATCATCATCCATTGTCGAATAAAACCAACAACAACCTGTGTAAGACCTATTCCTGCAAATATAATAAGAACGAGTTTCAATGTATTCTCTTGACTATAAGGTAATATTTCGTCATATATTATACTGTTAAACAAAGATGAAACTATACCAAATATAGTTAAAAGTAACGAAGAAATAATTCCATAAATAAATAATTTTTTGTGAGGGAGAAGTAATCTAACATATCTTGAGAAAACCTTTTCTCCTTTATTTTTTTCCTTAACAAACCTTTCATCTGGTTTTAATATTAACAATACACCTGTAAATTGTTTATAAAACTCATCTATAGTTACTCGTATTAAATCTTTAGCAGGATCTCCAATCACCACATATTTCTTAGTTTTTTTAAATATAACTACAAAATGACTCAATCCCTCTTTTGTAATTATATTTGCAATAGCTGGTAGTGTAAACTCGCTTAAAAAACCTTCTTTATCTACTCTTACTGCTTGAGATACAAAACCTAACTCATCTGCACACTTTGATAAACCGATCAAATTTGTTCCTTTAAGATCAGTTCCCATCATATCTCTTAACTTTGTAATAGTTGTCTCTTTTTTATAATGCAAACATACCATAGCAAGACATGCGGCAGCACAGTCAGTTATATCATGTTGCTTAACAAAAGTATATTTCATCAAAATCCTCCATTACACATTTAATTAATCTTACACAATAAACTGCAATTTCATAATATTTAATACAGTATGATTGTATAAAAAATAAACGGTAAGCATCTTTCTATATATTAACATATAAAAAATTTTTTCAATATAAAAATTTTAAAAAAAATATCGTTCAGCGTAATTTTGTAACAATTCATATATTTTAAGTATTCAATTCTATTATTTATGCTAGATTGTAAAATAAAATTCAACAGACAAACAAAAAGGTTAACAGTGATAGCCTAAAATATTAGAATAAAGTTACCACACCAACCTAACAGGAGGAAATCACTATGAACAATATATATTGTACCACAAATGAGCAAGAACCCAAGAGGGGTCAGCATTTAAAAGCAGAAGAAAGAGGAGCAGTCCAAAGTTTAAAACGATTAGGATACTCAAACAGAGCCATAGCGCGAGAGTTAAACTGTAGTCCATCAACAATAGGTTATGAACTTAAACGAGGTACTGCTGACTACAAAGG
>JAXJQK010000107.1:0-10041 GCA_036311185.1 Acutalibacteraceae bacterium | reverse complement strand
CGTCAGACCAAGAGTTTGCCTTAGGCTTACTTCATACTCCACCTCACGGTGGACGCACTTGCCCTCAGCTAACAGTTCCTACTGCCAAGCCTGTAGTGGACTTTCACCACCGAGTTACTGCCCATTCTGGGCAAACATTAATGAAGCCTACAAGTACATAAATACCTGTAGGCTTATATGATTTATATTAATCAATTACTCTTCTTACACATCTTACATATCCACTCCACGAAATATCAGTTGTAAGAATACCATATCTTTCGTTTACAGCGTGGGTAACCTTTCCGTTACCTGTGTAAATAGCCACATGACCCGGATAAACTACAATGTCACCTGGTTTCGCTTCACTAACAGGAACACTGCGACCCACTGTATCTAAATCTACTCTTGAAGCCCAAAGATTATAACCAAAATTGCTGTACACACTGCACACAAAGCCTGAACAATCAACACCTGTTTCTAAATTTGTGCCACCCCATACATAACGTGTTTTTCCAACCCAGCTTTCAGCATAATCTGCAATCATCTGTCCTGTTGCTTTTTTCTGCTTTATAGTAATAGTTTTACTAGCTGTTACCTTACTACCGTCATTCGCTGTGCATTTGATTATAGCCTTACCATCTGATATACCTGTAACCTTACCATTTGAATCAACCTTTGCAATTTTTGTATCACTACTGCTCCAAACTACTTTTTTATTTGTAGCATTTGTAGGTGCAATCTCTGCTTTTAATGTAATAGAGCTACCTGTATCTACTGTATTACTGCCTGAAATTGTAAGCTTTGTTACAGGCTGTTTTACCTTTACAGTACAAGTATCATATTTACCACTTCCATCTGCTGCTGTACAGGTAATAACACAAGTACCTGCTGATACAGCAGTAAGAAGTCCTTTTTCACTTACTGTGGCAACCTTAGGATTACTACTTGTATAAATTACACCGGTATTTGTTGCTGTATCAGGTGTAACCACAGGATAAAAATGTGCCTTTTTTCCTACATTCCAAGAAATACTGTGTGCATTAAGAACAACACTTGTTACAGGATTAATAACAGTAACCTTACATACAGCTTTTTTACCACTGCCGTCTGTTGCCTTTGCTGTTATTGTACAGCTACCCTCTTTTACAGCTGTAACAACACCACTTACATTTACTGTAGCCACTGCCTTATCGCTACTGCTCCACGCTAAACATTTTGATGATACATCACTAGGGAAAATCTGTGCTGTAATTTTTTCACTACTGTTTGGTGTAAGCGTAAGTGTGTTAGTAGAAAGTGATATTGCTGTAGCATTTTGTTTTACTACGATTGTGCATTTATCAGTTTTATCACTACCGTCTTTAGCTGTTGCAATTATTTTACAGCTACCTGATTTTTTTGCAGTAACTACGCCTGATGAGCTTACTGTAGCAACATTAGAGTCGGTACTGCTCCAAGAAAGAGCTTTGTTTGTAGCATCAGCAGGTGAAACTGTAAAAGCAAGTGCTTTAATCGCACCCACATTCATATATTGTACCGCTGATGGCAAATCAACATTTTCAACTTTTTTATTCACTGTTACCGCGCAGGTATCATACTTATTTTGATTTTCTGCTGATGCACACACAATAGTACAAGTACCCGGAGCAACTGCTGTAAGCAAGCCGTCTTCGTCTACTGTAGCAACAGTATTATTACTGCTTGTGTATGTAACCTCAGTATTAACTGCCTCTTCAGGACCTACTGTAGGGTAAAAATGTCCACTTCTACCTACATTCCAAGAAATTTTATTAGTATTTAGCTTAACCGATTTTACTGGCTGTGTAACTGTTGCTAAATACTCTTTTACAATACCCTGTGCATTTGTAACGCTTATAGTAGCATTTCCTGCCTTTATACCCATTACATTGCCCTTTTGGTCTACACTGGCTATTGAATAATTTGAGCTTTTCCAAACAAGCCCACTGCCTTTTTCTGATATTTTTGTAACATAACCAACCCTTACTGCTACTGTAGGCTGAATTGAGGCTTGACTATAACTTTCAGCTGATGGTTTTACAATTTCTAAAGAGCCAACGGATTCATAGTTGGAGTGACCATCGTTATTTTCAACAGTTGTATCATTATTATAAATTTCAACTGCCTCAACTCCTGCTTCAATCGCCTGTGTACTGTCCTCTGATACTGCTGTTGCAGTAATTGCAGAGCTAACAGCCATTGTTGATACAAGCAGTAATGCCAATAACTTTTTAGATATACTCATATAATGTCTCCTGTTCTGTATTTTGTAAATAAATCATTACTGTTTGTATATATTATATTACAAAAATGTAAGCAGGTCAAGAATAAAAGTTACATTCCTGTAATTTATGGTTAATTTCAGTTAATCTATCTAGTAAAATTAGCCATTTACTTATTGCTTTTATTTACTTTTTAACCAAAATCAAAGATTACAGATAGTATTTTTCAATAAAAAACAGTGCCGTGGCAGACACTCTACCACGACACTGTTATAAATTTTATTCATAATCATCAATATTAACCTTTTTGCCAAGATATACAAAAAGAAGTGAAATAGCCAGACCAATCACCAGCATTATAATTCCGGCTACTGTTGAACCCTCTGACGGTAACGAACAGAAAATACCGCCTATAGAACCTACTAAAAATCCTAACACCATAAAGTGAGCAAGACCATTAAATTTATTAAAAATAAACTTAATAAAGCGTGATGAAATCACCATAGCTAAAACAAAGGCTATTCCAACCACTGCAATAACAGCAACATCAAGCGACTTGGCTGAGTTTATAAGAGTATCATAAACACCCATTACTATAAGTATCATTGATATGCTCATACCGGGGATAAGACTTGCACAGCCTCCTACAGCACCACAAACAGCAAGATAAATTAGATTACTACTTAAAGCAACACCCTCTGTACCACTAACATTTTCGCTCATAACACCTATAACAAATGAAATTGCAACTGCTATTATAGCTCCAAGTAAATAATACCACTTAAATTCACTTTTCTTTGCTTCTTTATATATCATAGGCAGGTTACCTGCTATAAGACCGATAAAAAGCATATAGACAGCCTTTTCGTATGTTTCAAAAAGATAACTGAATATGAATACAAATAAAATCAAGCTTATAACAGCACCTATTCCCATAGGAAATAAAAACTTTATATTTTGTTTTAAATTTTTAAACGGATTTGAGGTTATATCTATAATTTTATCGTATATCCCCATAATTATCGCCATAATACTTCCACTTATTCCAGGTGCAAAAATACTTATACCTAAACAAAAGCCACATAAAATTCTATACAAAAAGCTTTTCATAAGTTACCTCTCAATACTTTAAATGTTTATCCTATTTCGGGTAATTATATCATTACAAAATATTTATATCAATACATAAATCTAAATATTACCAATACATCATAAAAATTTCATATAACTACACGTTATGTAAAAATAATGTAAATTACAAAAGCCAGCCTCCTAAAATGATTTGGGAGACTGGCTTTTGGGCTACTGTGTACGGACAATAGCCATTTTGAAGAAGTGATTTATTTAATTTTATTCCTTACATAAATAGTCTTGCAGGAAGCCGTTGACAGAAACTACGGTAAACCTACAAAGAGTGCGGAAAATTGTAGGTATATGTACCATCAAACGTTTCTGAAACGGATACAATCAAAATCCATAAATAATAGCAACCGTCAAAGGCAATCTGTAAATAACGTTAACTATAAAAGAAATTCAACCTGCATAGGATTAAAATATATGTGTAATATCACAGGCTCAATGTCATATTACTTTTGTATAATAGCATACATTTTCACAAATTTTTATTTTATTGCGTGAAATACCGACTCATTGCGTAAAATACATTCGCCTCTATTTAAAACTTATCCTATACATTCACATAAAAAGTAAAGACTGCCCAACCTGCCATTATTTTTTATTCTTTTGTGTTTCGTATACAAAAACAACATTTTTTACAGTTGTACTCCAAGCACCTGAAACCTCTCCAATACTGTTAAGCACTCTGCCAAGCTCCTTAATAGGCATAGCTATATATGTATCGTCATTACATTTGTTTTCACCATATATAATAACATCATCTACTAGCTTTTTACCATAAATATCAACATGGCTTACAACTACTCTTGAATTAAAGTAAACTCTTTGCTCTTTTATCCAAACCTCACCTGAAACCTTATACCCAGGATGATGAGCACCTGGATCCTGTGCAAAAATTCCATCATTGAATACTACCTGAGCTTCATCAATATCCATATTTTCAAAGCTCCACCAGCCATTATTATTCTCTGGTATCATAGGTGTACCTGGCCACTGAGCTGACAAAGGCTTTGCCGAACCGCTTCTGTCATCATACATATAAACATTAGGTAACATCCAACCATTACTATTGTAATAATGAATTTTTAGCGGAGTATGAGGTACAGGCTTATCAATATATGTTACAGTTATATTCTCTTTCATAACGCCTATAGACTGTGGTAATTTATCTGTATCAAGCTCATAGCCCTGTACAGATGTAGGATTTACTACATATTTTTCGCCTTTTTTAATTTTCTTTGTTTTAGTTTCTGTTATTGGTGTACCGTCATCTGTAATATGTCGAGTTGATATCACTAAGCTCTCTCGTGAATCCTTTTCGTAGAAAAATTTAACTTCAACATCGCTATCTTCGATTATACCTGTAAGTACTCCTTCATTGTCAACAAGCTTATAATCAAACAAAATACTCTTACAAGGGTATGTTCTATAGGTAGTACCCTTTATGTAATGAGATGCAACCTCTCGTACAACCTGATTTGTATCCTTATCAATGTGTTTTATAACAACAGTATGATAGCTTTTATTGCTTTCAACTCTTCTGTTAAAGCTACTATCATCAACAAGCACCAATGCACTTCTTGCAGGAACATTAATTGTAGTACCATGGATTGTTCCCAAGCGTTCTACACCTGCTCTGTCACTATTTACAACTACAGCCCACTTTTCAGGAGTTTTCTCACCATTTACCTTCAAATCAAGATATTTAGGTATAGAGCTATTGTTTATAAGTACAGCTACAATACCCCATTCTTTATCTGCATTTTTAGTAGTATTTTTAAGAGTATACGCTATTGCACTTCCGTTTTCTACAAAATAGCTGTTTGCAGCAGCAGTGCTGTCACCAGCTCTAAATGGTGAATAAGCTGCTCTCAGTGCAACAAGACCCTTATAATATTGTACCAGATTGTTATACTTTTCAACTCTGTTCCAATCAATTTTATTTACGCTATCTGGTGAACGGTAGCTGTTGTGGTCGCCATACTTTGTTCTTGCAAATTCCTCACCTGCAAGATAAAAAGGAACTCCCTGAGATGTAAGAACAATTACAGCCGAAAGCTTATTTTGTGCCAGTAAAATACTGTTGTTTCCGTTATAGTCACTGCTACCATTAGATTTAATAATCTTATCCCATAGAGTTAGATTATCGTGTGCAGAGTTATATGTAATACACTGCATAGGCTCTCTTGCCCATCTGCCAAATGTATCGCTTGCTCCACCCATCATACCTGATTTAATGCTATCATTCAAATGTGTTGCACCCTGAATATATCCTGTTGTTTCGTCATCGGTATTACCCTTTAGCGAATTTCTTATTTTATCGCTGAACATACCGATTCTAGGGCTAACCTTGAATGCATTAGCACTTACACAGGCATAATCACCGTGAATACCGTTACCCATCCAGTCAGCCATCCAAGGCTCTCCATACATTAGAATACGTGGATCTATTTCATCAAGAGCCTCTCTGATTTTATTCATTGTTATTACATCATGACAGCCCATAAGGTCAAAACGGAATCCGTCTATATGATATTCCTTAGCCCAATATGTAATAGAATCTATCATATATTTTCTAAACATTGCTTTATCAGAAGCTGTAACATTACCACAGCCACTACCATTGAAATATTCATATTTTGAATACATTCTAAAGTAATATCCTGGTACTGTTTTCTCAAAACAGCTGTCACCAGCTGAATAAACATGGTTATACACCACGTCCATAATTACACCTATACCTCTGTCGTGTAACGCCTGTACCATCTGCTTAAACTCATTAATTCTTACTTCACCTTTTGCAGCATTAGTAGCATAAGAGCCCTCTGGTACATTGAAGTTAACAGGGTCATAGCCCCAGTTATACTGCGAGGTTTTCATAGCTTCATCTACTGAACCAAAGTCAAACACAGGGTTTAGATGAACATAATTTACACCCTGCTCAACAAGATATTCAACACAGGTAGAAAACGCCTTTTTTCTGTTAAGCTTTGTTCCACGCTGGGTAAAAGCAAGATATCTACCTCTGTTCTCGTGGTTAACTCCTGATGATTTGCTTATTGAGAAATCTCTAACATGAACCTCCCATATAACTGCATCTGTAGGCTTTTCTACAAGAACGTGCTTATCATCTTCCCAGCCCTCAGGATTTGTAGCCTCTAGGTCTACAACCATTGAACGGTTACCATTTACACCAACAGCCTTTGAGTAAACGTCCTGAGTTTCTCTTTCTATTCCGTCTACCGTTACTGTATAGGTATAGTAAACCTCTTTCAAGTCACTTTTAATTACTATGCTCCATACACCTGTTTCAGGATTTTTCTTCATATATGTTGATAAAATTTTAAATGCACCATGTTCAACGTCTGAACCTGTTCTATACAAGTTTAGCGAAACCATTTCGGCACTTGGAGCCCAAACCTTAAATACAGTTTGCTGTGGAGTATAGTTAGCTCCCAGATCATCACCGTCATACAAAGGGTAAATTTCTTTTGCGTTATAGTATTCACCTATAGTATGGTAGCTCTCCTGTAAATTTTTTGTTGTTGAATTTGTTAATGCTTCTGACATAAATACGAGATTAACCTTGTAATCTCTTTCCTCTCTTTCTGTTCTGTTTATAAAAACAGATTTTATATTACAAAAACAGCAAATCAGTTTTTGTATAAAATAAGACACCTGCAATTCAAATTAGATATTACGAAAATGCCTTATAGAAAATATACCATAAAAAATATATGCAATGGCACATAGATATACATTTATAATATTACCTATTGTGTCGTATACCATTATTCCATAAATACCATTCCAAAAATATCCTGCTTCAAATTACAGGTATATAAATTATTCTTTATTTGCAGTTAAAAAATCTTTTGTAGTTGAAAAAATCTTTGAGAAAAATCCAAAAATTTTCAATCTGATAAACTCTATAGAGCCACAACCCACAAATACAACAACACACCCTAATAAAACTAGTATTAGATATAGAGGTGTATCGTATAATGATTTATCTTTAAAGCTAATAACCTTCCAAAGCCATTCACGCACATATGCATGCTCGTGAATAGCATATATACCCAATGTTGTTCCTGCTATTAGGTTTACATACTTAGATGTAAACTTAAAATCTCTGAAGAATAAAATCAGGAATACTGCCTCAAATACAACCAACGGATTATTAAACATTCCGAACACCTTAGAGTACTGTTCAAATGTATATTTTAAACCAAGGTCTGTTATACATAACAAAATAAATAATATTAAATACCATATATTCACATCAGACTGTTTGTATTCGTTTCTCTTACAAGGCACAAACAATCTTAAATAACCACCTATAAAATAGCAAAGCAGAAAGCCACCCAAGCTTTTGCCATAATAAGGGTCAACTATTTTATCAATTCTGAACACACCATTAAGACCTTTAACACCAGCAAGGGTTGACCATATACTCATTACAAAAAATATTATTCCCACAAAGTAGAGATACTGCTTTTTTGTCAACGATACAAGCATTCTATTTATAAATGGAGTTAACAGCAATATTACAATATAATTACTTAAAAAATACCATGTTTTAGATGTAAGAGGAAATAAAGCTTTTGCAACTGATACAGCATTTACCTTATCAGGATTTATTATAAAATAAATAACTGATATTCCAATAGAATAGAAAATCATAGCACCATAGGTTGTGCCTGCTCGTTTTGCAGTTTTCTTTATATCAAATTTTGCAGTTATCATAAAGTAACCAGTTATCATTATAAAGAGATCTACTGGTGCTCGACAAAAGCTCCATATAAATGTAGTTATAAAACCATTTAATTCTCCTGCACCAAGAGAGGCTGTTCGCAGTCCTCCATACTGGTATAGATGAAGATAAATTATCTGTAGCATAGCAATTATTCTCAATAATTCTATACCTGATTGACGTTCTTTCTTTTTCATTATCATCACTCCAATAACGCATAGATTATTATATCATAAAGTTTTAAAATAAACAAATCTATTTACACAAAAAATATACAGTTTATAAAGATTATTTTTAGCATATTAAATATTTTTTGTTTTAAAATGTTCTTAGATATCAACTTTTAATCTTTCTTGCAAGTGTAAATACAATAAATGCTATTAAATTAACAATTACAATACTTGCACCTGTAGGAGTACTATATAAATATGAAATTGAAATTCCTATAAAAAAACATACTACCGACAGCACAGCAGAGGTAATTATTACGCTTTTAAAGGTTTTACACAACTGCATAGCAGTAAGTGCAGGAAATATAATAAGGCTTGAAATAAGCAGTGTACCCATAATTCTCATACCAAGCACAACCGTAAGTGCTGTTAATATTGAAATAATAATATTATAAAGCTCCACTCTGGTACCCGTAGCCTTTGCAAATCTTTCATCAAATGTAACAGCAAAAATTCTATGATAAAAAATTATATATGTTACTATAACAACAATAGATAAACACACACTTAAAATAGCATCGAAATCAGATGTAGCCACTATGCTACCAAACAGATAATTACTTATATCGGTATTCATACCATTCTGCATAGTTGCAATAGTTACACCTATAGCCAAAGCACTGCTTGAAATAAGAGCAATTGCAGAATCACCATTTATTTTACTGTTTTCACTTAGTCGTAACAATAGAAATGCTGCCAGAATAACAATAGGAATAGCAACAGGTAACGGTGCCCAATTAAAGGCAGAGGCTATAGCCAATGCACCAAAGCCAACGTGAGATAGTCCATCTCCAATCATAGAGTATCTTTTTAATACCAGGCTTACTCCAAGTAAAGCCGCACATAAGGCTACAGGTATACCTACAACTAATGCACGCACCATAAAGCCATATTCAAACATAGACAATAAACTCATTACATTGCACCTCCGATATTATTTTCATCTAAATGCAAATGTTTTTTCTGATGATTCTCACATTCATCACAATGACAGTTATGATACAAAAATCTACTACCTAATTTGCTATGTTTATATTCCTCGGTAGTGCCAAAAAACATATCACCATTTACACACAGATGAAGAATATGTGTAGCATCAGCCACAGCACTTACAATATCGTGCGATACCATAATAACTGTTATATTATCTTTTCTGTTAAGCTCCTTAATAATAGAATACATATGTGCCATAGCAACAGGGTCAAGTCCTGCAACAGGCTCGTCCAACAAAATAAGCTTACCGGTTGCACATAAGGCTCTGGCTAATAGTACTCTTTGCTGTTGACCACCTGAAAGCTCTCTGTAGCATTTCTTTTTAAGAGCAGGTATTCCAAGCTTCTCAAGATTTTGCTGTGCAATTTCTTTATCCTCTTTACTGTAAAAGCCTGCAATTTTCTTTCGATTAAGCCTACCCGACAGCACAACCTCCCATACAGAAGCTGGAAAATCCTTTTGAACAAGAGTTTGCTGTGGCAGATAACCTATTTCTTTCTGCTTTAGTCCTTCATCAAACACAAATTGTCCATAATTTGGTGTATGCAAGCCTAAAATACCCTTAATAAGCGTACTTTTTCCCGAACCATTTTCTCCTACTATACACAGGTAATCACCTTCATTTATCTTAAAGCTTAAATCCTTAAGCACAACATTTCCATCATAACTCATAGTTACACTATCACAAGTAAGAATAGCCATATAT
>JAXJQK010000106.1:0-3811 GCA_036311185.1 Acutalibacteraceae bacterium | reverse complement strand
GCGTCATTTACACCTGCTGCTACGAATACAGCTGATGGCTCTTTGTTAATGATATTAGCACAGATTGAACGAAGCACATCAGCATCTACACCACTTAGCTTTGTTGTCATAACCTTAAAGCTACCTACCTGTACAGCATTATTAAGAACGCTGTCGATTTCGCTTGAAGCTAGTTTATTTTTAAGGTCTGAAATTTCGTTATCCTTAGCCTTTAGTGTTGCAGCAACGTGAGTAGCACCCTTAACAATTTCGTGTGGGTTGTTAATCTTTAAAATATCAGCTGTCTGAGCCATTGTAAGAATTAGCTTGTTATACTCTGCAACTGCATTTGTACCTGTAACAGCCTCTATTCTTCTTACACCTGAAGCAACTGATGACTCAGAAATAATTTTAAACATACCAATCTGACCTGTGTTAGAAACGTGAGTACCACCACAAAGCTCTGTTGAGAAATCACCAATCTTTACAACTCTTACAACATCGCCGTATTTTTCGCCAAACAATGCCATAGCACCAATCTTTTTAGCCTCTTCAATTGGCATTTCTTTAACTTCAACCTGTACAGCCTTTAGAATTTCTTCGTTACACATCTTTTCAACATCTGCAAGCTCTGATGGTGTAAGTGCAGAGAAGTGAGTAAAGTCAAATCTGATTCTGTTTTCGTTTACAAGCTGACCAGCCTGCTCGCAATGGTTACCAAGAACCTTACGAAGTGCTGCCTGTAATACATGAGCACCTGAATGGTTACGCATTACCTTTTCACGGTATTCTTTATCTACTGTAAGCTCAAGAGTATCGCCAACTGAAAGCATACCCTCTGTAATCTCTACTGAATGAACAAAGCAACCTGTCTGGTCTTTTGATGTGTTGTATACATCAATTACACAAGAATTCGATTTAGCTGTACCAACATCACCAATCTGACCACCACTTTCAGCATAGAAAGATGTTGAGTCAAGTACTACTGCTACCTTTTCACCAGCTGTTGCAGACTCTACACGCTCACCCTCTTTGATGATTGTAAGAACCTTACCATTGCTTACAAGTGTATTGTAGCCAGTAAAATTAGTGCCTGGTAGATCTGTTAAATCTACATTGTCGCTAAGCCAAGCATCTGCACCTGCATTTTTACGGGCATCTCTTGCACGCTTTTTCTGCTCTGCAAGTAGTGCGTGATATCTCTTTTCGTCTACGCCTATACCCTTTTCTGCAAGGATTTCCTTAGTTAAATCTATTGGGAAACCATATGTGTCATTAAGTTTAAATGCATTCTCACCAGAAAGCTCTTTTACGTCTTCCTTAGATATAATATCGTTAAGAATAGCCATACCAAGGTCGATAGTTTTGCTGAATGACTCTTCCTCTGTTTTAATCATAGTGATGATTAGGTCGTGCTTTTCTTCAAGCTCTGGGTATGCACCCTTACTGCAATTGATAACCTCTTCTGCTACCTTATATAGGAATGGCTTGTTATATCCTAATAGTCTACCGTGTCTTGCAGCTCTTCTTAGTAATCTTCTAAGAACATAGCCCTTACCCTCGTTAGATGGCATTACACCGTCACTAATCATAAAGGTTGTGCTACGGATATGGTCAGTAATTACACGTAGTGAAATATCAGTCTTTTCACCGTCACCATACTTAACGCCTACAATGTCAACAATCTTATCCATTATACCCTTAACTGTATCTACAAGGAATAGGTTATCTACACCCTGCATAACGCAAGCTAGACGCTCAAGACCCATACCTGTATCAATATTAGGGTGGTCAAGTGGTGTATATGTTCCATTACCGTCGCTTTCAAACTGTGTAAATACAAGGTTCCAAACCTCTACATAACGGTCACATTCACAGCCAACTGCACAGTCAGGACTTCCACAGCCCTTTTCTGGACCTCTATCAAAGTAAATTTCTGAACAAGGGCCACAAGGACCTGAGCCATGCTCCCAAAAATTATCCTCTTTACCAAGATGAACCATATGAGATGGATCTACACCAATTTCCTCTGTCCAGATTTTATAAGCCTCGTCATCCTTCTCATAAACAGAAACATATAGCTTTTCCTCTGGAATTTCAAGAACCTTTGTAAAGAACTCCCAAGCCCATGCTGTTGCCTCGTGCTTAAAGTAATCTCCGAATGAGAAGTTACCAAGCATTTCAAAGAATGTACCGTGTCTTGCTGTAATACCTACACGCTCAATATCAGGTGTACGAATACATTTCTGACAGGTTGTTACACGCTTTTTAGGTGGTGTAATCTCTCCTGTAAAATACTTTTTCATTGGTGCCATACCAGAGTTAATCAACAGTAAGCTGTTGTCATCCTTTGGTACAAGTGAAAAGCTAGGCAATCTTAAATGCTCTTTGCTTTCAAAAAAAGCCAGATATTTTTCTCTTAGCTCATTCAAGCCTGTCCACTGCATAATTTATTCTCCTTTTAATTAATATAATTTCAAATTGATTTTATTTTCTGCTTATAATACTGAATTAATTATTCTAAACAAAAACAAAACCTCTGCCCCAAATACTTGAGACAAGAGGTTGGATTTTTTCTTGTAACAGGCAAAATTATAAGCATTACTGCCGTTATTCCCATCATAGCCACAAATATAAGCAGACAATCTATAATTATTTACCGTATAATTTTACTACCTATTACAGCCATTGTCAAGATTTGCAGATTATTTTAAAACTTTATATTATACTCAATTACTTAAAAAATTCTAAGACACGCAAATTAAAATCCTTTGCTTCTTCATACGCACTATGACCTAAATCTTCATACATATGTAGTTTGCTGTTTGGTATTTTTTCGGCAATTTCTTTTGAGGCTTTTCCTGTAACAATTTTATCATCAGCTCCACCAATAACCAAAGTAGGAGCTTTAATTTTTTCTAAATCATCATAAGAATTATGTGTTAAGCAAGTATTTGCCATAATAATAAATCGGTTAAAATCTTTTGGTTTTCCTACTTTACTCATAAAAGGATAGAGCCATCTGTTCTTTTTAAGGTATTTTTCAGAATAAGATTTTTCTGCTGTATCAATAAACAGATTTTTATAATCCCCTGCATTTGCCATTTCAATCCAATTACTTACTACCTTTTGCGATGTTTCATTTGGCTTTGATAATGTTACAGCAAGACAAAGCCTATTTACTTTTTCAGGGTAATCAATAGCAAGATATTGTGCTATCATTCCACCCTGTGATACTCCTAAAACATCTGCTTTTTCTATATTTAAATATTCCATAGCAAATACTATATCCTTTGCCATATCTCTTGTAGAAAATGCTTTCGGCAGATTATTTCTTCTACTGAAAACATACACCTTATATTCTTTTGCATACTCTCTGTACATCATAGCAAATGGGATAGCATAATTTTTTACTGTTTTTAGTCCATCACCTAAGCCAGGTATCATTATAAGTATTTTATCAGCATTACCAAATGATATATAATCTATAGAAGTATCTTCAATATTTATAATTCCACCCTTTGCATTTAGTAACATAGTAATCTTCCCTATAATTTTATTTTCTAATTAATCTATAAATTATCTGTTAATAACAGAGGTGTTCTTTTCTCTCAGATATGTAGACTCCAAATCTGAAAGATGAAGCTTTACTGCAAGAGGGTATTTTTCGTAAGCCTGACTTATTGTATAGCCTGCTGACTCGTCAAAGCCACCCATATGCCAACGAATAGCCATAGCTTCGTCAATTTTCAAACGCATAAAACGCTCTATAAGAAAAACAGATTTTTCCCCGTGACCATATGGGAATGCATCTTCAATACTGTAATATGGT
>JAXJQK010000105.1:0-13952 GCA_036311185.1 Acutalibacteraceae bacterium | reverse complement strand
TGTTCGTCAGACCAAGAGTTTGCCTTAGGCTTACTTCATACTCCACCTCACGGTGGACGCACTTGCCCTCAGCTAACAGTTCCTACTGCCAAGCCTGTAGTGGACTTTCACCACCGAGTTACTGCCCATTCTGGGCAAACACCAACGACAGGCAACAGCTTAGTTGCCGTTGCCTGTTTTCGCTTTTCTTATTTTGGAGTTACCCCAACTATTGACATTGAGCCTTTTTCTATCCATTGTGTATTCTATCACATTTAAAACGAATACTTATATGTTGCATATAAACTTATTTGATTTCATCTTTTCTAAACAATGCATAAGAAATCGCAACCATAGCTACAATAAAAGCAGTACCACTTAATAATATTTTAACAATATCTCCAGAATCTGCATTCATCGTACAATTTGTAATCATTGAGTATGGTAAAAATGAAAATAAATCAGATACACCTGGAATATCTTGAACCAAAGAAGCAATTATATCAAACACAAATGCTGATATAAAACCTACAATAATTACTGGTATACTTTTTCTAAATTTAAAAGCAACTGGAATACATATACTTAATCGTGCTACATACATAAACACAACTAACAAGCAAATCAGAACTGCCTTTCCGATTGCAGCTCCATCATTTTCCACATTGCATACATTACTCATTACATCAAAAAATTGTGATGGAATACCTACTAATCTTGAAAACTTTGCATCTATTCCAAATCCAACAACAGCAGTTATTGCATATGGTAAAGTAATACAAATCATCGCAATGGAAAAAGCAACTAATTTAGAGATTACAATACTGAATCTTCCCTTTCCACAAGCTATTTCATTATGAATATTCTTGGATTCGAAATCACTGGAAATAATTCCTCCTGTAAGCACACCACCTAATAAGGAAACAAGCATAATATCTACCAATAATGATACACTAGTACTCATCTTGGCATCAAAATCTCCTTTTTGAATACCGTAAAGTATGTAGGCGATTCCAACTGCACTACAGCAACAAATCAAAATGCTAGTATATAAAGAACTCATTTTTGACATTTTATAAAGGTCTGCTTTTATTAAATTAATCATCCACACTCTCCCCCTATCACATTTAAAAAATAATTTTCCAGTGTGTCACCTTCTTGTGAGAACTGCATTACTTGAATATTATTATCATTTAAAACCTTATAAACTTTCTGTTTATCTTCTGTAAAATCATATAAATGAACTATATTTTCGGAAATAACTTTATATTTTTTACTTCCTAACTTTTGTTCTATTACGTTTACAAGTTTTTTAGAATCAGTACATTCGATTTTTAAATAATGCTCACAGCGCTCTTCCAATTCTTGTTGAGTAAGGCACTGCTTCACTTTTCCTTGATGAATAATAATATAATCTGTTGCTGTTTGATATAGTTCTGGGAGATTATGGCTTGAGATTAATACCGTTATCCCTCTTTCTTCATTTAACTTTTTGATAAGATTTCGTATTTCTACTACTCCAACAGGATCTAATCCATTAACAGGTTCATCTAATATCAACAACTCTGGGTTTGCGAGCATAGCAATTGCAATTCCTAAGCGTTGTCTCATTCCTAAAGAAAAATCTTTTACTTTCTTTTTTCCGACATTCTCTAAACCTACCATTTTTAATAATTCGTCATCAATCTTATCATCATGAATTCCACGCATTATTTTATTTACTTTTATATTTTGTTTAGCTGTCATTTTTCCATTCAAGCTTGGATATTCGATTAGCATTCCTATCTTAGCTAACTCTTTGCTGTATTCTTTAGGAGAAGATTTTCCAAACAATTCAAGTTTTCCTTCAGTTGGATAGCTTAAGCCAGCAATAATTCTCATTAGAGTTGTTTTACCAGCACCATTTTTTCCAATCAAGCCATATATCTTTCCCTTTTCAAGTTCTACCGTTACATTATCTAATGCAGTAAATTTCTTGAATTTTTTGCTTAAATTACCTGTACTCAATATAATTTCGCTCATTTTTTTCCTCCATTCTGTTTATAAACAAAATTGTGAATTCTTATATAAATATGTATTTTATTGTTTAATAACAGTATAAGTTATCAACAATAAATAGTTTTAAATATTTATTCTGTTTTTAGATATATTATCTCTTTTTAAAAACTTATAAGCCAATTTAAAACCAACATATTTTTAATAAATTATAGGGAATTACCACTTTTAATCATTTTAACCAACATATCATTTTTTACAATTGCTAAACCTTTATGCTTTTCGCCTAAAAGTGCAACTTCATCTCCTATGTTAATACCAAAAGCTTCTCTTGCTTCCTCAGGTATAACAATACTACCATCTTCCTTTACCTCTACAATAAAACTAAGTTTTGATTCTTTACCTTTAAACATATTTTCACCTTTTAATAGAGCAATAAACAATTTGCTCTATATTTCCTTTCTTTAATTATTAATATGTGTTGTGAATATTCTGATATATTTTTTATAATTTTCAAGCATATTTTCAAGCATATTTTCACACAGTAACTTTTTAAATTTTAAAATTCCAATGTAATACTTTCATGAAGATTGGTGGCAATATACTTAACATTATATTTTATAATATACAATTTTAATTACCACCAATCTTCATATATAATTTCAACGATATAAATTTTTATCTTCTATTTAAATAATACCTTTTAAAAAGTCCCCCTCTTCTTCACCAAATACCCTTAATACTATACGTATCTAAGTTTCCTGCTGTAATTTATAAACCTTGTTTTTAATTAGATTTCACATACATAAATTATTTTAAATTTGTATATGTTCCACAGCAGAATCAACATCGATTTGTCCTTGATAAACCTTATATAAAATAGAATTTAAATCTAAGTTTTCAGAATCCTCATTATCTTCCAGCTTGTCAAGTTCCATGTTAATTATATCACTATTTTCATTAACTTTCAATAAATTTCCTATATATTCTGCTAAATCAAAAATAGTCGGATATTGATAAATCTTTGTAGACTCTATGTCGGTGTGATATCTTTTATTAATTCCACACATCCATTCAACACCTACAATCGAATCTAATCCCATTTCTGTAAAACTTCTATCATAGCTTACATCCTCTTTATCCATAAACAATTCTTTAGCAAGAGACTCTGCTAATTCTTCCATAATATCTTTTTGACTAAACTTATGGGTTTCCTTTTTAGTTTCATCTATACTAATAGTTTTTATAACATCTAGCTCACTTTCGCAAATAGGGTTATCCAAATCATTCTCACAAGAAAGAACATCATTATTTTCTAATACAGAATATAAAAATCCTGATAAGTCAATCAAGGTTGGGTATTTATAAATTTGGGTAGACTCTATATCTGTATGGTATTTTTTATTAATTCCACGCATCCATTCAACACCCACAATTGAATCTAATCCCATTTCTGTAAAACTTCTATCATAACTTACATCTTCTTTAGCCATAAATAATTCTTTAGCTAGAGAGTCTGCTAGCTCTTCCATTATCTTTTCTTGACTAATATTAGATTTTATTTGTTCTACAACCATATCTCTTTCATCAGTATTATTTTTTTCTGCTGTTTCTTTCTGGGAATTATTAGTTTCTGGTAGTGGAACTAAATTAATTCCTTTTTGTTGCACACCATATTCAGTTTGCACGTTTACCTTATGATCATTTAGAAAAATAGAATAGATATATTTTGCTAAATCAATCAAATTTGGATATTTATAAATTTGGGTAGACTCTATATCTGTATGATATTTATTATTGATTCCACGCATCCATTCAACACCCACGATTGAATCTAGTCCCATTTCTGTAAAACTCTTGTCATAACTTACATCTTCTTTAACCATAAATAACTCTTTGGCAAGAGAATCTGCTAAGTCGTCCATTATTTCTTCAATACTAATATCAACAACAGTTGTACGCACTGTATTACCATCAACACTTTCTCTTATCACTGGTTGTACTTTCTCCATAGTTTTAACAGGCACACTTTTTTCAGAAACGGAATCTAAGCTTACATTCTTTTTAGGCTCTGATATCTCTTCTGCTTTAAAATCGCAAGCATCTGACAAAGAAACTAAATTTATTCCCTGAGATTTTGTATCTAAACTATCATTAACAGTTGACAATTCTACTTTAGCTTCACCATTTTTTCCAAGAATAGAACACAAATATTGTGACAAATCAATTAAAGTAGAATACTGATAAATTTTAGTTGACTCTATATCGGTATTATATTTCTTATTGATTCCACGCATCCATTCAACACCTACTATTGAATCTAATCCCATCTCTGTAAAGCTTTTGTCATAGCTTACATCTTCTTTAGCCATAAACAATTCTTTAGCAAGAGACTCTGCTAAGTCGTCCATTATTTCTTCAATGTTAATATCAACAATTATTGTATGTACTGTATTTACAACCACGCTTTCTTTTATAGCAGGTTGCACTTTTTCTATAGTTTTGACTGGTACGCTTTTTTCAGAAACAGAACTTAGTGTTATATTCTTTTGAGGTTTTTCTATGTCTTTTACTTTCAAATCACTAGTATCTGACAAAGAAACTAGATTTATACTCTGAGGTTCTGTATCCAAACTACTATTAACAGTTGGCAATTCCAATTTAGCTACACAAGTTTCTTCTAAAACAGAATACAAATATTGTGACAAATCAATTAAGGTAGAATACTGATAAATTTTAGTTGACTCTATATCAGTATTATATTTTTTATTGATTCCACGCATCCATTCAACACCTACTATTGAATCTAGCCCCATCTCTGTAAAACTCTTGTCATAGCTTATATCTTCTTTAGCCATAAATAGCTCTTTAGCAAGAGATTCTGCTAAGTCTTCTGTTATTTCTTCAATGTTAATAGCTACATTTTGTTTGTTATTTGTACCACTATTTGTTTCTATTACATCTTCTTCTCTTTTGGCAAAAGTTTTTCCATCTACTTTTTCATCTACCAAAGAACTTAGTTGCAATTGAATTTTATTTTGTTTTTTATTTTTAACTTCAAAATCAGTAGCCTTAGACAAAGGTGTCAATTTTACATTTTGAGTTTTCAAATCACATTCTCTATTATCAGAATTTTCTTTACCGCTTCTAATATTTTTATTTTCAACAAATGGAACAGTAACTTCTTTAACACCAGTATCAACCAATTTTGTTATCTTTTTATCTTTCTGTTCTTCAACTACTTGTTTTGAAAACCTCATCTTCTGAGAGCTATTTTCAACCAACATAGGTTTTTCGTTATTAGAAATTGTATCCTGTGATTTTGGTATCCAATATTTTTTATTCTCAAATGGGTATAGTGGTATATTAATTTTTAACACACTACCCTTTTCAAATAATTCATCTCCAGAAACATCATAACCCATACAATAATACTGTGCTAAAGCCCCTAAAATATCCTGATATTCCTCTGTATTTGTTTCCATTCTACTTTCTAAACACAAAGACTTAACAACTTTTTGCATTTTTCTTTGTGGACTAAAGCTTCTTGTTACTTCATTCTTATAACAATTATCTGCAATTTTTCCATTTATAATTTGATGTAACATACGGATTGCTGTTTCTGTGTTATCTGCCACAAAAGCAATTCGGTTTGAAAAATGCTGTCTACCATCTAATAGAGTATAGCTCAAATCTGATAATTTATATGTATCCTTTTTGTCTTTTAGATATGATAGTAATTCATCACATTTAACCATTAAAGACTTTTCAGTTTTTGCTGAAAGAGTAAATAAATATGAAGGGCGAGTTGTTGAAGCTTCAACTTCGTTTTTAACACTTTTAAGAACAATATGAGCATTCGTTCCACTCATTCCAAATGCACTTACTGCTCCTACACGAAGCTTTTCTCCATCTTTCCAAACACAATTTTCATTATTAATATAGAATGGACATTCATCCCAATTAACGTAATCCGAAGGTTGTTCGCAATTAATTTCTAATGGTATTGTCTCATTCTTTAATGCCAACACCAAACTAATTAGACTTACAACTCCTGATGCAGCTAAAGCGTGACCAATGTTTGGTTTTGTTGATGTAAGTGCACAAGAGCCAGTTTTTACATTAGCTTTTTTAAACACAGTAGAAAGTGCCTCTATTTCTATTGGATCACCTATTCTTGTTCCTGTTCCATGAGTAACAATATAATTTATATCTTGTGGATTGATATGGAATCTATTATACACATCTTCTAGTAACTCAGTTTGTGCTTTTCCACTTGGAGCTGTTATACCATTAGTTCTTCCATCATAATTAATACCACTTGCTATAACTTCTCCATAAATATTATTGCTATCTCGTTTTGCTTTAGACATCTTCTTTAATACAACAACTGCTACAGCTTCTGCTGGTACCATTCCAGATGCACGCTTATCGAATGTATAGGATTTACTTTCTGCTGAAATCATACCAGCATTTTTCATACCAATATACCCCGCTGGTGTGCACCATAAATTTACACCTGCGGCAATCGCTATATCACATTCTCCTGCCATTATACTTTGATAAGCCTGATGAACTGCAACAAGTCCAGATGAACATGCAGTATTAATGCACATATTAGGTCCCTTTAAATTCAAGAAATATGCCAATCTTGCGGCCAAAACAGCATTATGATTTGAGGTAATACTTCCTTTGTCTCCACCTAAAATTTGATAATCGCCATCTTCGGCTCCTACAAACATTCCGATTTTTTCATTTTGAATTTCAAAATGACCAATTCCCGCATCTTCTAAAGCATGCCAAGTTTCTTCAATCAAAATTCTTTGTCTTGGATCCATAAAACAAGCTTCTCTAGGAGAAATCTCAAAAAAGGCTGGATCAAATTCATCGATGCAATTCAAAGTTCCCATCTGCATATTGCAGTTATTACGATTTTCCCAACCCTGACGAGGAGGTACTTCTTTAATTACTTCTTTTCCTTCTTTTAAAATACTCCAAAGCTCGTCAACATTATCTGCACTTGGGAACTTACCACTAATTCCGACAATAGCTACCGAATCCGTTTTATTTTTCTCAGTTGTATTATCATCTTCCACAATTTCAGCTATAAAACGTTCTTCGTACATTTCTATTTCTTCAGTATTCTCTTCTTCTATTTCCGTTATAAATTCAACCTCGCTTGCTTGCTCTACTTTATATAATTGACCTAAAGCACTTGAATGTTCAGAAGTAAAGTATGATACTAATTCATTCAAAGATGCATATTGATAGAATAAATTCGGTTTAACATCAACACCTGAAAATTCAGATATTTTATCTGCAAATTCAGATAATGTAATTGATGTAAATCCAAAATCTGCTAAATTAGTTTTTTCATCCATCTGTGAGAAAGGAATACCTAAAACATCATAAATTGCATCCTTTAAATCAGATATCAAATATTGGTCTACTGAAACTGTTTTCTGCTTAATAACCTGTTTCTGTTTTTTGGCAGGTACATAATTAACTGTTTTCTTCATTTTCACCTTTTCTTTTGTTGCCCAATAAACTTCATTTTCAAATGGATAAGTAGGCAACGAAATCTTAGTTACACTATTCTTCTCAAACATTTCATATCCAGGAATCTCATATCCAATACAATAAAGTTGTGCTAATGCCTGTAATTCACCCCAATATACATCTCTATCGGTTTCGTTCTTACTTTCTATACACAAATTCTTTATCATATTTTGTATTTGTTCTTGTAAAACAAAGTGCTTTGTAACTTCATTATGGAATACATTCTCCATTTGCTTACCATCTATTATTTGTTGTAATATACGGTATGCTGATTCGACACTATCAGCTAAGAAAGCAATACGATGTGAGAAATGATGTCTACCACTCATAAGTGTAAAACTAATATCTGCCATTCTTCCAGCATTCTTTTTATTTTTCAGATAATTTTTTAGATCACTACATTTCGTTATAAGTGCATTTTCAGTTTTAGCTGATAAGGTAACCAAATATGTTGGTTTTGTAATTGCTTCCTCTGTTTTTTTCTTAGCACTTCTTACAACAATATGAGCATTCGTTCCACTCATTCCAAACGCACTTACTGCTCCAAGTCTTAGTTTCTTTCCATCTTTCCACACTTGATTCTCTCTGTTAATATACACCGGACTATCTTCCCAGCGAACATAATCAGAAGGTTGCTCACAATTAATCTCTTTTGGAATCATCTCATTTTTTAATGCTAACACAAGACCGATTAGATTCACAAGACCAGACGCCGCCAAAGTATGTCCTATATTAGGCTTTGTAGATGTTAAAGCACAAGAATGCTTTTCAGCATTTGCATTTTTCAAAACAGAAGCAATCGCTTTAATTTCTATTGGATCTCCTATTCTAGTACCAGTACCATGTGCTATCATGTAATTAATATCACTTGGATTTACACCAAATCTATTATAAACATCCTCTAAAAGATTTTTTTGAGCCTTTCCACTAGGTGCTGTAATTCCATTTGTTTTTCCATCATAATTAATACCACTTGCAATTATTTCACCATAAATATTATTAGAATCCTGCTCTGCTTTTGACTTTCTCTTCAGTACAACAACAACAACTGCTTCAGCAGGTACAGCACCATCAGCACGCTTATCAAAAGCATAACACTTTTTACTTGCTGAAAGCATACCAACTTCATCCATCTCTATATAGCCTTCTAATGTACACCACAAGTTTACACCTGCAGCAATTGCTATATCACATTCACCGGTTCTAATACTTTGACACGCTTGATGTACAGCAACTAATCCTGAAGAACATGCAGTATTTATACACATATTCGGACCACTGAGATTTAAAAAATATGCCAAGCGAGCAGCTAACACAGCATTATGATTTGAAGTTATATTACCCTTCTGTCTTCCGATTTCATTATAATCTCCATCATCAGCTCCCACAAACATACCTATCTTCTCGTTTTGAATTTCAAAGTCACCAATTCCTGCATCCTCTAATGCATGCCATGTTTCCTCTAATAAAATTCTTTGTCTTGGATCCATAAAGCGAGCTTCTTTAGGTGGAATGTCAAAGAAAGCAGGATCAAAATCACCTATATTGTTCATTACACCCATGTACAAATTCTCTGCTCTACTATTTTCCATTCCGAAACGCAACGGAGCTTTTCTTACAACTTCTTTTCCTTCTTGCAGAATATCCCAAAACTCATCAACATTATCTGCATCAGGGAATTTTCCACTTATACCAACAATTGCAATAGAGTCATCTTCAAAGCACTGCTTTACTATATTATGTTCTGAAGTTTCTTTGATATAACTCTCTTCTGTATTATTCACAAACGTATCTGTTGTTTCCACAACATCCTCTTTTTGATATAAACGAGCTAAAGCATCTGGATGCTCCTGCTTAAAAAAGTTTACCATTTCATTCAAAGAAGTATACTCAAAAAATACGTCTGGTGTTACATCTACTCCAGAAAATTCTTTAATTCCTTGTGCAAATTTTGATAAACTTACAGAATCAAAACCAAAATCACCAAAATTCAAATTTTCATCCATCTGCTGGAATTCTACACCTAAAATACTATGAATCAATTCTTTCATAGTATCCATCACATAATGTCCTAAATCACTTTGTTTCGATGAAATATTTTTTACAACCTTTTGATTATCCTTTTCTATTGGTTTTCTTACTGTTTCAGTAGTTGAAGTTTCTTTCGATTTTTCCTCTATATTAAACATTTTGTTTATACGTTCTTCTCTGCCGTATAAAACAAGACTTTCCCATTGTTTACTCTTAATCAACGCATCAAAAATCTGTGTTCCTTCTTTTCTGGTTAAACCTTTTTGTCCACTTGTCATTAAATACATATGCTCTGCAGCTTCTGTTTTAAATCCCATACCGCCATCTTTCCATAAAGGCCATTCGATTACATATGTATAGCCCGACATTTCTTTCTGCTGTCTTCTATAATTTGCATAACTTAACAAGAAATGGTTTCCTACTGAATAATCAAATGATCCAAAATCTCCTAATATGGCTGAGCTTGAAGAGAAATAACAAACAAAATCTAATTTCGTTTTTGCAAACGCTTTTTCTAATGCCAAAGTTCCTTGTATTTTAGGTTTTATAATAGCTTGATATTCAGAATATTTCTTATCTAAAATATTCTCTCCTTCAATTAATCCAGCAGAATGAATAATTCCATTGATTTCACCAAAAGTTTGCTTAGTTTCTTCAATTAAATTTTTTATCTGTATTTCATCACATACATCTGCTGAAACATAGATAACTTTCATTCCGTCATTTTTTAGTTCTTTTAATTTATCTTCTACATCTGCAAGCTTTTTACGACCTGTAAGAACTATATTAGCGTTGTATTGTTCTGATAAGTGTTTTGCAAATAAAATTCCTAAACCACCCATACCACCGGTAATCAAATAGGTTCCATTTTCATAAACACAAGCAACTTGTTCTTCTTTCACCTCTACTGGCAATACCTTTTGAGTCTTTCGAACACCTTCTTCGTATAAAACACTCTTTGTTGTATTTGCAAAACATTCGCTAAATAGTAGATTGATATATGTAGCTATATCTATTTGTTTCTCATTAGCCAAAACCACACCTATAGATAAATTCAAATGAGTAATAACTACTGACTTATCCATACCAATCAAAGATTCTGCATAAGCCTTTTCTAATAAATCATTATAAAGTCCTGCAATAAATACAGTCAGTGAATTTAATTTAGCCTCATATAAAGCTTGTAGTATGCTAATTAGTCCAAATACCTCTTGATGGAAAATTTTATCATTTAATGGACTAAGATAAAGAACATTATCAATACTACCAAAAGAGTTTTTGATATCTTTGAAACATTTTACATAATCTTCTTTTTGTTCATATTCAATTAAATATTCAGAAGAAGACTTCTTTTCGTATTGTTCTCCACATAAAATCCAAATTAATTGAATTTTTTCATCAAACAACATCGCCTCATTAGATATCATCTGCATAATAGACGCATCTTGAGCAAAACAAACAATTTTTAAACTTTCTTTCTTTTTAGATGAAATTGGTTCTGAAATCCATTTTTGTTCAAAGGTTAATAAACTAAATTCATCTTTTGGCTTTTCTGTAATTGTTGTGTTTCGCACTGTATTAATATTTTTATTAATTATAGACACAGCTTCATCACTTCGTTCTGTTTTTTGATTTATTTTTTCTTGATTAGAATCAATATTTAATTTTTTTACTTCATAATTGTCACTGAAGTCCCACAAAAAATGTTTCATTTTATCAATACCACAATAAACATCTTTTTCAAATGGATAAGTTGGAAGACTTATTTTCTGTACATTTTGTCTAGAATATAATTGTATCCATGGAATTGTTGCTCCTAAAAGCCATAACTTAAGAAGTTCTTTTTGTTCTTTTTTCATTATTCCATTAACAATTTGTTCTTGAATTTCTTTACTAGTAAGATTTTTTACTGTTTCCACATTACGTATAACTTGCCTTTTTTCTACCTTATCAGAGTATGAACCATTACTACATTTCTCTAAAATTCCAATAAGTTCTTGTATACTTGAAACACAGAAACCCATTCTATAGTTAAAATCTTCTCTTCCTGTTTGTAAAATATAAGCTATACTTTCTAAAAATACATCGCTATTATAATTATCTTTAATACTAGAATAAAGTTCTTTAATTTTTATATCTAATTGTTCTTCTGTTCGTGCAGAAACAGTAATTGCATATGTTCCTTTTTTAATATTTTCCAATTTTTCTTCTTCAGATAGATATTCCTCAACTAAAACATGTGCATTTGAGCCACCAGCACCAAAAGCTGATATACATGCTCTTCTTGGAAAAACTTTTTCTTCTCCATCTATATTTAGTTTAGGTTTTTTCCAATCCTCTAATTTCTGTGAAACAACAAAAGGAGAATTTTCAAAATCTATATATGAATTTAATGTACTTGAATGTAACGAAGGTACAATCTTTTTGTGTTTCATTTGTAATAACACTTTAGTTAAACTTGCTATTCCTGCTGCTCCCTCTAAATGTCCAATATTAGATTTTACTGAACCAATAGCACAAAATTGTTTCTCATCTGTATATTTTGTAAATACTTGATTTAATCCTGCAATTTCTATTGGATCTCCCAATTTTGTTCCTGTTCCGTGAGCTTCAATATAAGAAACTGTTCTTGGATTAATTCCAGATTTTTTAAAAACATTTCCAATCACATTTGCTTGAGCATTTGGATTTGGAACAGTAAAACTGCTTGTTTTACCTCCGTGATTTACTGCTGTTGCTTTAATTACACCATATATCTGATCGCCATCCGCTACTGCTTTTTTCAAAGGTTTTAGCATCACTGCACCCACACCTTCTCCAGGCACATAGCCATTTCCCTTGTCTCCAAAACTCTCACATCTGCCACGAGTAGATGCAAAATTACTTTGACAAAGTAAAAAATATTTATTCGGATGAATTGATAAATTTACTCCACCAACAAGAGCAGCATCACACTCTTCATCGTGCAAGCTTTGGCAAGCAAGATGTAATGCAGTTAACGATGAAGAACACATTGTATCAACAACCATAGATGGTCCATGTAGATTGAAGAAATACGATACTTGATTCGCAATAGATGATGCATTGCCACCCATATAATAAGGATTTCCCAAAAGTTGTTCTTGAGCTCCATACATTTGATATTCTTCCCACATTGCACCAGCAAAAACACCAACACTACTACTCATTCCAGATGAATCCATACTCTGCAATCTTTCTCTAGTATATCCGGCATCTTCTAAAGTTTCATAACAGCATTGTAAAAATAATCTTTCTTGCGGATCTTTCATCTTTGCCTCATTGGGAGATATTGAGAAAAATAGTGGATCAAACTCGTAAACACCATTTAAGAATCCGCCTTCTTTTAAATATGGGATATCTTCTTTTTTGCAATTTTTATAATATAAATCGTTATCCCATCTGTCCTTAGGAATTTCTGAAATACAGTCTTTTCCTTGTTGCAAGTTATCCCAAAATTGATTTAAATTTCTTGCTTCTGGATATCTGCCAGATATGCCAATAATTGCTATATCCTTATCTTTGTAATTTTCTACTGTTGTATTTTCTTTAGATAACAAAGCTTCACCATGTAATTGCAAAAGATCATCTATTAATTTTACTTGCATATCTGAAGCATTTCCATAAAGACAAATTATATTTTCAAATTTCGGATCGAGTTTTACATTGTTCCAAATTGAATAAAAAAGTTTTACTCCTTGATTACTTGGCATTGCTACCATACCAGAAATTTCTACAAGAGTTTTTTCACTTTCTTGATCCATATGCATTCCGCCATCTTTCCAAAGTGGCCAATTTATTGAAATAGAAACTCCTTTTCTTCTTCCTTCTTCTACCAACTTGTTACGGTATACACAATATTCATCCATGAATGCATTAGCTGATGCATAATCTGCTTGTCCTGCACTTCCTATTGCTCCTGAAAGAGAAGAAAAACATATAAAGAAATCTAGATCTAAATTTTTAGTTGCATTATCTAATAAAACAACACCGGTTGCCTTTGGTGCAAGTGTTTTACATATCTCTTCCTCTTTTTTCTTTATAAGATAATTATCGTAATTAACTCCTGCACAATGTAAAATACCATTTATTTTTCCATATCTTGTTACAATTTTCTGTATATTGTCTGTTACGCTCTCTTCATTTGTGATATCCATAGTTATATATTCAACTATGCTGTTCATTTCTTTTAATTCAGAGATAAATGATTTTCCGTTTTCGTCTAATTCTCGTCTTCCAACTAATATAATTACAGGTTCTTTCACTGAATTTGCAATCTCTCTTGCAAAAATTCTACCTAGTCCACCATTACCTCCGGTAACAAAATATACTCCCTTATCCTTCCATGGCTTATTTCCATTCTGTAAACT
>JAXJQK010000104.1:0-3848 GCA_036311185.1 Acutalibacteraceae bacterium | reverse complement strand
TTTAATTGCACTTGTAATTCCTAAAATCGCAAATATTATAAAAATAAATTCTACTATGCCAGCAACAGCTATTATAGGGTATAGCCATATTGATATTTCAAGCAATAGCTTTTTTAGAATTAAATAGAATATACCATAAATGATTTCTGCAATTAACAGGCTTATTCCTTGGTTTATATGAAACATAGTAAGATTTGAACGCCTACCCTTTATAAGTGGTATAATCCATAAAAAACCAATATACGAGATTGCAGAAAGCATTTTTTCTTTATTAAATGAATTTAAAAGTAGTTTATATTTATAGGTAGCTTTTTTGTTATAAAGCATTTCTTCTCCACAGTTAGGGCAAAGGCAAATGCCCTTTTCAACCTGTGTACCGCATTCAGGACAAATTATCATTTTAACCTCCAATTTTGTAATTTCACAATTTTTATATTAGCATTTTAAATGTAAAAAAATTGTGAAAATTTGTATCGGAGAATTAATTTTTCTGTTCTTGAAATCTGTATTTATTTATAGTAAAATAACACAGAGGTGAAGTTATCTATGATGGTTTCAACAAAGGGGAGATATGCATTAAGGGTTCTTATTGACCTTGCATTGCATCCAAGAGATGAATATGTATCGTTAAAGGGTATAGCAGAGCGACAGGATGTTTCTATGAAATACCTTGAAAATATAGTTGCTACACTTTCAAAGGCAGGATATCTTGAAAGCCTAAGAGGTAAAAACGGAGGCTATAGATTAAAAGAGACTCCGGATAAATATACCATAGGTTCGGTTTTAAAGCTTACAGAGGGTACTCTTGCCCCTGTAGCCTGTTTAGAAAATTGCAGTACAGAGGAATGTTCACGTTCAGCAAGCTGTCTTACTCTGCCTTTGTGGCATAAGCTTGACAATATAGTAAATGAATATCTGGACAGTGTAACAATAGCAGATTTAATAAATAAAACAATTGAGATATAGCTAAAATAAAAAAGCCAAAGAGGAAGCTAAATATAGCTTTCCACTTTGGCTTTTTATTGTTTATATTAATATCATTTTAATTATTAGCAGAGGAAGCTCTACTGAAGTAACAAGTATGCCACAAACAAACATATAATCAGGCACAGTTTCTACATCGAAGCTTCTGTTTTCAAATAGAAAGCTAATCCATGAATGATTTTTAATAACCCAGAATAAGATAATACTTAAAGCTGCTACAACAATAATAAATTTCCAACTTTCTATTACAAAGAAAAATAGGATAATTGATGAAATAACAGGTAGTGAAGCCACTATATATTGTAGCTTAGGTGAAAGAAATTTAGCTACAAAGAACCATATGACGAATATAGCAAGCGTAATTATACTACTTAATGATGGTTTATGAATTATGCTACATTCTGTTATGTTAATTATGTTAGAAAATATTTGATTAAATACAATTCCCATTCTAGGAATTCCCTCCAGATTTTTTTATGCGAATTAAAATTTTATAAGAAGATATAGCTCTACAACTAATGTAGCTATACTGCATACAACCATAAAATCAGGTACAGGATGTACCCAAAAACGTCTTTCCTGCAATTTTCCTTTTGTAGTTAATACAATTTCATGAATCAACATAGCAACAACGCTTACTATAAAAAATCCCACTATAGCAGCGGTATACTTAGTTACAAAAGTAAACACAAAAGCCATAATCGCTACAGGTATTGCTGCTACTATATATTGCACTACATAAGGTAGTTTTTTAGAAATAAAATTCCACCATACACCTATAATTAACATTGCAACAAAAAGCATAGCACCTTCAAAGTAAGCCGTCTCTCCTCTGTAGCGTCTTCCGTATCTTCTGCGTAAATCAATAATTTGGTTTAATATGTACAATTTAAAATCCCTCATTAATATAAATATTTAAAAGTATAAATTCGACAGTATGGTATATTTTATAGCATAAAAAGTGTAATGTCAATTTGATAAAATAATATTTTTAAAAAAATTATTAACATCTTGACATAAGTATTTTGATTTGATAAAATAAGGCTCAAAACGTGTTATGGAGGGTATGTATGGATACTGATGATAGTAGTATCACAGGCAGTTTATATTTTGGTAAAGCTCTATGTCTGTTTGATTTTCGCTTGATTTATTTATTCCTGAAAAAGATAGTGAGTTAAATTTATAAATTTTATAATCATAATAATTTTTATAATCATAATAATTAAATAAGGGGATAAAAGAATTGATAGGACAAATTATTTTACAGCTTGTACTTATAGCTTTGAATGCAGTTTTTGCTTGTGCAGAAATTGCAGTATTATCTATGAATGAAAACAAACTTGCCAAAATGGCATCAGAGGGAAATAAGAAAGCGTTAAAGCTTCAAAAGCTTACAAGTCAGCCTGCCAGCTTTTTGGCTACAATACAGGTTGCAATTACACTTTCAGGATTTTTAGGCAGTGCCTTTGCAGCAGATAATTTTTCAGAGGTTATTGTTAAAGGTCTATTAAACTTAGGTATTCCAGTGCCACAAGAAACTCTTAATACTATTTCGGTAATTGTTATTACAATCTTACTTTCATTTATCACACTTGTTTTTGGTGAGCTTGTTCCTAAGCGTGTAGCTATGAGAAAAACAGAATCAATAGCACTTGCTTTAGCTGGAACTGTAAGCTTTATCTCAAAGGCTTTTTCACCTTTAGTATGGTTACTTACAGCCTCTACAAATGGTGTTTTGCGTTTAATGGGAATTGACCCTAACGCAGAGGATAGCGAGGTTAGCGAAGAGGATATCCGTATGATGGCAGACGCAGGTACAGAAAAGGGTGTAATTAACGAGGACGAAAATAATGTAATTCAAAATATCTTTGAATTTAATGATATTTACATAAGCGAAATTATGACACACCGTACAGAGCTTGTTATGCTTTGGATGGAAGATAGTATAGAGCAGTGGATGAAAACAATAAAAAGCAATACACATATTTTCTATCCTATATGTGAAGAAACTGCTGACCGTGTTGTAGGCGTTCTTGATTCACGTAAATTTTTACGATTAGAAGAGAAAACAAAGGAAAACGCACTTAAAAAAGCAATTGATAAACCATACTTTGTTTCAGGTTATTTAAAGGCTAACGAGCTTTTCCGTGAAATGAAAAAGAATAATTGTTACTTCTCTGTCGTTGTAGACGAGTTTGGTGGTACAGACGGTATAGTTTCAATTAATGACTTGATAGAGGAAATTATCGGAGAGTTTGAAAATATTCAATCAGAAATCAAAAAGCTTGATGACTCTACATATAAAATTGATTGTAGTGCAGAGATAAGTAAGGTTGAGCGTGTTCTAAAGGTAAATCTTGAAAGCAACGCTGTAACACTCAATGGTTGGATTATTGAACAGTTTTCTGCTGTGCCTAAGATTGGTTATGAGTTTGATTATGACGAATTTAGGTTTAAGGTTATAGAGTCTAACGAAAAGCAAGTCGTAAGCGTTACTGTTACAACAATTCCAGAAAATGAATAAATAATATAATAAGCCGAGGTGTACTTTTGTATGCCTCGGTTTTTCTATGTCAATACAGCATATTCAACATATTTTTTCACTAATTTTTATTTGCTTGATAAACTTATTCAAACTTTTTTAAATTACTTTGCTGTTGATTGATAAGAATAAATTTATATGATATAATCTATAATTGTGAAAAAATAATTATTGCATTATATTTTTTAGAAATAGAGGGAATGTGTATGGGCCAGAGAGATAATTTAAGAAATGTAGCTATAATTGCTCACGTAGACCATGGAAAAACAACATTGGTTGACCAGTTGTTGCACCAAAGTGGTATATTTAGAGCTAACGAGGC
>JAXJQK010000103.1:0-22020 GCA_036311185.1 Acutalibacteraceae bacterium | reverse complement strand
CAGACTACACACTTTACAGACCTTAACGAGGGATTTCACCCATATAAGGTAGCTTGTCACCGTCATACACCAGAGATAGAGCAGACTCTTTCTCATCTTGCAGAAAAGCCAGTAAAAATTACCTTTGTACCACATTTGTTACCTGTAAACAGAGGTATTATCTCAACTGTATATGCTCCACTTAAAGAGGGTGTTACAGAGGAGCAGGTAAGAAAGGTGTATGAAGACTTCTACGCTGATGAATACTTTGTAAGACTACTACCAAAGGGTCAGGTTGCAAATATTCATAACATTAAATATTCAAACTTTGGCGATGTGTCACTACATATGGACAATCGCACAGGTACACTTGTGGCTGTTTCTGCTATTGACAATATGGTTAAGGGTGCAGCTGGTCAGGCTATTCAGAATATGAACATAGTATGTGGTCTGGACGAAAAAACAGGTCTAGAAATTATCCCACCAGCTTTTTAAGCTCGCTCAATATTTTTCTTTGAAAAATATTGGCTCGGGGTTGTGTGTGTCATAGTTTGATGTGAATTATTAAATATTGTACGAAAGGGGAGTTTTAAATGCAGAGGTTTTTGCAGGCAACTGAATATATAGATTATAATTCTGAGATAATTCAGAATAAAGCTATGGAATTATTCAATGACAATATGAGTAATGCCGAAAAATCAAGAATAGCATATGAGTTTGTAAGAGATGAAATTCCCCATTCGTTTGATTGTAACGCTAAAATTATAACTGCTAAAGCGTCAGATGTTTTAAAATATAAAACGGGTATTTGCCACGCAAAGGCGAATTTATTGGCTTCGTTGCTCCGTTTACAGGGTATTCCCACAGGCTTTTGCTTTCAACGTTTAACACTTTTAGATGATGATTCTATTGGTTATGGTATTCACGCTTATAATGCTGTGTTTTTAGAAAATAAATGGATTAAGCTTGACGCAAGAGGAAACAAAAAAGGTGTAAATGCTCAATTTTCTATGAATGAGCCTATATTGGCATTTCCAATAAGAGCTGACTATGACGAATGTTTCTACAAAGGTATATATGCTTATTCACATATACCGTCAATGCAAATGCTTGAAAAGGCGAAATCAATACAGGATATTCGAGAAAATATTCCTGATGTAGTAACTGAAGAGCCTGATGTTCAGGAATAGTATATAGACATTAGTTTTAGATAATTAATATAAAAATAAAGAGGGAAGTAAAAAATGGTAGTTTCTAATGAGGATAGAGCACATGTACTTGTGCAGGCTATGCCATATATTCAAAAGTATTCAGGGCAAACCGTAGTAGTAAAATATGGTGGTAATGCTATGATTACTCCAGAGCTTAAAAGTGCGGTTATGAGTGATATAGTACTTATGCACCTTATCGGTGTGAATGTTGTTTTGGTACATGGTGGTGGTCCTGAAATAAGCCAAATGCTTAATAAAACAGGTAAAGAAAGTAAGTTTATAAACGGTATGAGAGTTACCGACCGTGAAACAATGGATATTGTTCAAATGGTGCTTGCCGGTAAGGTAAATAAAAGCTTGGTTCAGAATCTTAATAATCACGGTGGCAAGGCTCTTGGTTTGTGTGGCTTAGATGACAGAATGTTAATGGCTGACAAGCTGGCAACAGCTGAAGACCTTGGTTATGTAGGTGAGATAAGAGAGGTAAACCCAGAGGTTATTAACGACGCTATAAAAAATGGCTATGTGCCTATTATTTCAACAATAGCAGGTGGATATGACGGAAATGTTTACAATATAAATGCAGATGTAGCTGCTGCAAGAATTGCTGCACAGCTTGGTGCTTGTAAGCTAATTCTTATGACAGATATTCGTGGCTTGTTAAGAGATAAGGAAGATGAAGATACATTAATTCCTGTAGTTAATATAAGTGAAGTGCCAATGCTGAAAAAAGAGGGAATTATTAGTGGCGGTATGATACCGAAGATTGATTGCTGTGTAGAAGCAGTAAGACGTGGTGTAAAGCGTGCCCATATTATAGACGGTAGAATAGCACACTCAATTCTTATCGAGCTATTCTCTGACGAGGGTATTGGTACAATGTTTTATTAATTTAAACTCTGTTTAAATTAATAGCAAGATAGCATTGGTTTTAGGTGTGAATATTAGTTTGTGCATACAAACTTTAACTTGTATGGAGAGATACTAATGAAAAATAAAACTAAGTCGCTTTTAAGGTGGGCAGGTACATTTATTCTATGCTTTATTGTGATATACCTAATAGTATTTTTCGGAGGCTGGAAGCTATTTAAAAGCGGTAACCCCATTTTAATTGAGGGTGGTGTCGCTCTCATTTTGTCAATCTTTGTATTTGCAATCAACGAGGTAGTAACTAATCTTGAAAAGAGAGTTAAATCCTTAGAAGAACGACTGAGCGAGCTTGAAAATAAGCAGTAGGATAAATTAAAAATTGTGATATTATAGAACTTGAACTTTACGGAGGCATTTGTATGAAAAACAAGTGGAATTTAATAGCATCTGTATTTCAATTGGTAATTGGAATTGTTGCTATATTAGCATTTGTTTTTGTAGGATTGAGTGGCGAAAATATGGCAAAGTGGATAGTGACACTTATTCTATCTATTGCATTTGTTGTTTTGGGGATAATCGAAATTTTTAAGTATAGGTCTACCAAATAAAATTTAATTTGTTCACCATTTAATTAGAGCTTAGTATTAATACTTTATAAAAATAAATTAAAATTGTGAGGTGCATTATGTCAGTACAGATTAAGCCTATGACAATAGAGGATTACGACGAAATTTTTGCAATGTGGCAGATTACAACTAAAAGAGCTTTATCAAAGGCAGATGATAGAGACGAAATAGAGCGTTATCTACAGCGAAACGAGGGTTTAAGCCAAATTGCAGTTTGTGACAATAAAATAGTAGGTACAGTACTGGCTGGGCACGACGGCAGACGAGGTTTTATTCACCATATGGCTGTAATGCCTGAGTATAGACGTAAGGGTATTGCAAAGGCTATGGCTGAAAAGGCTATCGAATGTCTTGCTAAAGAGGGTATTGTTAAAACCCACATTTTTACATATTGTGATAATAACGCAGGACAAGGCTTTTGGAGTAGCCTAGGCTTTGAAAAGCGTGATGATATTTTTGTGTATTCATATGAAAAAAAGTAATTATAAAGGAGTGAGATTATGACTCTACAGCAGATAAAAAATGATGACAGTGAAAATATAATGCAAACCTACGGACGTTTTAATGTTGCCATTGTAAAGGGTAAGGGTGCAAAGGCTTGGGACGAAAGTGGTAAAGAGTATATAGATTTTACAAGTGGAATAGGTGTTAATTGCTTGGGATATTGCGATGATGGCTGGACAAAGGCTGTTGCAAATCAGGCTGGTACATTACAGCATATTTCAAATTTATATTATAGTCCATTACAAACAGAGCTTGCAAAGAAGCTTTGTGATATTTCAGGCTTTAGCAAGGTGTTTTTCTGCAACAGTGGTGCAGAGGCTAACGAATGTGCAATAAAGCTTGCAAGAAAATACAGCTTTGAAAAGTATGGCAAAGAAAGAACAGGAATTGTAACACTAGAAAATTCATTCCACGGCAGAACAATTACAACTCTGTCTGCAACTGGTCAGGACGTTTTCCATAACTATTTCTTCCCATTTACCGAGGGCTTCAGCTTTGCAAAGGCTAACGATATGCAAAGCGTAAAGGATAAAGTAAACAACAATACCTGTGCAATTATGATTGAGCTTGTACAGGGCGAGGGTGGTGTAAACCCTCTTGAAAAGTCATTTGTAGAGGAGCTTTATAATTATTGCCAGCAGAATGATTTATTGTTGATTGTAGACGAGGTTCAAACAGGTGCAGGCAGAACAGGCTCTTTCTATTGCTATGAGCAGTTTGGTATTCAGCCTGATATTATCTCATCTGCAAAGGGTCTTGGTGGTGGCTTACCTATGGGAGCTTGCCTTTGTACTGAAAAGCTTGCAGAGGTTATGTCAGCAGGTACACACGGAACTACATACGGTGGTAATCCAATAGCCTGTGCAGGAGCCTTAGAGGTTGTAAACCGAGTAGCTGACAGTGAATTTTTAAACGAGGTTGCACAAAAGGGCGAGTATATCAAGGCTAAGCTAAGCGAAATTAGTGGTGTTTCAGCGGTGCGTGGTATGGGTATGATGCTAGGCATTGTACTTGAAAAGGACAACGCAAAAGAAGTAGCTGTTAAATGTGCAGAAAATGGTTTACTAGTACTTACTGCAAAAACACTAATCCGTTTCTTGCCTCCTTTGAATATAACTATAGAAGAAATAGATAAGGGCTTAGAGATTTTCGCTAATTGTATTTAAAAGGAAAAATATGAGAAAAGGTATAAATCCAATTATTGCAGTAATAATGGCAGTTGCATTAATGCTTGGCACTGTTGCCTGTGGTAATGATGAAGATACAGAAAGTAGTATGTCTATTGAGGAGCAAAATTCTATAGAGCTGGAAATAGACGAAAATGGAGAAACAGTAATAAGCCTGTGTAAAAGAAGTGCATCAAACAGCAATAATGAGCTTGTTGTAGAAAATCCTGAGGGTAAGCAAATAAAGGGTGTAGCCAAGGGAGCTTTTGCTGGTAACAGTAGGGTAGAAAAAATTATTCTTCCTGATACAATTGAGCATATCGACAAACTAGCCTTTAGAGGGTGCAGTTCGCTTAAAGAAATTAATTTTCCAAGCAATCTTACAATAGTAGGCTCAGCTTCTTTTATGGGTACAGCTATTGAAGAAGTAGAATTGCCAAATACAGTTGTTACTATAGAGCCTATGGCTTTTGCAAATAATACAAGGCTTAAAAAGCTTTCTGTAAATGAGGGTGTAACAAGGCTTGAGAATATTGTTGAAGGGGCTAATAATCTAAAAAAGCTTTATTTACCTACTACAATTACAGAAATAGCAGAGGATTTTACATTATCAAATAATAATGCTATTATTTATACACCTGATAACAGCGTAGTGATCAATTACTGCAAAGCTAAAGGTATTAATTACGAAATAGTATAGATATAAATAAAATAAGGAGAAAATAAGATGAAACATTTTTTAAAGCTACTTGATTATAGTGGCAAAGAAATCATCGAGATGCTTAATCTTGCCGATCAGCTAAAATATGAGCAAAAGCACGGTATACCACATAAGTATCTTGAAGGAAAGACACTAGGTATGATTTTCCAAAAGGCTTCTACTCGTACAAGAGTATCATTTGAGGTTGGTATGCAACAGCTTGGTGGTTATCCACTATTCTTATCTGCAAATGATATGCAGATTGGCAGAGGTGAACCAGTAGAGGATACAGCAAGAGTATTGTCAAGATTTCTTGATGGTATTATGATAAGAACATTTGATCAGGCTGAGGTTGAGGCACTTGCAGAGTATGGTTCTATCCCGGTTATAAATGGTCTTACAGATTTTTGCCACCCTTGTCAGGTAATGGCAGACCTAATGACAATACGTGAAGCTAAGGGTACACTTGAGGATATAAAACTTTGCTTTGTTGGTGATGGTAATAATATGGCTAACTCTTTGATAGTTGGTTGCTTAAAAACAGGTATGAGCATTACAATTGCTTGCCCAGAGGGCTATGAACCACCACAGGAAATTCTTGATTTTGCTAAGGAATATGGCGATAAATTCGGTATATATAGAAATCCTAAAGAGGCTGCACAGAATGCAGATGTAGTTTATACTGATGTATGGGCTTCTATGGGACAAGAAGAAGAGTCTAAAATGCGTGCAAAGATATTTGCAGATTATTGTGTAAATGCTGACCTTATGAGTGTTACAAATAAAGATTGTATGGTTCTTCATTGCTTGCCTGCACACAGAGGCGAAGAAATTACAGCCGATGTTCTTGAAGCACACGCAAATGAAATCTTTGAAGAGGCAGAGAACAGACTACATGCACAAAAGGCTATTCTTGTTACAATGATGACAGATGAAGCAACTCTATCAGAATAAAAACAAGTTACACTATCTCAAGTGATATCCGTATTTAGGGAGTATCTAAAAACAGAAAAAACAACTGATTTTGGGGCAAAATAGACAGTGCTTTTGATTTTTCAAACAGCCCCTAATACGAGGAGAATTTTATGAAACGAGATAATTACATAAGCTGGGATGAATACTTTATGGGCGTTGCCTTGCTTGCAGCTCAACGTAGTAAAGACCCTAACACACAGGTTGGTGCTTGTATAGTAAGCGGTGAAAACAGCTGTTACGGTAAAAATGTTATTATATCAACAGGCTATAACGGTTTTCCTATTGGTTGTTCAGATGATGAATACCCTTGGGAAAGAGAGGGTTGCTGTAACGATACAAAATACCCATTTGTTGTACACGCTGAGCTTAACGCAATATTAAATGCTCACGGAAAGTCATTGCTCGGCACAAAAATTTATGTAGCATTATTCCCTTGTAATGAATGTGCAAAGGCTATAATACAGTCGGGAATAAAAGAGGTTATCTATCTGTCAGACAAATACGCAAATGCAGACAGCACACTGGCTTCCAAGAGAATGTTAACCTCAGCAGGTGTAAAGCTTACACAATTCAAACCAACTAAAGAAAACATTACTCTTGATTTTACAATAGAGTAATTATAATATAGTCACCTCAAAAGTCAACGATGTCAGAATGATTTTCGGCATTGTTGGCTTTTTTGATGTGGATAAAATTTCTGTTTGTTATGCTGAATATAAATGTTAATGTTACTTTAAATTTTGGTGTATATGCTTGATTTAAGCTGTGTGAAATGTTAAAATAATATGTAAAGTTTAAAATTGTAAGGAGTTTATTTTAATGGATGCATATACAGAGCAGATTATAAAGCGTGAAAAAACATACAGGGACTTTTTAATAAAGGTTGCAATGATAATGAGCATTTTTGCTGTAATTTCACTTGGTTTTATTTTAGGAGTTTATGTTAATTTCTATTTTCTATTTCTTGCTGTTGCCGGTGTGGCATATGATATCTATCTTTGTCATCTTGTTATAACAGGTTTAGATGTAGAATATGAATATCAGGTAACAAATAATAATTTACAGATAGATAAAATTATGTCTAAACGCAGACGTAAAAGTGTTTTAAGTATTGATATAAAGAAAATAGAGGGCTTTGATAAGATTACCGATAACAGATTAAATCCTGATCGCTGTGACAAGGTTATGCAGCTTGGAAAATATGATGATGATCCGGAACAATATCGTTTTATTGTTCAAACTAATAAATACGGTAAGGTTATGGTAGTGTTTGCACCAAATGAAAAAATACTTAATGCTATTAAGTTGCATTTAAAGCCAGAGGTAAAGATATCACTTATAAAGTCAGGCAAATAAGGTGGTACGGTAAACGGTACAGGAGGTTAGTTGTATGAAGATATTAACTTGTGAGCAAACAAGAAACCTTGAGAAAAATCAAGTAGATCGTGGTTCAACCTATTTTCAGCTTATGAATAATGCAGGTGTGCAGGTAGGAAAAGCTCTTATTTCACAGCTGGGGGCTAATAAAAAATCTACTGTAGCTATTCTTTGTGGTAAGGGGAATAACGGGGGAGATGGCTTTGTTGCTGCTCAGTATCTTACATCACAGGGAATAAAAGCATACGCATTGCTTGTAGACGGTGAGCCTAGAACAGAGGACAGTATACAGGCTTTGGAACAGGCTGTAAGTAACGGAGTAGAGGTTGTACGTATATGGGAATACAGCCAAAAGGTAAAGGATATTATCTCAGTTGCTGATTATGTGATTGATGCTATATATGGTATAGGCTTTAAAGGCTCTTTAAGTGATAATATAAAAATACTTGCTGATTTGGTAAACAGTACACACAGTAAGGTGCTATCTGTAGACATTCCAAGTGGAGTTAACTGTGACACAGGTATGGTAGGTAATACAGCATTTAAAGCAGATGTTACTGTTTCATTTTCTACACTTAAACCGTGCCACGTATTATATCCGTCAATGGATTACTGTGGAAAAACAACAGTTGCACAGGTGGGTATTAATAAAGGCTTGATATATGATAGTCCTTATTTTACCGAAACAATAGACGGTAGTAAGCTGGCAAGCTTAATGCCCGATAAAAAGGTATCTTCAAATAAAGGTAGTAATGGTACACTTACAGTAATGTGTGGTAGCTATGGAATGATGGGTGCAGCACAAATGTGTATTCAAGGTGCTTTGCGTAGTGGAGCTGGCTTAGTAAAAAGTGTAGTACCGTCAAATCTCTACCCTATACTGGCTACAAATATTCCACAGGCTGTTTTTATGCCATATACAAGTGTAGATAGCCTTGATGTATTGGTACAGAGTATGGAAAAAACAAACGTAATTGTTGCAGGCTGTGGACTTGGTAACACATCAAAGGCAAAGGAGTTTACAGAATATATAATACATAATAGTAAGGTTCCTGTTGTTTTAGATGCAGATTCACTTAATTCTATAGCAGATAATCTTGATATTCTTACAGAGGCAAATGTACCTGTAGTTATTACTCCTCACCCTGGAGAAATGGCACGACTTTTAAATACTACGGTAGATGTTATACAGAATAACCGTATTACGGTTGCAGTTGAATTTGCAAAAATGTACAATGTAATTGTAGTGCTTAAAGGTGCTTATACAGTTGTAGCACATCCAAAAGGTAAAGCAACAGTAAATCCAACAGGAAATAAGGGTATGGCTAAGGCTGGCAGTGGTGATGTGCTTGCCGGTATGATAGCTGGTTTGATTGCACAGGGAATGTCACCTTTTAGTGCTGCAGTAAGTGGCGTATATTGTCATGGCTATGCAGGTGACCTTGCACAGGATAAATACGGAAGTATAAGTATGCTTTCAACAGATATTATAGATATGCTACCAACAGCGTTTAAGCATATTTTTCTTTAAAAATAACACTCAACAGTTTCCATAATGAACTGTTGAGTGTTTTTACATTTACCATACATTTCTACACAAACTTACGAACAAAACAAACATATATTGAATATAATAAATACAGCAAGTGTATGAAAGGAGTTTTGTTTATGTGTGGAATAGCTGGGTGGTTAGACCGTTATGAAGACCTTACCGAAAAACAGCCTGTTATTCAAAAAATGGTGAATACGTTAAAAAGCAGAGGACCTGACCAGCAGGGAGTATTTTTCAGTAACGAAAAGGATGTATGCCTTATGCATAGGCGACTTGCTGTAATTGACCCTCAGAGGGGACTACAGCCAATGACAAAAAAGGGTAGATTGGGAAAATGTACGGTTGTATATAACGGCGAGCTTTATAACACAGAGGAATTAAGCACACAGCTTAAACGCTTGGGCTATGAATTTACTACCCACTCTGACACAGAGGTTTTGCTTACATCGTATCTGCACTGGGGAGAACATTGTCTAGATCAGCTTAACGGAATTTTTGCCTTTGCTATTTATGACCATGATAATAAAAAGCTTTTTATAGCCAGAGATAGAATAGGTGTAAAACCATTTTTCTACTATCAATATAATGGAGGATTTTTATTTGCCTCAGAAATAAAGGCTATGCTTGCTTGCCCTATGCTAAAGCCTGTTGTAGACCAAGAGGGGCTAATGGATATTTTCTTTATTGGTCCTGGTAGAAGTGGTGGTAATGGTATTTTTAAAAATGTTTCTGAGCTTCTTCCTGGTGAGTGTGGAGTTTACAGAAATGGTATATTAAAAAAGAGAAAATACTTCAAGCTAAGAGCAAGACCTCACCCACACACTAAAGACGAAACAATTGAGCATACACGTTGGTTATTAAAGGACGCAATTACAAGACAGCTTGTTTCTGATGTGCCTTTGTGTACCTTTTTGTCGGGTGGACTTGACTCAAGCATAATCAGTAAATTCTCTTCGGATTATTTTAAGGAAAATGGTAGGGGAACTCTTACCACATATTCAGTGGATTATGTGGATAATTCAAAATATTTCAAGAAAAATCTTTTTCAACCAAATTCAGATGATGAATATATAAAATTAATGAGTAGCTTTGCAAATACTAACCATAAGAATGTTGTGCTTACTAATGAAGATCTGTTCAATGCTTTGTATGACGCTGTAAAGGCAAGAGATTTACCAGCTATGACAGATGTAGACTCATCATTGATTTTGTTCTGTAAAGAGGTAAAGAAGGACTTTACAGTTGCTCTATCGGGTGAATGTGCTGACGAGCTTTTCGGTGGTTATCCGTGGTATCATAATGAGAAAATATTATTTGAAGACACATTTCCGTGGTCACGTAGCTTAGATATACGACGTGGGGTGCTAAAAAAAGGATTTCTTCCAAAGAGTGAAGAGTATGTACGTGAAAAATATCTATCCACCATTAATGCTGTTGACAAGCTACCAAATGAAAGCAAACTGGAATCACGAATGAAAGAAATGTTTGTGCTTAATTTTAACTGGTTTATGCAGGGGCTTCTTGACAGAAAAGACAGATGTAGTATGTATAACGGACTTGAGGTAAGAGTACCATTCTGTGATTATCGTTTAGTAGAATATGCCTATAATATGCCATGGGCACTTAAAGCCTTAAACGGCAGAGAAAAGGGCATTATCCGTACTGCTATGAATGGTATATTGCCTGACGAAATTATATGGAGAAAGAAAAGCCCTTATCCAAAAACTCATAATCCAATATACTTTGACCTATGTGCCTCTGCAATGAAAAAGCTTATAAATGAAAATAGTGTTATTATGCAGTTTTTAGATGTTGACGCAGTAAATAATATTATAGAAAATCCAAGCAGAGTTTCTTCACCTTGGTATGGTCAGCTTATGAATGCCCCTCAAATTTTAGCCTATTTAATACAGATTGACTTTTGGTTAAAAGAATACAACGTTGATATTCAGCTATAATTATTCTTCAAATTTTCTACAACAGTACTCTATAAAGGCATCATCTAAAAGGTCGCCGTTAGCCTTAATGTTTATGTTGGCTATATTTTCGTGATAATTTCTTGTGTGAATAATTATCGGAATTTCTGTGCCGAAGTGTCTTTTTATTATTTCACTTTTGTGTATTTCACGCACAGAATCGACAACATTATCTACAAACATTTCAACAGCCTCATAGTCACGTATTTTCTGTTGTCTTAGCCACTCGGTTATAATACGGTTGGTTTGTCCGTCTTCACCGAAACAAAAGGTTTCGTTTTGTAACCAAAAATTATAATTCCAACGTATTGTTTCGTTATCTATATCTTTGCAAAGCTCTCTTTTATACTGTGATTCTGTATTATAACCGAAGTGTAGCAGTATCTGTGACTGCTCATCTATATCAAAATCAATAAAGAACGATATTGCATAAATGTCAGTGTCTTTCCAATTTCTCAATTCTCGTATAAATGCCAGCCATATTTCATTACTTATGTTAAGCACAGGAAACTCAGAATATAGTTTTCTTTCTTTTTCTGCTATTATAAGCTCGTAAAGCTTCATAAAACCACCTCTTTCGCTATATTATAACATATTGCGAAAGTAAGTTGTGAAGATTATATTAAGGCTTATGGTAGTAAATATCCAGAAAAATAAAAATGCAATTTGTATGCAGTTGTTAACGGAAAAGAAAAATAATATATATTAAAAAACATCTTACTGAGATACTTTGCACAGTAAGATGTTTTTTTGATTTTGTAGTATTACTTATCAAACAGAGTTTATAAACAATTACTTCTTGCTTACAGGAATCCAAAGCCCGCTTTCATAGTCTACAGATTTTACATCGCCTTGGGTGTACCATTCGATAATTACACCGATACCCATTTTATAGTCAGGGTTGCCAGGTAGCCACTCGTTGAATAGCTTAGTGTTTAATGTTTGTAGTGCTTCAGGCATTGGACCCTTGCAAGAGAATTTTGCCCACTCAACATCAGGCAACTCATAGCTCACCATACCGTCAGGAATTTCATCACCCGTATATGTTCCTGCAATAATATATCTGAATTTACCGTTTCCTATATCATCAATGTTTACCCCAAATTCGCCCATATTGCCACAGTTACAGATAGTCTTTTCAATTTCACTTTCAGGCTTTTTACCCATCATAAGAGGCATTAAATATTTTTGAGAAATTTCACCCCAAAACTTTGGAATTTCTTCCTGAGCGTTTTCATAAGAAAACTCTTTCTCGAATCCTATTAATTTAAAACCTTCCATTTTTTCAACAATGTAATCCATAGCGTTTCCTCCTTGGATAGAAATTTTCACTTTCAAAGGCAAGAAAATTTTTATTTTGTCAGGACATTTTCTTAACTGCATTGGAGAAACACCGTGAAAACGTGTAAAAGCCTTTGTAAAGCTTTCAGGAGTATCATAACCATATTTGTATGCTATATCAATAATTTTCGATCTGTTTGATATAACCTCAAGTGCAGATAAATACAATCTACGATTTCTGATGTATTCAGCAATGGTATAGCCTGTAAGAATTTTGAATCCATTCTGTAGATAGTATGGTGAGATTGAAACTACTTTTGAAATGATTTCTGCATTTATCTCTTCAAGTAGATGAGTTTCAACGTAATTAATGGTTTTTCTTATGCTTTCAATCCATTCCATAACTTTTCTCCTTTAAGTTTGTTTGCCTTTGATGATTGTATTTTATCAAGGATTTAAAATTTTTTCCTGTCTTTTCCTGTAAAGATTTGTCTTGTAATTATCATAACACAGTTGTTAGTTACTGTCTATGCGTGGTGCTGTTGCTTTGAATTGATTATTGACATTAAAAAATAACTGCTATACAATGAAGTTATAATAGTTGTAGGGAGGCTACATTGTGGAAAGCTATGATGAATTTTTAAACAGAATTAATTCGTTTCAGAAGCCAGAGCTTGAGCTTGGAGAAGGTGACTTTGAAGTTAATCCATCTTTGAAGAAGAAGGTTCAAGTTGATAACAGCTTTGCTCCTTTTTATGGGGATACAGTTGTATTTGATTTAGATGATACAACTAAAGAGTTTTTGGCTGATTGTACAGATAAACTTTATAAAAATGTACCAAACTGTTTTTGTGAAAAGCTTGTTTCAAATACATTTCATATGACTTTGCACGATTTAAGTAATTCACCTGTTTTAAGCGATGTTGCAGAAGACGTTTTTAAAAATGAAATTGAATTGGCTAAAAAAGTGAAAGCACAGCCTGTAGCTGTGCAAACAATTGAAATGGAAAGCACCTGTATTTTTAATATGGTAAATACAAGTCTTGTAATGGGATTAAAGCCCATAAACGAAAATGAGTATGAAAAACTAATGGAATTGTATAATTATGTGGACAGTATAAGAGGGTTACCATATCCACTTACACCACATATAACACTTGCATATTACAATAGAGACGGTTTTTCTTATGGTGAAAAATTGAAGCTGGAGAACGTAGTTAATCAGATGAATAAGCAACCTATTAAAGTTAAACTAAATACTGCAAGTTTATTTTACCAGAAGTTTATGAGTATGAACGATTATATATCATTAATGAAGTTGTTTTAGTGCTTAAATGCAATTACATAGTTTTTTTGTGTAAGACTTTGTCGATAAAAATCACTATAATATATATTATTGAGAATAAATAACATACAGCGTACGACCTCTTTAAAATACCTCATTATATATTCTGTATTCCGTGGTTGTACAGTAGTTATTTACTGTACAACCTAGTGAAACAGAAAAGATTGGTAAAAAAGAGTTATATAATATATTGATTTTATGTTTAAGTTTTATAAAAGCTCACACTTTGGTGTGAGCTTTTTGTTTCAAATACTAAAAAATAATATTGTTGTGTATAAAATCTTGAATTTATAGATAAAACAGTGTATTATTTACCTATAAATTCAAGCTTGATGTTTATAATTATTTATGGTTTTATGAGAATTTTAGGAGTATGATTATGAAAACAAAAATTAAAGCAATTTTAACAGTGATATGTGCTGTTGCGTCAATTTCACTGTGTGGATGTGAATCTGCTAAAGAGGGTCTAGATTCATTAACAACAAATACAACAGTTGACGAAGCAACTGTAGCTCTTACAGAGATAAACAGTGCTATTATGGATGCAAATCAAATGGTTCGTAGTAAAGACAGTTCTGTTTATGGTGACCTTGTACATACCGACACTGTTTCATTCAAAAATGTAGTTGCTGAGAATGATCTTGAAAAGCAAGTAGCTACAAAAAGAATAGATGGTGTTTCTTACCATTTATATTGGGATAATGACGCAAACTATCCTTTCTGGTCTACAGATGGTATAGATGATATAAGAAATACTAAGGAAAATTTCCATGAAATTACACACGATGATTCAATAAGAATAAAGAATAAAACAAATATATCAGAACTAAATTAGTTTGATAATCTATATAAAGAAAACACTTGACAAATTTCTTTATATGAATATAATTTTAATATACAATGTAATACCCATAAAAACTGTGAAGGGAATAAGACACAGTATGTTATATTTTCAGAGAGTCGGTGTTTGGTGCGAACCGATAATTGCGATTGTGTGTATAGCTCATCCCGGAGTTGCTTGTCTGATAATGTAAGGCAAGACGTATAGCTGCGTTATAAGCTGAAATCTTGTTAGAGATTTGTAGAGGAGTAGCCTAGTGTTGCTTAAAATAGGGTGGTACCACGGTAAAAGTATATTATCGTCCCTTTTCTTTCGTATAATACGGAGGGAAAGGGATTTTTTATTAGTTTAGAGAGGAGAATGTTTATGAACAGTTCTTTTAAAAAATATATTCCATTTAAACAAATTAATTTGCCAGACAGAGAATGGCCAAACAAAGTAATAGATAAAGCACCAATTTGGTGTAGTGTAGACCTGCGTGACGGTAATCAGGCATTGGTTGACCCTATGAATTTAGAGGAAAAGCTAGAGTTCTTTAAGCTTTTGTGTGAAATGGGTTTTAAAGAGATTGAAATTGGTTTTCCGTCAGCATCAGAAACAGAGTATGAAATTTGTCGTGAGCTTATAGAGGGCAACCACATTCCTGACGATGTTACAATTCAGGTTCTTGTTCAAGCAAGAGAACATCTTATAAGAAAAACCTTTGAGGCTATTGAGGGAGCAAAAAATGTAATAATCCATTTCTATAATTCAACCTCAACTTTACAGCGTAAGGTTGTTTTTAACAAGGATATGGAGGGTGTTACAGAAATAGCTGTACAGGGTGCAAAGCTTATTCGTGAGCTTACAGAGGCTTATCAGGGTGATACAAATATCCGTTTTGAATACTCTCCTGAAAGCTTTAGTGGTACAGAGGTTGATTTTGCTGTAGATATTTGTAGTAAGGTAATGGAAGCATTCGGAGCTACAAAGGAAAATCCTATTATTATTAATCTACCTAACACTGTTGAAATGTGTACAGCTAACACATATGCAGATCAGGTTGAATACTTTATCAAGCATATGCCAAACAGAGAGGCTGCAATAATAAGTGTTCACCCACATAACGACAGAGGCTGTGGTGTAGCTGCTGCCGAGCTTGCATTGCTTGCCGGTGCTCAAAGAGTAGAGGGTACATTGTTCGGTAATGGAGAAAGAACAGGTAATCTTGATATAGTTACAGTTGGTCTTAATATGTTTACACAGGGTATAGACCCACAGCTTGATTTCAGCAACTTGCCAAAATACAGAGAGGTTTACGAGCGTTGCACAAATATGAAAATTCACGAGAGAGCACCATATGTTGGTGAGCTTGTATTTACAGCTTTCTCTGGCTCTCATCAGGACGCTATAAACAAGGGTATGGAGTATATGAAAAAATCAAATACTGATTATTGGGAAATTCCATATCTTCCAATCGACCCTGCCGATGTTGGTAGACAGTATGAGCCAATTATTCGTATAAATTCTCAGTCTGGTAAGGGTGGAGCTGCATTTGTTATGGCTAATACCTATGGCTACAAAATGCCAAAGCAGATGCACCCTGAGTTTAGTAACCTAGTTCAGAAAAAGTGTGATGAGCTTGGTAGAGAGCTTGTTCCGTCTGAGCTATTAACTATATTTGAGGATAGCTATATAAACGCAGTAAGAAAGTATGAAATTGTAGGTCATCCAACTGTAGCAGAAATAGGCGACGGAGGACATTTAATAAGAGTAACAGGCTTATTGCGTACAAATGGTGATGAGTCTACAGATGTGCAGATTTCTGGTGAAGGTAATGGCCCTATTGATGCATTCTTCCATGCTTTAGAAAGTGTTGGTGTGTGTAATTATAAATTCCTTGATTATGAACAGCACGCAATTTCAACAGGCTCTGACTCAAAGGCTGTTTCTTATATTCACCTTATGACCCCACAGGGTAAGAGTATTTTTGGTGTAGGTATTTCAAGTAATATATATCGTAGCTCATTGTTTGGTGTAATTAATGCAATAAACAGAGCAGAAAATGAAAAGTAATTAATACGAAGAGAACCCCTCAGTCTTTATTTTAAGGCTAAGGGGTTCATTTAGTATAAAGAAATTACAAAATAAATTTGTAGTGGCTTTGTTGTTATGTTGTTGTTCTTAATATGGTATTATTATAATGCAGATAGGGAATGATATCTTGCATTTAATAATTTGTTTTAAATATCTCTATTTGCTTTAATTTTTGCTCACACTCAAATAATTTTCAACCATAAATAATAGCACAAAAGCCCGCAGTAATTGCGGGTTTTTGTGTTGTTATTTGTAATTAAAACAAAAAGTCACGAGAAAAATTGTTGTTATTGTGTATTTATTGGTATTATTAAAATCAGGTTGTAATTACGTTTATGTTTTAGTATAATAAAGTAATAAAACACACACTGAATGGTATTAGCATAAAATATATTCTTCTTTAGGAGGTGCAATAAATGAATTTATATGATAAGTATTGCGATAATAACTTATCTTCTATAGAGGTTTTAGAGGAAAAAATAGATACTGAAAATTTCGGTATGCCTATAAGATATTATTATGTGAATTCATCTGATGAAGAAGAATTAGAAATGTATGCACATTGGCATAACGAGATTGAAATTCAGATGTTTGTAAAGGGTAGTTCTTATACTACCATAGATAATACAGAGGTTTTTGTAGATGAAGGAGATATTTTATTTATTCCTTCTCAGTCAATTCATTTTGGCTGTGCAAAGCCTCCAAAGCTTGAAATGCACACGATTGTATTCTATTCAGAGGTTTTATGCCCTGCAAATAGAGAAGAGAGCGTGCAAAAGTATTTTATACCGTTTATAAACCGTACAGCAGTTATTCCGTACGTAGTGCATACTACTGACAGAGGCTATAACGAAATAAGAGAATGTGTTCTACAGATTGCAAAGCTGGCAACCGAGAAACCCCGATTTAGTCAGCTGAAAATTATGAACTGTTTATACTCTCTTTTTATAAATCTGTACGAATTTGATTATGTAAAAATAAAAACACAGTCAGCTGTTGCTGATAAGAATTACCTTGCTGTAAAGGATACTATTGCGTATATTGAAGAAAATTATACACAACCACTTACAGTAGATGAGCTTGCATATAATGCTGGCTTTAGTAAAAGTCGTTTTATGACTATTTTTAAGGAGTATACAAATACGACCTGTAAAAAATTTATCAATCAATGCAGACTTGAATCCTCAAGAGAAATGCTAAGAGAAACCGATGATACTGTATTGAATATTGCAATAGCCTCGGGATATAACAATATTTCACTGTATAATCGTGAGTTTAAAAAGGTTTACGGAATTACCCCTCTTGAATACAGAAAAAATAATAAGAAAAATTTAGATATTACCATATAATATAACCCTCGTGCATTTGCTTTCTTTAATGTACGAGGGTTAATTTTATTACTTAACTGAAAGAGTATGAGAATATGTGACAAATAAAATTATTACTTCATAGAAGTGGAATTATTAAGCAGGGTTGAGCTGTATAAAAACAATACCTGTGCATCAGAAAAATCTACAAATTTCTCTAAAAGCTGTGAATTCATATACCTTAAATCTATCATTGTTATTTCAGAATATCCCTGTGCTAAAAGTGGCATTATTGAAGAAGCAAAAGAGTCTCTAAAAACAATCAACCTTTTTCCGTCAGTATTATTGGGGTTTTTGATTTTTACAAGAGGTTGATTGCCTGACAGAAAAAACTCATAAGTGTCCTTACCGTTTGCCTTTTTTATATCATATACTGCGTTAGCTCCTGTTACCTGTAAATCTTCAATAGTATCATTTGTAAGATATGTGATGATGTCAGGTTCACATTTTAAAGCTGATTGTCCCGCATAAACCCCTTTGAATGGTATTTCTAATTTATGCTCTTCGTAATTATCTGAAATATTAGTCCCCATACATTTTGCTATGTGCTGAGCTACATCTACAATTTGCTCCTGTTTCCAGTGGCTGTCTGTAAAGTAATAATCTTCAGCAGATAATAATTGCTCTAAATATATAGGAGTACAGAAATGCAATCTGTCATACATATATTTTTCAAGTTCGTTGTAATTAATTTTTAAATCAGCTATATATTCGTTCTTATCGGGAACTATTGCAAAATATACATCGTTTTGTTGTAAATGCTTTTCTTCTATTTTAGTAAATAAAGAAATCGAATAATCAAGCATTTTAGTGTTCATTGGATATTCAAGCTTTGAAATGTGACCGTCCTTTACAAAGATATCGTTGTTTTCTTTTTGTAAAAAAAGATTTAATCTTGTATACGCTTTCACGCTACGCCATTTATCACGAATTGGGAATCGGTCTGTAGTATATTCTTCAAATTTTTTTGCGAACTGACCTGACCATACATTTTGCCAAGTTAGTTCAGGGAACTTTGCCAATGTTCTTCGTTCACTTTCAGAATAATCGGGAGTTGTTACAAAGAAACACCAAAATGAAAAGAAGAAAATGAATATTGCACAGAAAATAAGTGATAAATATTTTTGAATTTTCATTTTATTACCCCCTTAAAAACGAAAGTATAAAAATGGATTAAACGAACCATCAACCAAATATGCTGTTGATATTGCCAATAATGCCACCAATACAATCGGCTCAAGCCATTGTGTTGCTTTTAGTTTTGAGGCTAGATTTTTTGGAATTGGTGTAGCTCCGATTAAAGCTAATATTAAAACAAAACAATAATCTTTGAGGTAGAAAATTGCTTCTGATGAAATCAAAGGATAGCTTCCAGCACCGAACATAGCACCTATATAGTCAAATGCTTCCTTTACTGATACTGCGTTGAATATAACAAAGCTTATTACAACAAAAAATAAAACATATATTCTGCTGATTACCCTTGATTTTTTTAACCACTTTAAGAGCAATACTTTTTCTACCACAAGTAAAATAGCAAAATAAAGTCCCCACAAAATAAAATTCCACTCTGCACCGTGCCAAAAGCCTGTAAGCATCCATACAACTAAAATATTAATCAGCATACGAAATTCACCTACTCGTGACCCACCAAGTGGTATATAGACATAATCTCTAAACCAAGAGCCCAAGGATATATGCCATCTACGCCAAAATTCTGTTATACTTTTTGATATATATGGATAATTGAAATTCTCTACAAAATCAAATCCAAATATTTTACCAAGTCCTATAGCCATATCGCTATAACCTGAAAAATCAAAGTAAACGTGTAATGAAAAAGCAATAGCATAAAGCCAAAAGTAAAGTACGCTTTTATCGTTTGAGTTTTTAAATATATCACATATTTCTCCAAGTGTATTGGCTATCAATATTTTTTTTGAAAGACCTATAACAAAACGACGTACACCGATTGATGTTTTTTCAAGGCTGTGAGTACGCTTGTTTAATTGTTTTTCTATGTCGCTATAACGAACAATAGGACCTGCAATAAGCTGTGGGAATAAGGAAATATATGCAGCTAAATCTATAAAGTTTTTTTGTGCAGGTACATCACCACGATAAACATCTATGTTATAGCTTAATAACTGAAAAGTATAAAAGCTAATTCCTATAGGCAAAGCTATATTAAGCAAAGGAATTGAAAGATTAGTTATTGCATTTATATTTTGAATAAAAAAATCAACATATTTATAATAACATAAAAATCCTAGACTTAATGTAATGGATAAACTCAAAAATATTTTTTATATTTGTTATATTTTTCCGTGAGTAGTCCAAGTATATATCCTAAAAAAACAGTCAATAGCATAAGGATTACCAATCGAGGCTCTCCCCACGCATAAAACACTAAACTGCAAATTAGCAGTGTAAAGTTTTTTAATTTTTTCGGGGAAACTGCGTAAAGTAGCAACACACACGGTAAGAAATAAAATAAAAACGGAATACTTGAAAATAGCATTTTTTCTCCTTATAAATATTTCGGCACGGTGTTTGCCGTGCCAAAACAACAATTTATTCTAATGTTATACCATCTTCCGCAGGTACCATATCTTCAGCTGGTACGTCCATATCTTCAGCTACAGCATCGCCTTCAACCTCAGGCTGTTCAAGGCTCTTAGGGCACATAAGGAAGAACACCTTGTTGCCTTCGCTTTCAACAATAAGCTCCTCAGCTTCTACGCAAATATTCCAACGAAGATTTGCAGAATCCTTTAATGTTGTTTTAAATGCATCTACATCATCATCCTCAGGAAGCTCAAAAATATAGCCTACAAATGCAATAGAGCTCATCATTGGTCCAAACATTACACCTTCTTTAAAGCCCTTTATTTCAGCGTTGTCAAAGCCACTAAGTAAACCCTCTTCAACAGGTGTTGCAGCTCCCATAAACTCTATAACTTCGTTAGTTAATAAACGATCTGCAATTTCCTGTGCTGTGCCTGTAGAGTCAGCTTTAAAATCAGCTAACAATTTTTCACCTACTGTTGTAGCTTCAGAGGAAGTATTGTTGTTGGTACTACTATTGTTTGTGCTACTTTCATTTGTGCTGGTTTCAACACTTGTACTATTTTCGTTATCTGTGTTGTTTTCGTTGTTATTGCAAGCTGTCATTGACATAACTATAAGCGATGCCATTAAAAGTGTGATGATTTTCTTCATTTTTTCTTTCTCCTTTTATTGGGAATACGTGTTTTAAACACATTATAGATTTAGTTTTGGTCAGGCTTCAACCAAAGTAAAAGAATAAATTTACTTGAAGAGTACCATAAAATACTATGCTGTCATTAAGATTTTGTCCGTTTATAACGATATTACTCTTACTTATAAATATTTTAAATAAAACACAGCTCCTAGTCAATAGATTTTTGTTCATACTTATCTTTTATTGCCCTGTTCAATCAATTTCTTGTTTCTTTACTTTAAATATGATTTTTATTTTTATCGAAGAAATTTCCTGTATTAGTAGAAATAGACGGTTATTTTGAGTTTTCAGATACGACCTAGATAGTTATGAATAATTTGTAAACTATAGACTTAGCTTGGAATTTAAGATTGACAATTTAAAATTGATATGATAAAATAATAAAGTTGTAAATGCGAGTGTGCTGGAATAGGCAGACAGGCACGTTTGAGGGGCGTGTGTCTTTGACGTATGGGTTCAAGTCCCATTACTCGCACCAAACAGTAAAAAATCCGAACCTGTTCAAATTAGAAATAGGTTCGGATTTCTTTATTTCTCAACCGTATAGCCTATAAATATGAAAATATTATCTCGGATATTGACAACAACATATAGTGGTGATATAATGAATATTAATTTAATAGTGGGAAACTGTTGAAGCGGAGATAACGGCGATAATGCCTTTGCAGAGAGCCTGTGATGCTGTGAGTCAGGTAAGAAACAAATTGTCAAATGGACCGCTGAGGGTGCAGTCAAATGCGATTTTCGCAAAGTATTCTGCAACGTGTTGACATACGTTAGTTGTCGGGGGTATGTATGTATCCTGCTAAGCGCATAGGGTTATTCCTGTGAATTCAAGGGGGCACCACGGATAAATTTGCTTTTATTAGTCCTTGACAGATATAAGATGTCTGTCAAGGACTTTTTGTT
>JAXJQK010000102.1:0-4114 GCA_036311185.1 Acutalibacteraceae bacterium | reverse complement strand
TCCCCCACATTTATTCCAACACAAATTCAATATTGGATATAACCTCGTCAATAAGTCTTTTGCAGTAATCTAAATCCTTACCCTTTACTACTACTTGTCCTACACAATCTCTTGAATTAGTAAACCTATTTACCATATCACCCTCTTTTACAAAAAAGGTAATATCTGTTATATCCTCATTTTCCTTATTATTATTTTTTATAGCTTTAAGAACACCTGTTTTTTCTGATACAATCATTTTCGCATAACAGGATGTTGGCTCTTTCTTGTTTTCAAGATAATACTGCTTTGGGTTATCTCCCATAGCAGTTAAAGCAATCATACTGTATATATCAACACCATAATAGATAGATGACAGCTCTGGTAAACAGTTAGCACCTATTCTGCCTGTTAGCTCAATAACATATATTTTACCGTCTTTCATAATCATATCTACATTAACGGCACAATTATCAAGCTTTATTGCTTTTATGGCTTTTTTTACATTTTCTTCAATATCATTTAGTATGGCTTCATCTACATCAAGTGGAGCATAATGACCAACAGGAATTTTTGTATTACCCAGATATGTTATATCACCACAAGGCAATACATAAAGCACCTCGTTATTATATACAAATGCCTGTGCTCCAAATTCGTAACCGTCTATAAATTCCTCTATTATGCAAAAATCCTTAGAGGTTTCAGCCATTGTATTTCTATAAGCCTCTGACAGCTTTTCTTTAGACTCAACAATATTTATACCACGGCTACCCTGTAAGTCAACTGCCTTTACAATAAGTGGAAATTCCAGCTTATTTACTACAGCTTCAAGCTCACTTTCAGAATTTACCTTTACATATTTAGCAGTATTTACTCCATTTTCCATAAACGCAGTTTTCATCAACAGCTTGTCACCTGATAGCCTTGCAGAATCAGCTGATAAGCCTATAAGCTTAAGCTTTTCACAGGTGTATCCTAATGCTGTAATACCTGTATCAAGACACGATGTTGCTATACCATCAATTTCATATTCCTTGGCTGACTCAAGAACAGCCTGTGGTGAGCTTATATCTACATAGCAGGCTTTATCTGCTAATGCAAAGCCAGGATAATCCCCCTTTATGCTTGCAACAATAGTTTCATAACCAAGCCTTTTAGATGCCTTTATTAGCTCAACCTGACCTCTGCCTGCACCAAGAATCATTATTCTTTTCTGCTTCATATTTACCTCCGAATATTATCTCTCTGCTATAATATAATATCCTATTCTGGACGAGCTATCTGATACCTTGCCTAGATTATCCATTTCAAAATCGCTTACACGGTATATTTTATCAGGATTTTCACTTCTGAATTTTTCAAAAGCTGATAAATCATTTTCGTTAAAAATAAATCTTATTTCAGACTTTTTATTTAACAGATTATCAAGAATTTCAGGCTCATTACCACAGGCAACATCTATAACCATTTTCATAAAATCATTACCCGTAGAAAGATATACAAGGTCTGAGCCTATACAGTCGCCACCCATTCTTGCACCGATTTCTATTATTCTGATATTGCCATTCTCATCAACCTTAAATTCAGAATGACCTGCACTATTTTCTATATGTAAAGCATCAAGTGCTTTGAATATAGTTTCTATTGCTTTTTGTTGAAGCTGTGGTGATAAATCTGCTGGCTGAATATGACCTGTTTCAATAAAGTGTGGTGCTCCTGTTGTGTATTTTTTAGTTATTGCTAAAAATGTATGCTTACCGTTGTATGATATAGTTTCCATACTATATTCATCGCCATATATATACTCTTCTATAATAGCCTTATTCTCAAATGATGTTTCGCAAGCCTCTTTTACAGCCTTTTCTATACCCTCTACACTTTCAAGCTTCATTATATTTCTACTTCCAGAACGGTCGGTAGGCTTTACTATAACAGGAAATTCAAATTTTTCTATCTCTTTAACATCAAAGCTTTCGTCTGCAATTACAAACGCAGGGCAAGGTAAACCCGATTTTTTAAGAGCCTTTCTCATTTCAAACTTATTTGTTTGCATTTTAGTACAGCTTGTAGCATTACAGGGTAACCCCAGATTTTCAGCTACATAATTTACAGTAATAGTCGCAAGGTCTGAGGCAATTGAGCATATACCGTCAGGCTTAATTTTTTTACATTCTTCAAGAATTTTTTCCTTTTCAATTATGCTTACAGGGTAAAAAAAGTCAGCATTCTCTCTGCCAACTGCACCATCTGCCCAAGCAAACACATAGGTTTCGTAGCCTAATGACTTTGCCTTTAAAATAAGCTGATTTTGAAAATCATTTGCACCAATAATAACTAGCTTTTTCATATTTTACCTTTCGTTGAGTATATTATTTATAAAACTCTCTTACCTTTTCAGCTATATATATAACATCCTGTTCTTCAATATTATAATACATTGGCAAACGCAAAAGTCGTTCACTTTCTTTGGTTGTATATTTATCCTCACCACTAAAAATACCAAACTGCATACCCGCTGGTGAAGTATGCAACGGAATATAATGAAAAACTGCATTAACACCCTTTTCCTTTAAAAAGGCTATAAGTTTTGTACGTTCAGTTAAATCCTTAACTTTTATATAGAACATATGTGCATTGTGAACACACTCTTGTGGTATTACGGGTAATGCTATATCCCCCTCTTCCTCAAGAGGCTTTAGTAGCTCGTAATATTTATTCCAAGCCTTTATTCTGCTTTCGTTTATTATATCAGGATTTTCAATCTGTGCATAAAGATAGGCACAATTAAGCTCGCTTTGCAAATATGATGAACCAAGGTCTACCCAAGTATATTTATCAACCTGTCCCCTGAAAAATTTTGTTCTATTTGTTCCCTTTTCTCGTATAATTTCAGCTCTTTCAACTGCATTGTCACAATTTATAAGCAAAGCTCCACCCTCGCCCATACTGTAGTTTTTGGTTTCGTGAAAGCTATAGCAGCCAAAATCACCAATTGAGCCAAGAGCCTTTCCTTTATAATAGCTCATCACACCCTGTGCAGCATCTTCAATAACTATTAAATTATGCTTTTTTGCAATATCACATATTGTATCCATTTCACAGGCTACACCAGCATAATGTACAGGCACAATAGCCTTTGTTTTTGGTGTAATCGCAGATTCAATAAGCTTTTCATCTATATTCATTGTATCAGGACGAATATCCACAAAAACAATCTTTGCACCTCTCAGTACAAAAGCATTTGCTGTAGAAACAAATGTATAAGAAGGCATAATAACCTCGTCACCTTGCTCTATCTCTGCAAGCAATGCAGACATTTCAAGAGCTGATGTACCCGAAGTAGTTATAAGTGCTTTTTTTGTTCCTGTTAATTCTTCTAGCTTTGAATTACAAAGCCTTGTAAACTCTCCATCACCACATATTTTTCTGCTATCTATTGCTTTTTTTATATATTTATCTTCTTTACCTATATATGGTGGCACATTAAATGGAATTCTTTTCATTTTATACACCTTCTAATTTATATAAAATACCTATCTTAAATCGTACTATAATTTTAGTCAATTGTCAATAATACCACTGAATTATGAAACAGGTCTATTTTCCAAATTGCACAAAATTCTTTATATACGAAAATATCCCCTATAGCAAAGCGATAATCGCTCTGTTATAGGGGATAAATCATATTAAATTATTAGTTAATAATGCTGTATTTTAGGGCACATACTGCATTATCCAACTTTTTAATTACCATAAGTCTTCCATACACCTTCTGCTGAGCCCCACTCACCATCATTAATTGTAAATGAATCTATTCCCTTTACAGGTATTCTCAATGCTAGAGTCTCATTTACTGAGTTGTTCCATACGTTCTCAGTTGTTGCACTCTTCATTCTTGTGAAGATTACCTTTGTATAGTGACCAGCTGGGATATCAGCCTTATATGTACCGTCAGCAAGCTTTGTCATTGATACCCAAGTTGCAGGGCTGTCGCCACCGTATAGGTAAACAGCAAAACGTGCATTTGAAGATGTCCAGTTCTTGTTTGGTGCTAGGTATAGTGTCTTTAGCTCAGAAATTGAGTTCCATGTACCTGTTGCGTCACCCCACATGCCATCATCTATTGTGAAGC
>JAXJQK010000101.1:0-7630 GCA_036311185.1 Acutalibacteraceae bacterium | reverse complement strand
ATGTATTCAGGATGTATAATGTCATCTTCAGTAGTAGAAAGATTGTAAGGCAGCTGTTCATTCAATGTGTTGTCATCTGTATATCTAACTGACATTGGCGTCTTAATTGAAATCTTCTTACCTAAGTCTAATGCATCAGTTGCTCCTTTAACGCCTTTACTGTTTTCAGGAGACACATACTCAAATGTTGTTTCTTCCTTTACTTTCTTAGGTACATTTCTGTTTGTATTTAAATTCCATTTAGGAAGTTTATTAAAGCCAGCATCATATTCAAATGTACTCTTAAACTTCTTAAATGACTGAAAGCCTTTCATCTTAAGCTCCTATGCATCTCATTTTAATGCTCTTAACAAAGCTGTTTGAGCTAAGCCACTAATACCACTCATCATACCATTATCAAGCATTCCTAAGAACAGTGCTTTACGAATTAGTTCATCATTATCAACAACCCTGTGCATTAGCATTTTAGTTCTACTGTCAGAAGCGGCATCCGACTGTACTGGGCTTTGTTCTTGTTTAAGAAACTTCTGATAATCATCAAATGACATACCACCAAATTTATTATTGCTTGTGTTACCCATTTCATTCTCCATACACATTTGATATTCTAACTGGACTATATCCATCTTTACGCAATGTCTTATAGAAAGTTTCTTCTGCTTCTGGTATAAGTTTAGATATTACATATTCATTACCCAATCCAACCATAGACATCAATAAAGCACTCAACTTATATTCAATCAATGAGAAGAATGCATTAGTTGGGTAGCTTAAAACAGTGTCAGGTACAAAGCTAGCTAAGTAGTAGCTCTGTGTATAAGCATTGTAGTAGATTACACCTTTACCAGTACTGTCATTAGTACAAGCTGCAACTATCTTTCCTAGTGTCGGCTTTCCTGTAGATGCCAATATATTCCATTCAGTTCCTTTGAAGCCATTGTAAACCATAATATGATTGTTGCTGTAATTAACAAAGATGTAAGGGTCAGACACAACTACAGACTCAATGTCTAATCCATCAACTGTAAAGTAGTCAATAATGTCTTCTACTTCAGTGTTACCCCATAGCATCGAAATAACTTTACCGTCTGTTTTAGATATAGATATAACCAAATCTTTGCCTAAGAAGTAATATGGCTGGCTAACTGACTTAAATGCTTTCTCTTCAATAGTTTCTGATTTAAAGTCCCAGTAATAATCCTTTCCATTTTCCTTAAAGTAAACGCCATCTTCTGTCATTAGTCCCCAGTCACCTGGTGCTATGTCTCTTGGACATTTTATTGGGTCATCTGGACAAGTTAGTGTCATTGGAAGTTTGCTATATCTTATTCTATATTCTTCTGAAGAATTGGAGTTTATGTAAAGATTAGAGTTTTCAATGTAGTATGTGTTTTCAATGTACTGGTCAGCTGAATTAGCTCTAAGAGGCTTAAATCTTTCTCCTTCTTTACGGTAAACATTTAATACTCTGTAGCAGTCTCTAGGCAGTTCTGTTTCATTACCGCTGAAGTCATAGTAGTCAACAAAGAATGAGCCTTCTTCAGTTAAGTCATCATATAGTGAGCGGTATATATCATTTAATAGAGATGTAGAAATCTGAAAGTTGGTAAAGTCTGAATTGTAAACTCCACCTAAAACTCTAGCATCTTCTATAAGCTGTTTTGTTGTTTTAGTTAGCAATTTAATATTCTCCTTATTATTATTTTATTATTAGTAGTAATAAAGAAAGGGGCTGCATACCATTTTCGATACACAGCCCCAACATCATAAATAGGAGTAATATGACTTTATTTCAATACTGCAACACCAGCTGATGCTGTTTTGCGAAGCATAAAGTTACCATAAACATTTGCACTGATTGTAAATGCAGGACCATATTCACCAGCTGCACCAGGAGTAATTGTAAACAATTTATCCATATTAAGTTTAGCTGTTGGTTCTGTACCAACACCCTGCTCACCTACATTCTTAATGTCGTATTTACCAAGCTGACCGTTTGATACTGGGTTAAGTACTTTAGACACATTACCAAGATCATAGAATGCAAGGTCATCTTTCTCAATTGAGTAAGCTGTACCTTCTGTACAGTATGGGTCAATTACAGTGCGGTCAATGAATGCATCACCGAAAGCTGTAGCAAGTTCTGAAACACCAAATGTAGCTCTGTTCTTATTTGAACCTACATTGCTGAGCTGTCTCATATTAGCAGCCAAACCGAGTTCCTTACCAACCTGTTCCCAAGTTTCATCGTTGATGATAATCATATTGTTAAGACCACCAGCACGTTTTGTTTTCTTGAGCAATGTTACAAGTGCGTCTGTCAAATGAGTTTCACCTGAACCTGCTGCTTTAACAAACTGACCAGCAAGACGGTCTGCATTTACACTACGGTCAACGCCACGGAAAGCTGTCTTGATATAGTTCTGCCATCTTGTGTCAGTCTTATCACGGTCAGCAATTGTTGGAATAAGGTCAGCAAAACCTTCAAAACCACGAGCTTCTGAACCAGAACGAGCTGAGTAAAGTTCAATGTAGTCACCATTATAAACTTTACCACCAGTAACTGAAGCTGAAGCTGTTACATATTTGTCATCAATAGCTGTTACTGTGAAAATTACTGGAGTAGCATTTGAACCAAGCAAATCAGAACCAGGAACTGCTTTGTCAGCTTCTGCAGCTGTAGCAATTACGAAACGAGTACCAACATCCATCTTAAGAGCACCGGCACTTGTCAATTCAAATGTGTTTGAAGCAGCGATTGTAATACCACTACCAGTGTCTTTAACCTGGTCGATTACACCAAACTTACCGCCGTAGAGGTACATTGCCATTGTCTTAGAAAGACCATCGAAACAAGCACTCATTTTGTTTGCGAGGATTGACATATAAGCACCAGTGTCTGACTCTGAAGTCAAGATCTCTGGCTGGTCAATGTCAAACAAACCAAATGCATAACCCTGTGTCATTTCCCATTCGAGGTTCTTTGCACCAGAAGTCTGGTTGTTAGCTACCATATTATAAACTGAACCAAAGTTACCACCGTTACCATACTGAGCAGCATATTTGATTACGTCACCGCCAGTCCAAGTTTTCTTATCAATCGAAGCCAATACTGGGCTTGACTGATATTTGTTGTTAGCAACACCTTCGAGGTAAACTGTCTTAAGCAATTTCTGCATATAAGAATTTTGTACAATAGACATCTAATTTATTCTCCCTTATATTCTTTATAAATTCTTGCGATTTCTTCTTCAGAAGGTTCATCTTCTTCAGACTTATCCTCTGAATCTTCTTTCTTTGTTTCTTCAACTGGTTCTTTAAGCTTTGACAATTTTGCTTCAATATCTTTAAGCTTGCTGTCAACCAGAGCATTCTCATCAAATCCTTCAGTTCCATAACCTTCAGCTTCTTTAAGTGCTGAATAAAGTTCTTTGCAGAGGTCGAAGTCATCTCCACACAAAATTTTCATAGAATCTGAATATTTACCAATTGAATCACCATATGTTGCTGTGAATGCATTGTAGTTTTCTTCATCTGCATATTCATCAGCTGCATCTCTCAAGCCTTGAAGAATTACATTATTTACAGAATGTTCAAGAGCACTCAAGCGAGACTCAAGAGCAACCAATGTATCTTTAAGCTTGAGCTTAAATTCCTGGTCCATCATTTTCTGTGTTTAATCTCCTTTAATATTTTATTAGTATAATTAGTTGATATGTTTCTCTTTCCACTGGTCCTGAAAGCTCTTAAAGTTTATTTCAGAACGAGTTGATTGTCTAATAGTCATTTTAGTACCATCACTAAATACAACATCCAATGTAACACCATTAATAGAGTTGGCAACATTCTCTATAAGTTTAGACAAACATTCATAAGATAAGTCGGCTTTCTTAATAGCTCTTAAGTTCTTTCTTAAGTCAGCCTCTTCCTTTAATATTTGTCTAGCCTTCTTAAATGCTTTAATAAATGTCATTTATAGCTCCTATCATTGAGCAAACTGATTAAACTGATTAGCTTCATTTGCTACACTATCATTCACTGGCTCTTCATCCATTGTTGCTGATGTGTTTATTGTCTGACTGATGTCCTTACCGCCTGACAATGATTTAGTAACATTTGCTGCAGTTTTCTCATCGCCTAATTCCTGTGTCTGTTCAGAAGCAATAAAGCCATTCTGTTCCATAATAGTCATCAGGTTGTTTTCCAATGCTCTTAAATTAGTAATAGCATTATCAACTTCTGCATCTTCTTTCTTGTTGCCCGTGTATGAAGCTGCAAACTGGTTTTCTACAATTACAATTCTCTGAGCAAGCTGTTCATAATCAATAAACTCTGGTACATCTGTTGTACCGTTTTCAATGCAGTCATCAATAAGAGCGTCAATAGCATTCTCAATAGCCTGAGCTCCTTCATATGCACTCTGCAAATCAGGCAAGTCAAGATAAATTGGTACTTCATAATTACTGAGAAAGCCTTGTTCTCTCAACTGCAATACCTGTTTAAGCTTCTCTTGTGGATCTTTGCTCAATGCTGACTGTGCTGAGTACTGTAGCTTAAACAAATCATTTGATTTGATAACATCTTTCCATTTAAATGATTTAATATATTTGTCAGAAGGAAGAATGTCAGCATCTTCTGGTACTACATTTATTAATACTTTAGCCAAGTCAATAAATGCTTGAACAAAGTTGATTACTTGCTGTTCAAATCTATCTGACTCAACATCCTCAAGAGTTTGTAAAGCTATGCCTGAGTCAGCTCCTGTTGGCTTCTGACTCATTGCGGACAACTGGCTAATACCAATCATCTCATATGCTTTCTGTACGTAATACTCCATTAATGTCTGCCAGTATGGGTCAATTGGACTAGGAGTAACATTCATTACTGGGATTGTGTTCATTCCTGGTGGACATTTTACACCATAAACATTTCCAACTCTGTTATTGATGTCACCTGGAGTTAAGTTACTGCCTTCCAATACATATGTTGTGTTAGCTGGAGTTAACTGGCTTGCTGCAGATATTTTAGATGAGATTAAGTCAATCTGTGTCTGAATGCCATCAAGCTCTTCTACAATTGATGAAGAGAAGTTGCCCATTATTGAGTTGTTCCATCTCAATTGAACAAGTGGTAAAACATCTGAGTTGAATTCAAATGATTTTACTTCAACACCATTAATGTACAATTTATAAACTTTATTCTTTGTATCAATGTACTGTTCAAATGTTATATATTCTCTGTCGCTTGTATCTTCTATGCCATAATCCGAAAGTAGTGTTGTTGGAAAGTTGTTGTATCTAACAAGCATTTTAGTTGGATTGCCAAACACTGACTCTGTGTTAAGTGTAGCTACGCACCAGCTAGGCAATATTTCAATCTGATATGTTATTGGATTAACATACAAATAGCCAATACCAAATATACAAGACTCCAAGAAAGCTTTAACTACTTTAGTATGAACTTTCTGTTTGTCAAAGTATGTATCAAAGAATGTCTGGCACTGCTTTACTACTCTTCTTGTTTTGTATGTTCCATTAACTGGAGTAAAGAATGGTCTAACCTTCTGATTAGCCAACTTACTTACAATGCTATCTATAACTGACTTTGTTACATTGAAGTATGCTGACCTAAATAAGTCAGAGTCTTGTTTGTAGTCAAAGCCATTAAATGCATAATAGTTTATTTCAGAGTTTGTTTCCAAATCAATGTTTACGTCATTCTTGTAACGTGCATAACAGTAATTAAACTTATCATACTGACTTGAGATTATATTTTCCAACTTTGATTTTGTTTCATCTATAGTCCACTTAGACATAGCTTTCTCCTTTAAGTCCATTTAATATTGTCTGACGATATTGATGTCTAACTGGGTTAGCATTATTATTGTCAACAGGACTTACTACTATAGGATTAGTAACAGAAGTAAGCTCTGGCTTTGGCTCTTGTGTTTTAGTTGACCATCTGCTAGCAATAGACTTATTGTTTTCCATTATGTTTTATCCCCATTACATATCTAGTTAATTCAGCAACATAAGAAAGAGCAGCCATAGCAACCAAGTCAGTTTTAACTCTTAGTATACCGTTCTCGTCTTCTTCTACCATATTCTTTAGCTCTGGTACTTTAAGCAAGTCCTGAGCTATAATACCGTGCTGAACACCTGCATCATCTCTACCGTTTATATCTTCATACTCTGGTTTATATGCCCAGTTGTAACTTCCAATATTTTCTGCAAGGTTAACTAGGTCAATAAACTCTTCTTTGTTATCATCAAAATAGCTCAAGTCCATTGTTACACCACCATTAAAATTTTATAATTCTCTTGAAGAACTCTTTAGTACCAGCATCAGAACCAGTTCCACCCTTAACTGCATTTATAACAGTCCCAGCAGCATTTGCTCCAACATTAACGCCTTTAAATATGTTTTCCAAATATGTTTGCCCAGCCTGTGCTTTACTGACCTGTGCAAGTTTGTTCAAGTCACCATTTGAGAATTTAGCATCAAGAATAGCCTTAGCCTGGTCTGAAATTAGGTTTACATCGTGTTTATTCAGAAGTTCTGCAATGGCTTTCTGTACTTCTGCGTTTGCATTTATAACGGCTATCTGTCCTTCAGTTAAAACGTCCTGAAGTGCTACTTCAAGTGCGTGGTCTAACTTTGCTTTATCCTGAGCAATGACTGCATCAATATTCTTTGAGTGTTCTGCCCATTTTGCGTCTGTTTCTTTACTATGGTCTTCACCTGCTGCATTTAAATCAGCTGCTTTATTTGCATCATCTATTGAGCCCTTTGCTCTTTCTGCTTCATATGCATTTTCACCCTGAGCTTGTCGGATATACTTGTTATAGTTATCAATACCCTTTAGATATTTAGCATAAGACTCATTTAATCCAGTCATAGCACTAAAGTCTACTGGCGGAAATGCTCCCCTGGTTAAAACTGCAAGGCCAATACTGGCAATAGTTGCAAATATACCGAACTTCTGAATACCGTCTGCATATTGAATTTTATTTAATGGTTTATATGTACCGTCCTTATTTCTTCCCCCAGTTATTTCGCTGATGGCGTTTTCAGTTCCTTTCTTGTTCTGTTCCTCAGTGTTCTTTGGATTAATACCAGACTCAGACATCATCTCTTCATCAACTTCTGGTACGTCAACTTTAATGTCAGGTGTTTCCGAAGTTTCTGGAGTTTCTGGAGTTTCTGGAGTTGTTGTGTCATTAGCTACTGGAGCTACTTCTTCTTGTGGAACTTCTTCCTTTGGCTGTGCTTCAGCTTCTGGTTGTGGTTTTGCTTGCTCTACTGGTTTATAATTCTGAAGTGTAGTCTGCTTATTATTCTGAACTGGTGCATTAACCGGTCCATTCTTATCAGTATTTGTCTGTACCTGTGTAAAGCCATTTCCTGTATCTACCATTTTAGTCTGTGGCGCCTCCATTCCTTTGTAATAAGCTTCTTCTTTAGCTTCTTGTTTTGCTTTATATCTATCTTTTACATTCATTTTACAATCCTTCCTTTAGTTATCTTTGTCAAAATATGCTTCAATAACCTTACCAGCCTGAATACCAACATTTGCAAGTCTATCCCAGTCTTTCTGTTTAGTTGTATTCTTTGTTGCATCCATACCAGT
>JAXJQK010000100.1:0-3352 GCA_036311185.1 Acutalibacteraceae bacterium | reverse complement strand
CAGTTGCTTCAACAACAGTTTCGTCAATAGCAGTTTCAACAGGTGTTTCTGTAATAGGTTCAGCTATATCTTCCTTAACGGTTTCAACCTTAGTGTCTTCACTTTCAAAACCAAAGCTACCACCAAGAGGAATGTTATCAAGTACAACAGGCTCTTTCTCAACAGGGGTATATTCCTCGTCAAGAGGTTCATTGCCACCAAAACCAAAGCTACCGCCCATAGCCACAGGCTCGCTGTCAGTATTTGTAGCAGGTGTGCTTTCATTAGTATCTTCAATAGGAGTATCATCAACAACAGGCTCATTAACAACAGCTTCAACAGGAGTTGTTGTAGCAGGCTCTTCTATATCCTCCTTAACAGTCTCAACCTTAGTGTCTTCACTTTCAAAACCAAAGCTACCACCAAGAGGAATGTTATCAAGTACAACAGGCTCTTTCTCAACAGGAGCATATTCCTCGTCAATAGGTTCATTACCACCGAAACCAAAGCTACCGCCCATAGCAACAGGTTCGCTGTTGGTATTTGTAACAGGTGTGCTTTCATTAGTATCTTCAACAGTTGCTTCAACAACAGGCTCATTAACAACAGCTTCAACAGGAGTTGTTGTAGCAGGTTCTTCTATATCCTCCTTAACAGTCTCAACCTTAGTGTCTTCACTTTCAAAGCCAAAGCTACCACCAAGAGGAATGTTATCAAGTACAACAGGCTCTTTCTCAACAGGGGTATATTCCTCGTCAAGAGGTTCATTACCACCAAAACCAAAGCTACCGCCCATAGCCACAGGCTCGCTGTCAGTGTTTGTAGTAGGAATATTTTCGATTACTTCTTCTATAGGTTTTATATTAGTTTCAGATAATTTACTTTCAAGCTTCTCAAGTTTATCAATTTTTTCTTCTATATGAACAATTAATTTATCAAGATAATTTAACTTTCCGTCAAGTAAAACTAGTTTTTCATCAATGCTTAAATTTGTGTAGTCTGTTTTATTTTCCATAAAAATTCTCCTTTAAAAATAAATTTAGCACCCAAGGAGAGTTTCTTATAGATGCGTAATGTCATTTATAAAAAATTATCTCTATACCTTGGGTGTTAGATTAAATATTATTAATAATTATCATTGAAATCTTGTTGAGTTCCAAAGCTACCGTTTATATTAATAGGCTCGTTGTTTATGTTGTTGTTTTGAAATTCCTGTTGATTTGGTATAAAGCTTCCGTTAGATGATATAGGTTCATTATATGGACTATTAAAAGAATCTTGTTTCTCGTTGTATGGGTTAAAAGTTGTATCAACAGGGGGTTCAGTAACTACATCTTTTTTCACTGTAGTGCTTTCGTTATTGTTATTATTATTGTTGTTTTGAACAGCGTAGCTTTGCTGACCTTTTGCATTTGAGGTTGTATAGTTGTAGTTAGAATATGAGTTACTACCTCCGTATGTTCTGAATGCACTGTTACTAGCAGTACCTGCACGTTTAGTTGAAACAAAAGATTCGTTTATAGCTTCTGCTACTGTATCTCTGTAAGAAAAAGTAACAACAGCTATAAAAACATTATATAAAGTATAAAGAACTGTGATTGCAATAAAAATAATAGCAACAGGCTTTAATGCATCAAATAGATCCTTTCCTCCCATTGCAATGAATGAATCGAAACTTGGATTGCTTTTTAAATCATTTGAAGAGAACATAGAATTACATACGATAAATACAACTATAGAAATAGCAGAGAAAACACCTGAACAGATAGCGGCTAATACAGAAAGTACTCCGAAGCCTTTAGATGAACCATAAATTAAAGAAAAGCCTGTACATGAATGTTTAATTGCACCTAAAAATTTTGTTTGTAATATGTAATATGCTGAAAAAATTAATGCACCTATGGCATAAAAAGCAAAAGAAATAATCGCTTCAACTATATTATCAGCCGCAAAAATTGATAAAAATTGCAAAACTAGCATAATGATAGTTGATATTACTGCGAATATTGCTTGTATGAAAGAAAGTACATACAGAAATTTCACAGCACCAGAAGGCACAACAGAAGGGTTTTCACTTCTTGAACGGATAATAATGTAAAGAAGTGTAATAGGAAGAATTAAACCAAAAGCAATTGTACTAATAGCTGAGATATTTAATATTGAGTTAATAATATCTTCTGCAGGTACATTAATATCAACATCATAATTATTCACAAGAAAATCTATCAATGCACTATAAACACCTTTAAAGGAGTTTATAAATAAACCACTGGTAATAGTTAATAGTAGGTTAACTAAAAATAATATTTTTACAGATCCTCTTTGCATAAATTGCTTTACATATGAAATATTTTGTAGCAGAATTAACTGTTCTGCTGCTGATGGTTGATTTTTCATTATCTACCGCTCCTTATAAAAAACTTACTTTATATTATATAATTTATAAGGTACAAAAACAAGAGTGTAATAAGAATTTTATGGTAGAATTAGAAGTATAAAATTAGTATAAATTGTATCAAATAGTCTATATACAAAATTTATGTTTTCCTATTGAACATATAATTGTTTTTGAAAAAATCCATTTACTTGTAGATTTAGCAGGATTATAATAATAAATTGCACCACCACTGGGGTCCCAACCGTTTATTGCGTCTTGTGCCGCTTTTAGAGCAGTATCTGACACAGGCTCGTTAATTTGTCCGTCATTTACGCAACTGAATGCAAGAGGTTGAAAAATTACTCCCGAAATTGTATTAGGAAAAGAAGGATGGTCAATCCTATTAAGTATAACAGCACCAACAGCTACTTGTCCCTCGTATGGTTCACCTCTTGACTCAGCAGAAATTATTCTTGCAAGTAAACTGATTTCTGATTCTGTAAAGGTACTGTTGCTTGATGATTTACCTATACCAAGAGTCTCAAGTGTTTTTATTCCTACAATACCGTCAGCTGACAGGTTATTATCTTTTTGAAATTGTATTACGGCTTTTTTAGTGTCGTTACCAAACTTACCATCAATATTACCGTAATAATACCCCAACTCACTTAGCTTTTGCTGAATTTCAACTACCTCATCACCACTTGAACCATATTTTGATATAGCTTGTACAGAGCTTGATATTAAAGATAAGAATACAATAAGAACAGATAGTATAAGTGAAACAAATATATTTAGGTTACGTTTTATTATAGTCATATTATTACCCCTTGCATAGTTCATATTAAGTATTATAAAACCTGATAAAAGTAATATTCAAAAAAACTTAAAAAAGGTGTTGACAAACAGGAATAAAAACGATATAATAACAAAGCTGTCGAAAACGGCGGTGAAAAACACTGGAAAACAGGTTGTAGTTTTGAAGTGAAATAGTTT
>JAXJQK010000099.1:0-1991 GCA_036311185.1 Acutalibacteraceae bacterium | reverse complement strand
GTATGAAGCCGATAAATCAGAAAAGAAAAAGAAATAATATTAATATAGGATAAAATTTCGTGTTTTAGGAAAGGTAAGTGAATTTATATGGTAACTGCAGTAGTTTTTGCAGGTGGCGTTGGTGCCAGAATGAAATCAGTAGAAATCCCAAAGCAGTTTTTGGAGGTAGACGGTAAACCTATTATTATTAGAACACTTGAAAACTTCCAGTATCATAGCGAAGTAGATAATATAGTAATTGCGTGCTTGGAGGCTTGGATCGAAAAGCTGGAGGAGCTTGTAAAGAAATATTGCCTTACAAAGGTGCTAAAAATTGTACCTGGTGGCGAGAATGGTCATGGTTCTATTCATAATGGTTTGCTTGCTGCACAGCAGTATGCAGGTAATAAGGGCAAGGATATTGTTCTTATTTGTGACGGTGTAAGACCTTTACTATCCGACGAGCTTATTTCTAATTGTATAAAAACAGCAAGAGAGTACGAAACAGCTGTACCTGTTACACGCAGTATAGACTCTGTGCTTGAGAGTAAAGACGGTAAAACCTGTTCAAAGAGTTTGCCTCGTGGCGAAATGTTTATAACACAGGCTCCACAGGGATATACAATGAATAAAATTATGTGGGCACACGATGAGGCTGAAAAGCGTGGAATTACAAATCCTATTTCAAGCTCAGAGCTTTTAATTGAGCTTGGCGAAGAGGTGCAGATTTTCATTGGTGACAGAGATAACATCAAGGTAACTACACCTGAGGATATGAGATTTTTAAGAGCGTATTATTATTATAGAAGATACGAGAACTTTGCAAGAGAGGCATCACTTTATGGCATATGAAATTAATACTCTTATTCACGAGTATATTTATAATGATATTCTTACAGTAGCAAATGCAGAATTGCCTTGGAGCAAGTTAAGCAATAAGACAATTCTTATAACAGGTGCAGGTGGCTTTATAGGTTATTATCTTACAATGGCTATGCTTATAAGAAACGACCTTTATGGTGATAATATAAAGGTGATTGCACTTGTAAGAAATAAAGAAAAAACAGAAAAGCGTTTTGGCGATGTACTTAACCGTGATGATATAAAGGTTGTTGTACAAGATGTGTGCAGTGATATTGATATTGAAGATAGAGCAGACTTTGTTATTCACGCAGCTAGTCAGGCTAGTGCATATTTCTTTGAAAATGACCCTGTAGGTACAATTGACGCTAACCTTACAGGTACATATAAGGTGCTTGAGTACGCAAGACGTTGTGATGCTGTGTCTTTGTTTGTTTCAAGTCTTAAAATTTACGGAACATTGCATACAGGTAAGGATAAAATTGAAGAAACAGATATCGGCTATCTTGACCATACATCATACAAAAATTGCTATGCACAGGGTAAAAGAGCTTCTGAAACTCTATGTGCTTCATTTAACAAGCAGTATGGTATGAGTATAAAAATAGCAAGACCAAGCTATATTTATGGTCCGTCAAGTCTTGATGATGACAGAGTATGGGCACAGTTTATTGCAAATATTGTAAGAAACCAGAGTATTCTTTTAAAGAGTGCTGGTGCACCTTACCGTTCATTCTGCTATGTTACAGATACAGCAACAGCTTTGCTTAAAATTATGCTTGATGGAAGAGATGTTTATCCATACAATATTTCAGCTGAGCATTCAAATGTTACAATAAGAAATTTTGCAAAATGTGCAGTTGAGGCATTCCCAGAAAGAGGGCTTACACTTTCATTTGCAAATAAAGAGGATGAAAAAGAGCCTGTAATATCTGTAATGGGTGCAACACCTGAAATTCTTGACAGCACAAGATTAAATTCTATAGGCTGGGAAGCTAAGGTAGACCTTACCGAGGGCATTAGACGTGCTGTTAAAATAGTAGAGCTACAAAATAGTTAATAAACGAGGACAATAATGGAACTTAACAAGGTACTTGGACAATATGAGCTTGACTGGGCTTGTCATGTTGCTACACATAAGGAATACCCTT
>JAXJQK010000098.1:0-8703 GCA_036311185.1 Acutalibacteraceae bacterium | reverse complement strand
TTTTTACGCTGATATTTTTCGGATTATCCTTATTGATTTTACCTTTTACCGTAAGATTTAAAAAATATAAAGCAGTAATTGAACATAACAAAGCTGATGATAAAAAACAGAAAAAATAGTGAGATAGAAAATTTAAAACGGAGGGGTTTGAATTGGATAATCTTGATATTACAAAAGTAGAAAATGAATATGGAGCCAATGAAATTCAGGTTCTTGAGGGACTTGAGGCTGTAAGAAAAAGACCAGGTATGTACATAGGCTCTACAGGTCCTGCCGGATTGCACCATTTGGTGTATGAAATTGTAGATAACTCAATAGACGAGGCTTTGGCTGGGCATTGTACAAAAATAGATGTTGAGATTTTACCTGATAATATAATTAGAGTAAGGGATAACGGTAGAGGTATACCTGTTGGAATTAATGAAAAAATGGGATTACCTGCTGTTACAGTTGTATTTACAGTGCTTCACGCAGGTGGTAAATTTGGTGGCGGTGGCTACAAGGTTTCTGGTGGATTGCACGGTGTTGGTGCTTCTGTTGTAAATGCTCTTTCTGAATGGCTTGAGGTAACTATTTGCGACGGCGAAAAGGTATACAAGCAGAGATACGAGCGTGGCGATATTATTACTCCACTTGAGGTCATAGGTGAAAGCACAAACAAGGGTACCGAGGTACTTTTTAAGGCTGACAGAGAAATCTTCAAGGAAACAACAGAATATGAATTTGAAATTCTTGAAAGACGTTTAAGAGAGCAGGCATTTCTTAATGCAGGCGTAAATATAGAGATTAAAGACCTTAGAGATGAGGATAATGTTGTAAGTGAAAACTTTAAGTACGACGGTGGTATAGTTAGCTTTGTAGAATATATCCACAAAAAGCGTGAGCTTGATGTTATTCACCCAGAGGTTATTTATTTTAATACATCTGCACCAGATGATTCTTCATCGGTAGAGGTTGCAATGCAGTATAACGAAAGCTACAACGAGGTTATTCTGTCATTTGCAAATAATATCCACACAGTTGATGGTGGTACAGCCGAGGACGGTTTTAAGCGTGGCTTAACAAGAGTAATGAACGAATATGCAAGAAAGGTCAATATTCTAAAGGCTAGCGACAAAAATCTTACAGGTGAAGACCTTAGAGAGGGTTTAACCGTTGTTATAAGTGTAAAGCTTAAAGAGGCTCAGTTTGAAGGACAAACCAAAACTAAGCTTGGTAATACCGAGATTAGAACAATGGTTGAAAAGCTGATGAATGAAAAGCTGATGATTTTCTTAGAGGAAAATCCTGCTTCTGCTAAAATGATTTTTGAAAAGGCTTTAGCTGCATCACGAGCAAGAGAGGCTGCAAGAAAGGCTAAGGAGCTTGTAAGAAGAAAATCAGCAATGGAAAATGCCTCTTTACCTGGTAAGCTTGCCGATTGTCAGTCAAGAGATTCCAGCGAAACAGAAATATTCATCGTAGAGGGTGACTCTGCGGGTGGTTCTGCAAAGGGTGGACGTGACAGAAGAATACAGGCTATTCTACCTTTGTGGGGTAAAATGCTTAATGTAGAAAAGGCAAGACTTGACAGAGTATATGGTAATGACAAGCTTATGCCGGTTATAACAGCACTTGGTGCAGGTATTGGCGAGGATTTTGATATAGAAAAGCTAAGATATGGTAAAGTAATAATTATGGCCGATGCCGATGTAGACGGTTCGCACATTCGTACATTGCTACTTACCTTCTTCTTTAGATTTATGCGACCATTGGTAGAGCAAGGTCATATTTATATTGCTCAGCCACCTCTTTACAGAATTACAAAGAATAAAGAGCATAGATACGCATATTCTGACCAAGAGAGAGATGAAATTTTAAAGAGTCTTGACGGTAAAACCGATATTCAGCGATATAAAGGTCTTGGTGAAATGGATGCCGAACAGCTATGGGAAACAACTATGAATCCTGAAACAAGAGTTATGCTGAAAGTAGAGCTTGCTGATGCTGAAGCAGCAGACGAGATTTTCACAATTCTTATGGGTGATAAGGTAGAGCCAAGACGTGAATTTATAGAGAAAAACGCAAGATATGTACAAAATCTAGATATTTAACGGGTGAGTTGTTTTGGAAAATAATAATGACAACATAAGTAAGATATTAGATGAGGTACATAATTCTGAGGAAATTTCAAGGTGCCTTAGTAAAGAAGAGCTTATTTATGAGAATGAGTATTCAGTAAAAAAAGACGAGGCATATGAGGGGCTTAAAAACTCGGGTATGATAAAAACAGTAGGTGCAAGAACAATTATTTATACTATTATTCTATTAATTGCTATAGGTTGTTTTATAGTTGCCTATGTTTTTAATAATAATTTTACTGATTTGTTTTTATCTGTGGTTTCGTTTATTGTTTTAATTATGATATGGCTTATACCACACTTTTCACTAAATAAGCTTGCAAAGCTTAATGCAAACGGAAATACAATTAAATTTTTAGTTTATAGCAATAGCTTGCAGATACTTTGTAATGAAAATAGCTGGTATATAAAGCTTAATAATTCAAACAGAATGAAGCTATGCAAAAATGTGATAATTATAAAAAGAGTTAAAGATGACCAGCTTTTTGTTATACCTTTGCGTGCTATTGAAGAGAGTAAAAGAGAAGAGGTTATAAGCCGATTAAAGAAAGGTACACTCAGCTATTAAAGGGTGAAATGTTATGAAGAGTAAAACTTATATTACAGCAAGATATGGCGAAACTGATATGATGGGTGTTGTACATCATTCTGTGTATGCATTATACTACGAACAAGCAAGAGTTGACTTTATAAAGCAATTTGGGGTTAGTTATCTTGAGCTTGAACAAAGTGGGCTTATGCTTCCACTTATTAATCTTGGTTGTAGCTATAAATTACCTGTTCGTTTTTCAGATGAAATTGTTGTAGAAACTACTGTTGCAGAAATTAAGTCTGCAAAGATAAAGTTTGTTTATAATTTGTACAACAGTGATAATCAGCTTGTTAATTGTGGCTTTACTGAGCATGGCTTTGTAGATAGTACAACCTTTAAGCCAATTAACGCAAAGAAGAAATTTCCTGATATATATACAAAGCTAGCAGAAAGTATAGAATAAAAGATTGAATTTATTATAAAGAGGGTGTAATCCTGTGGATAATATAGAAAACAACAGCAACAGAATAATTGGTGTTGATTTAAGAAAAGAAATGCAAAAGTCTTTTCTTGATTACTCAATGTCTGTTATTATTTCAAGAGCATTGCCAGATGTTCGTGATGGCTTAAAGCCTGTACATAGAAGAATACTCTATACTATGCACGAAAAAAATCTAGGACCTGAAAAACCATACAGAAAATGTGCCGATACCGTTGGTGCTGTGCTTGGTAGCTACCACCCACATGGTGACGCTTCTGTTTATGATGCACTTGTAAGACTTGCACAGGATTTTTCAATGAGATATACTCTTGTAGACGGTCACGGTAACTTTGGTTCGGTAGACGGTGATCCACCTGCTGCATATAGATATACAGAATCTAAAATGAGTAAAATATCTGTTGAAATGCTTACAGATATTGATAAAGAAACAGTAGATTTTATGCCTAACTTCGATGACAGACTAAAAGAGCCTGTTGTGTTGCCTTCACGTTTTCCAAATCTGCTTGTAAATGGTTCAAGTGGTATTGCTGTAGGTATGGCTACTAATATTCCTCCACATAATCTTGGTGAGGTTGTTGACGCTATGTGTCATCTTATTGACAACCCAGATGCCGACCTACCAGAGCTTATGGAGTATATACAAGGTCCTGATTTTCCTACAAGTGGCTTGATAATGGGCAGATCAGGCATAAGAGCAGCCTATGGCACAGGTAGAGGTAAAATTATTGTTCGTGCAAAGGCTGAAATTGTAGAGGGTAAAAATGGTAGATATAAAATTATTGTTACCGAGTTACCTTATCAGGTTAATAAGGCAAGATTAGTTGAGAGTATTGCAGAGCTTGCAAAGGATAAGAAAATAGAGGGTATTACCAATATTGAAGACCATTCAGACAGAAATGGTATGCATATTGAAATTGATATAAGAAGAGATGTTTCACCTGAGATTGTACTTAATAAGCTATATACATTCTCACAAATGCAGGTTACATTTGGTGTAATTATGCTTGCTATTGTAAACGGTGAGCCTAAGGTTCTTACATTAAAGCAGATTTTACAGCATTATATAGATTTTCAGGTTGATGTAATTCGCAGAAGAACTATATTCGATTTGAAAAAGGCTGAAGAAAGAGCTCATATCTTAGAGGGTTTAAAGATTGCACTTGATTTTATTGATGAGGTTATTGCAATTATAAGAAGCTCTAAGGATCAAGCTACTGCAAGACAGAGATTAACCGAAAAATTCGGCTTAGATGATGACCAGACACAGGCTATCGTTCAAATGCGTCTTGGACAGCTTACAAATCTTGAAAGAAACAAGATTGAAAATGAGCTACAGCAGTTAGTTGAAAAGATTAAGGATTTTAAGGATATCATTGCAAGCTACGAGCGTCAGCTTGATATCGTTAAAACAGAGGCTTTAGAAATTAGAAGAAAGTTTGCTGACCCACGTAGAACAGAGATTTTATCTGTAAGTGGTGAGGTAGATATAGAAGACCTTATCCCACAGGAGGAATGTGTGCTTACTATGACAAGTTTCGGTTATGTAAAGAGATTGTCAGTAGACACATACCGTACTCAAAAGCGTGGTGGTAAGGGTGTAGCTGGTATGAGCAAGCGTGACGAAGATGTAGCTTCTGATATGTTTATTGTAAATAGCCACGATTATGTGCTATTCTTTACAAACTTTGGTAGAGTTTACAGACTTAAATGCTATGAAATTCCAGAGGGTAGTAGAACCTCTAAGGGTATGAATATTGCTAACCTGTTGCCAATAAGCTCTGATGAGAAGGTAACCTCTGTTATAAGAGTGCCTGAATTTGATGATGAAAAATACCTTATTATGGTTACTAAGCAAGGCTTGGTTAAGAGAATTAAACTTAACGCTTATAACACAAACCGTAAGGGTGGTGTTGTTGCTCTTGAGCTTAACGAGGGTGACGAGCTTGCTTGGGTAAAGATGACAGACGGTGACAGTCAGGTTATTATTGCTACAAGGCTTGGTAAGGCTATTAGATTCAGCGAAGAAAAGGTTAGACCAATGGGTAGAGGTGCAAGAGGTGTAAAGGCACTTACACTGGCTGAAAATGATAGTGTTATCGGTATGGCTGTTGTAGATGATGACAGTATGCTACTTACTGTTTCAGAAACTGGCTATGGTAGACTTTCAAGCGTTGAGGATTATCGTGTTACAAGCCGTGGTGGTAAGGGTATTATTAACTATCATACTGAAAAATATGGTAATGTTGCTGCAATAAGCACTGTAAATGTTGATGAAGATGATATTGTTATTATTTCTTCAGATGGTGTTATTATCAGAATAGAGGCAAGCTCTGTAAGAGTTTATGCAAGACCTAGTAAGGGTGTAACAGTTATGAAGGTAAATGGTGACAATAAGGTAGTTACCATTGCAGTAGCACCACACGAGGATGAAAATACTGACGGTGAGCAAGTAGAAGTAGTTGAAACAACTGCAACCGAAACAGCTGAAGAGACTACAACAGAAACCAGCAATAACGAAGAATAATTTATAAATAATCATAATATGGGCGGCCAATGGTCGCCCGTAGCTTTATAATATAGATTTCAAATTTAGGTTTGTAGAGTTTAATCTCAAACCAAACAGAACAAACTGGCTACAAAAAATAATCCTACTTAAAACGCAATGTGGTTTTATTAGGTATGGGGGATTCCATAAGGGGGCTTGACCCCCTTTGGTCGTTCAGTGAGGGGTTTGGGGAGAGGGATCGAAACCTCTCCCCAACAATCTTTGCTTACTTTCTTTTGTAAGAAAGTAAGAGCCTAATGTAACCAATTTACGAAGTAAATTGATTGCAGCGGCTTGAGCACATAAAAATAAAAACTTTATTATAAATTAATGGTTTGTAAGGGTTGATATCTTTAGCTTTATAATAAAAATAAGTAAGAGAACGACACATTATATGTATCCCTTAAATTTAAAACCTAAATTTATAAAAAAATTTTGAGTAATATAAGTGTGAATTAAAATTTATATTATATATAACTACTATATTTTAATTAAAATGTTATAATATTAAATCTTACTTGATTTTAGGTGAATTACTATGAGTACAAATACAATAGCCGCAATATCAACTGCAAATGGCCCTGGTGGTATAGGTGTTATAAGAATATCGGGCGAAGACGCTTTTAATATTGGCGATAAGATTTTTAAAAATATAAACGGTAAAAAAATTTCTGAAATGAATGGCTACACAGCGGCTTACGGTAATGTATATGATAATGACGAAAAAATTGATGAAGCAGTAGCCACTGTTTTTAGGGCACCACATAGCTATACAGGTGAAAATGTTCTTGAAATTTCTTGCCATGGTGGTATGTATGTTACAAAGCAGGTGTTGCGTGCTGTTATAAATGCAGGTGCACAGCCAGCACAGGCTGGTGAGTTTACTCAGCGAGCCTTTTTAAATGGAAAAATGGATCTATCAGAGGCAGAGGCTGTAATGGATATAATCTCTGCAAAGGGTAAAACCGAGGCTCGTGCTGCATTAGCTTGCCGAGAAGGTAAAATAAGCAAGGAAATTTTTAAGATTAACGATATACTTGTTACCGCAGCAGCTCATCTTTCTGCTTGGGCAGACTATCCCGAGGAGGATATACCTCAGGTAGATAACGACAACTTGAAAAAGAATTTAACAAATGCAAAGCAACTTGTGGAAAACTTGCTGAGAAATTACGATGCTGGTATGGTGCTTAAAAAAGGTGTAGATACAATTATTGTTGGTAAACCTAATGTAGGCAAGTCTACACTTATGAATCAGCTTACAGGCTATGAAAAATCAATAGTTACAAATATCCCTGGTACAACCCGAGATATTATAGAAGAAACCGTAGTGCTTGGCGATGTTACATTAAATCTTTCAGATACAGCAGGCTTGCGTGATACTGACAATATAGTAGAGCAAATTGGTGTAGAAAAGGCACGACAGAAGATAGAAACAAGTGGTTTGATCCTTGCTGTATTCGATGCCACCCAAGAGCTTAACGATGAGGATGTTAACTTGTTGAAAACTATCAGTGATCTACCAAGTGTTGCAATTATAAATAAAACTGATAAGGAATCTGTTTTAGATGTGGATTTTATAAAATCTCAGGTTAAGAACCTTGTGTTTATATCTGCAAAGAATGGTGACGGTATCAATGAGCTTGTAAAGGCTGTTGAGAAAATAACAGGCACAGCAGATTTTGATCCATCAGTGGCTACCCTAGCTACTGAAAGACAGCGTGATTGTGCTGTTAGAGCGTTAGACGCAATCAACGAGGCTATATATTCTCTTGATATTGGTCTTACACTAGATGCTACCACAGTATCATTAGAAGATGCAATTCAAAGTATATTAGAGATTACAGGAGAGCGAGCAAGTGAGGTTATAGTTCATAATGTATTTTCTAAATTCTGTGTTGGTAAATAATTATGAGAAATGAAATATATAAAATGATTGGTACTACTGTAACCGTTAAGGTTGACAGACCATTGGGTACATATCACCCAAAGCATAATGATATTTTTTACACAATTAACTATGGATATATTGAAAACCTGATTGCTCCAGACGGAGAGGAACAGGACGCATATATTATAGGAGTAGATAAGCCTGTTGATTATTTTATAGGTAAGGTTATTGCAGTTATCCACAGATTAAACGATGTTGAGGATAAGCTAGTGGTAGCACCTGAAAATTCAGAGCTTACACCAGAACAAATACTTGAACAGGTTAATTTTCAAGAGAAATATTTTGAAGTTGAGATAATAACTACTAATAAGAGTAAGGAGAGATAATGATGAGCTATTTAGCCGGTAGGTTTGATGTTGCAGTAATTGGTGCCGGTCACGCTGGAATTGAGGCTGCCTTAGCTTCAGCAAGACTTGGTTGTAATACTGTAGCCTTTACAATTAATATGGACGCAGTTGGAAACTGTCCTTGTAATCCGTCTATTGGTGGTACTGCTAAAGGTCATCTTGTCAGAGAGATTGATGCAATAGGTGGAGAGATGGGAAAAACAGCAGACGAAAGCCTACTGCAAATGCGTATGCTTAACCGTGGCAAGGGTCCTGCTGTACACTCGTTAAGAGCACAGATAGACAGAAGAAAATACAGTGACATAATGAAGCACAAGCTAGAGCTACAAGAAAATCTTGAGGTTCATCAGGCTGAAATTGTAAGCATAGAGCAAAAAGATGATATTTGGGTGCTAGAAACAAGATTAAAGGCACAGTACGAATGTAAGGCTGTAATTATAGCTACAGGTACATTCCTTGGTGGTAGAATATATGTTGGTGATGTTTCCTATGAAAGTGGTCCAGACGGAATTTTCCCTGCATCATTTTTAGGTCAGTCATTAAAGGATTTAGGCTTATCATTAAGACGCTTTAAAACAGGTACACCAGCAAGAGTACTAAGAAGAAGTATTGATTTTACAGAGCTTGAGGAACAGCCAGGAGATGAGCCTGTTGTACCATTTTCTTATGATACATTAGAGCCACTCGAAAATAAAATTAAATGCCATAT
>JAXJQK010000097.1:0-2388 GCA_036311185.1 Acutalibacteraceae bacterium | reverse complement strand
GGTCCCTTTGGTCGTTCAGTGAGGGGTTTGGGGAGAGGGATCGAAACCTCTCCCCAACAATCTTTGCTTACTTTCTTTTGTAAGAAAGTAAGAGCCCGTGCGGCTTGAGCACATAATAAAATAAAAAGTTTATTATAAATTAATAGTTTGTAAGAGTTGATATCTTTAGGTTCACAATAAAAATAGGTAAGACACCGACACATTATATGTGTCCCTTAAAATACAAACTAATTTTTATAAAAAACTAATTGTTTACAATGTAAGCGTGTGCGTGAGCGATAGCTCACACCTACAAATCCAAATTTGAACATTTAAAGAAAGTAGGATAAAAATTATGCTAATGGATTATATAAATGCCTTTTGGGTTGGTGGATTAATATGTCTTATTGGTCAGATTTTAATTGACAAAACAAAGCTAACTCCTGCAAGAATACTGGTAAGCTTTGTTGTGCTTGGTGTGGTACTTACAGCTGTTGGAGTATATAAACCGATTGTAGAGTACGCTGGTGCTGGTGCTACTGTACCATTGAGTGGATTTGGATATACTATGGCAGAGGGTATAAAAAAAGCGATTGATAAAGACGGACCTATTGGAATAATAACAGGTGGTGTAGAGGCTGCAGCAGCAGGCATAGCAGCTGCTGTTGTGTTTGGTTTAGTGTTTGCTATTATTACAAAGCAGAGAGATAAAAGCTAAATATGTATTAATGATTTTTATATCCGAGGAGGTCTTACATTGAAAGTAAGAGTAAAGGTAAGGTTGATAAGCTTTATTTCAGCATCGGTGCTTATAATATTAGGTGCAGGTATTACAGGCTATAATCTGGCTAATACCTATAAAACAACCATTCAGTATGTTTATCAAAGGTCTTTGGGTGAGCTTTCTGACTATTTTACATCAATAAAGTCCACTCTTACAAAGGGGGTATATGCAAATACACCTCCACAGCAATATGGTTTGGCGGCTAAGCTTATGGTAGAGTCAGAGACTGCAAAAAACGCACTTAGTCAGTTACCTGTTTCTCAAAGTGATAGTGAAGGTATTCAAAAATATTTAACTCAGGTTTCTGATTTTGCTTCGTTTACAATAGGAGTGCTTTCAAGAGATGAAAAGTTAAGTCAGGATAATATAGACTCAATGCAAAAGCTGGCAGAGTATGCCGATATTGTAGCACCACAGATTGAAGATTTATCTGCAAGGTTTGGTGATGGAAGTCAAGAAATAGGTAGAACCGTTACACTTAATGGGAATATAATGGCAAATAATACAGAAGAAAGCAAAACGGAATTCGATAATAGCTTCTTATCAATAAGTGAGAGCTTTGCAGATTATCCAAGCTTAATTTATGATGGACCATTTGCAGACAGCGTACAGAATAAAGTACCAAAACAGACCTCGAATGCACAGCAGTGTACACAACAACAGGCTAAAAAAGCAATCGCAGAGTTTTCAGGGCTTGATGAATCAACAGTGAAATATAAGGAAACTCGGCAGGGAATATTGCCTGTGTATGTTTTTGAGGCTGAAAATTTTTATGGTACTGTAACTGTAAACGGCTGTTATATTTGTGAAATGTATTTTACCGATAACAAAAACGGAAATAAAAATATTAGCTACGAAGAAGCTATTGAATTGTCACAGCAGTTTTTTGAAGAAAGAGAAATTCATAATATGGAGGAAAATTATTATGCTTTGCAGAATGGTATTTTTACTATAAATTTTGCATATAAAGAAAATCAAACTACTTGCTATGGTGATTTGATAAAGGTAGGAGTATCTGAAACTACTGGTAAGATTATAAGCTATAATGCACAGAATTATATTATGAATCATTACGAAAGAAATATAGGCAGTATCCCCCTTACAAAGCAACAGGCACTTAAAAGTGTGAGTAGAGAGTTGAATGTTATAAGTAGCAAAAAGGCTCTTATACCTCTTGAGAATGGAAAAGAGGTGCATTGCTATGAATTTACCTGTACAGGTAATGATGACGAAAATGTACTTGTGTATATAAATGGTGAAACAGGCTTGGAAGAGCAGATTTTTATTCTTTTGCAAAGTGATGGTGGTAGCTTGGTTATATAATGTGCTGTGTTATTTTTGTTGAAATATTTTAAGATATATATTACAATTAACAAAGATAATATAGTAAGGAGTATAATTATGGCTTTAGTCAGAATTTCTAATAATGTATATAATGTGGGTGTGTTAAACCCATTTTTAAGATGTAATAGTTTTAATAAGGAGTGCCGTTTTGGCACTACATATAATTCATATCTTATTGATGACAGAGCAACAGCTCTTATAGATATTGTAGAGGGTAGCTTTTACGAGGATTTCCAATATAATCTTGGGCTGGTGTGCGACATAGGTGCTATTGATTATTT
>JAXJQK010000096.1:0-17641 GCA_036311185.1 Acutalibacteraceae bacterium | reverse complement strand
GAAAGTACCCAAAACAACAATAACAATGTATCAGCTCAAAGCTCTGTTGTAGAAGCTTTTACAAAGGAAAATGCTACTGATACAAGCGTGTTACAATCACCAATAGTTGTTTCTAAAGACAAAGACACTTCATCTGTTCCTGAAAAATCAGGTGTAACTGAAACAAGCATTTACGATTTTGAATATGAACTAAATGATAACGATGAGGTTGTTATCAAAGGTTATACAGGTACAGCTAAAGAGGTTGTTATTCCTGAGGATTTTAACGGTTATTCGGTTGTTGAAATTGGTGCATATGCTTTTTATAATAACCGTAACATTACATCAGTTACATTGCCTAGTACAGTTAAAAAAATTTCAAGCAATGCTTTTAATAGTTGTACAAAACTAGCAACTATCAATTTTAATGAAGGATTAGAACAAATAGAACAATATGCCTTTGAGTATTGTTATGGATTAACATCTATAACAATTCCTGATAGCTGTATATCTATTGGTGTGCGTGCCTTTGAGAATTGCGAAAACTTAGCTACTGTTGATTTAGGTGAAGGAATAAAAACAATAGGCGAGTACGCATTTATACGTAATTACAAGCTAGAATCTATAGTACTACCAAATTCAATAACTACATTAGGAGACGGTGTTTTTTATCAATGCTATGGGTTATCTTCGGGAAAAATCTGTGAAAGTATAACAAAACTTCCAACTAATACGTTTAGATATACTGCAATATCAACTATTGATATTCCGGATAATATTGAATTTATAGGAAGTTATGCCTTTGACAGCTGTGACAACTTGGTAAATATAAATTGGGGTACAGGGGTAAAGGAGATAGGTGACTACGCCTTTGCTAATTGTGATGGTTTTACAGAATTTACTATTCCAGATACTGTAATAAAGGTTGGAAACTATACTTGGGGTAATTGTAGCAAGCTTGTTACTTTAAACCTAGGTAAAGAAGTTAGTAATTTTACCGTACATACTATTACTAGTTCTGCGAACCTTGTTAATATAGTTGCCTCAAAAGACAGTGTGCATTATGCGACAATAGATGGTTGTTTGTACAGTAAAGATTTAACTAAACTTATCAGAGTGGGAAGAGGCTATGAAAAAGACTATGTATTGCCTGATAGTGTTACATCAATTGGCGAATATGCTTTTTCATATTGTCAGAAACTCCCAAGTGTAACCCTTACAAATAATATTGTTTCTATTGAAAAATATGCTTTTGACCATTGTACAAAGATAACAAGCGTAGACATTGGTGACAAGGTAGAGGTTTTAGGTGAATATGCCTTTAACGGTTGCACAGCACTAAAAAGTATTGATCTAGGTAAAAAGCTAACCGGTATTGATCAATATTGTTTTTACGGTTGCAATAGTCTAGAGGTACTTGAATTACCTAATACAGTAACAGTGATAAAGCAATATGCTTTTTATAATTGTAATAAATTAGCAAGTGTAAAATTGAGTAATAATCTTACTACTATTGAAAACAATGCTTTTGAGAGTTGTACTTCTTTAAAATCTGTTGATATACCTGATTCTGTTACAACTTTAGGGAGTTGGGCTTTTCAGTATTGTTACGGCTTAGAAACAATAACGTTAGGCACAGGAATAAAAAATATTCCATACTACTTTGCTTATAATTGCCAAGCATTAAAAGAAATTACTATACCTGAAAATGTAGAAACTATTAGTGAAGGTGCATTTAATTGCTGTTTGGCTTTATCTAATATTAAATTTAACAGTAAGGTAACAAGAATAGATCATTATGCTTTTGCTAACTGTGATGAGCTTACAGTTGTTAATATACCAGACAGCGTAACATCTCTTAACGGAAAGCCTTTTTCATATTGCGATAAACTAACTACCTTTAATGTTGGTAGTGGAGTAACAACACTTCAAGAAAATGTTCTGGATTACAACCCTGCACTAACAAGTATAAATGTTTCAGGTGAAAATACTGCATTTGCATCAATAGATGGTGTTTTGTTTAATAAGGAAATGACTAAACTTATATGCTGTCCAGAGGCAAAATCAGGCGAATATAAAATGCCTGATACTGTTGTTACTGTTGGAACCTATGCATTTGAGGATTGTAAAGCACTTACAGCAATAACAATGAGTAAGGCTTTAACAACTATTGAAAATTACGGCTTTATAGGCTGTAAAGCTCTAACCTCAGTGGAGTTTGGCGATAATTTGAAAACTATTTCTTATCAAGCCTTTATAAATTGTTCAGCATTAAAAAGTGTTAAGCTGGGTATAAATACAGAAACCATAGGTGAGAGTGCTTTTTCAGGTTGTACCTCTCTTGAAAGTGTTGACTTTGGTAAATCATTAACCTCTATTGGCGATTACGGATTTTATAATTGTAATAAGTTAACATCTGTGGTTTTACCTGATACTTTAACAACTATAGATTATGAAGGATTTTATAATTGTAGCTCATTAAAATCAGTAAAGCTAGGAAGTGGCTTGAAAACTATAGGTAGTTGGGCTTTTGAGTACTGTAGTTCCCTTGAAAGTATAGAAATACCAGATTCAGTAACCAGTGTTAATTATAATGCGTTTTATGGTTGCAGTGCATTGAAAGATGTAAAAATTGGAAGAGGAGTAACTAGCTTCCCTTATGAGTTATCAGGCTGTACAGCGTTAGAGTCTATAACAGTTGCAGACGAAAACACCACATATGCTTCATACAATGGTGTGTTATTTAACAAAGACCTTACAAACCTAATGAAATATCCTGCACAAAAAGCAGGAGATTTTGTTATTCCGGATACAGTTAATACAATTAGTAATTATGCTTTTAGCGATGCGAAAAAATTAACCTCAATTAAAGAATATGGTAATGTGTTCTCGGTAGGAGGTAGTTCTTTTTCTAATATTGATAAAACAATTTTCAAGGCGTATGTTATCGAAGGCTCATACCTTGAAACATATTTTAAGGGTAGATCTATTCCTTATGAAACAATGGTAGATACACGTACAAATTTAAATAACTGTACTGTTGAATATGATAGCTATGTAAAATATACAGGCAACTATACATACGCTAACCTAACTATAACTAACCCAGAAACCGGTGCTGTTTTGGTAAAGGATACTGACTATAAGGCGTTTTATAGTAATAATGTATATACAGGCACAGCAACTATGGAAATATATGGTATGGGTGAGTATGGTGGACATATTTCTGGAAAATATACTATCTATAGACCTGTATCTAATAATATTTCTGCTAAGCGAACAGGTGCAGCTATATATACTATTTCTACAACAGCAAGCAATGGTATAGGAGCGTACAAATACAAGTTTGAATACATAAACAAAGAGCTTGTAGGAACTACCCAAGAAAAGTGGACAGAAATAGACAACCCAGACAACCTATCACAGCTTTCATATTATTTTGAAGAAGATGGTACATTTAAAGTACGTGCTATTGTTACCGACGATAAGGGAGATACTGCAACAGCTACTACAGAGGTTGATGTAATTGCACCTAGAGTAAATATAAGACCAGCAAACACAAAGCCTGTTTACGGAGAAAGTATAAATGTTGTTGCAACAGGTACAAACTTTGACGTAAACAAGGAATATAAATTTGAATACAAAGCACCAGAAGACGAAAACTGGAGTGTTCTAAGCGATTACAGCAAAGAAAAGCAAAATGTTAACATACGCTTTAATAAGATAGGAGCACACGAGTTAAGAGTTACTATTAAGGATAGCTCAGGAAATATTGCTGAAAAAACCTTAACCTTTAATATTGCTACACCAACTGTAGTAATTAAATCAGAAGGCATTACAGATACAAAAAATCAGGAATTTACCATTAAGGCTAGTGTTGATAAAACTACATATAAAGAATTTAAATATAAATATGAATATAAAAAATCAGGTGACCAAAGCTGGACAACACTAAGTGATTATACATATGAACAATCACAAAAAATTAAATTTGCCACTTCAGGCGAGTATGTTGTTAAGGTAACAGCTAAAAGCACCGAGGATAGTAGTTTAGTTATATCAAATACACAAACCTATAAAGTTAAAGAGCCTGCTGTAGTAATAAATACTGTAACAAGTGCTTTAGCTGGAGATACTATTGATATTGGTGCAACAGCAACTAGCTTTGGAAATAATGTTAAATACAAATTCCAGTATAAGGTTGGCGAAAATGCACAGTGGAATACTATACAAGAGTCTGAAAACAGCATAGCTACATTAAAGCTACTACAAGCTGGTACATTTACTATAAGAGCCACTGTAACCGATGCTGTAGGTAACAGTGTTACAGTTGAAAAAGAAGTAACTGTAAAGGGTATGTATATAGATTTGACTGTAGAAAATAAGACTCCTGAAATAGGAGAAACTACAGTAATTAATGCCGAAGCCAGAGGTTTTCTTGCCGAGGGAAATGATGTTGAATATAAATTCGAATATAAAGAGGTTATTTCTTCAACATGGAACACCTTGCAGGATTATAGTCCACTTTCAAGTGCTGAATTTGTTGGAAAAACATCTGCAGTGCCTGATGAGCACGCAGCGTTTGCAGGTGCATTTGAAGTACGAGCTATAGTTAAGGACAAAAATGGAGATATTACTGTTTCAGACAGTGTACTAATTACTCCTAAGAAAATGAGAATGACTTATTCTCTGTCTAATAGCATTGTAGAACCTGGTACAGAGGTTACAGCTAAGGTTAATGTAACAGGTGGTTTTGGAGAAGTAAAATATTTATATGAATATAGTAGAAATAATGGCGAGTGGCAACCACTTGTTTATACAAACTATGTTTCATATAACGAAATTAAATTTAAGTTCTCGGCAGAGGGTAGATATATCATAAGGGTAACAGCAAAAGATTCAACAGGTACATTTGTTAATGTAGGTACAAGTGCAGATCAGAATATTATGATCCTAAATGTAACCAAGCCGGTTGACCCTGTATTTTATTGCGATCTATCAGCACCTTACGGAGCTAATGTAAATCAGCCTTGTAGATTTTTGGCTGAAGCAGGTAACGGTAGTGGCGAATATACATACAAGTTCACAATAAAAAAATCAAATGCTACAACTGAAACAGTTGTGCAGGATTATAATGAAAATAATCAGCTTGAATATACACCAACATCAGAAGGAACATATTATGTTAATGTTTATGCAAAAGACAGTAGTGGAAAAGAAATTAAAACTACCAGTACAATGAAGGTAATGTATTATGGTGTTAAATTTAACAGAAATTATAGCACTACCAGAAACATTACAGTGAACATTAGTCCTGATTTAATAAATACATATAAGGATGATACCTATACCTTTAAATATGAGTATAGAAATAAAAATAATTCAAGCTGGACTACAGTTCAGGAATTTAGCGACAATAAAACACTTAACGCTAATTTTGCTGACAGTGGTGTGTATGAAGTAAAAGTAACTGCTAAAAACAGCGAAGGAATAGAAAAAACTGCTACTATAACAGTTACTGTAAATGAAGATTTACAGGTGTTTGCTTCTGCATTGCCAGATTATATAACAGCAGGCTCAAGCACTGTAATTATTTGTGATACTGCTGGTGGTACAGATGGTGGTACAGGTGGTGATGGTGCACGTTACAAATCATTTAAGTATAGCTATTGTATGGAAGGCTCTAATGTATGGTATAGAATTGACGGTTCTTCAAGTGTTGCTATGGCTACATTTGAGGTTAAGGGTACATACAAGGTAAGAGTAATAGCTACCGACAGCGTAGGTGCTACTGCAGAAACATATTTGAATATTTATGTAGGATAAGGAGAAAGAGAAAGCGATGAAATATAAATTAAGTTTAAGATTACTCTCTTTAATATTAACTCTCACGTTGTTTGTTGGTATTGTTACACCAACAATTGCATCAGCAGAAGAAATTGAAAATAGTAGAAAAGTTAAAGCAGAAGCTACATCAGATAAACTGTTAAATGTTTTAAAGGCTATCGAAGAAGAGGAAGAAGAACATATTAACCAGTTGGAAATAACAGATGTTGAGTTTGAGATGAACCGAGATTTTGATCAAACCGGATATGTAACAGTTAAAAATACAGGAGCAAATGATGTTGAAGTTATCTTGGATATCACCAATGATTATGACGACATTTTCCTAGGCTTTGTAGGTGCAGGCTCACCAGATCAGCCTACACTTATAACAGCAGGCTCAAGCGTACAGGTAAAGCTTACTGTATTTGCACAAAAGGTTGGTAAAAACAGCTATACTCTTCCTGTGAAGTCTTACATAGTTGAGGGTTCTAACTACGTATTAGACACAGAAACAAATGTAGTTATTAACTTTAAAGAAGCAGAGCTAAACTTTGCCTGTGATTTAATTTCTACCAATACTGACACATTAGAGCAAAACTTTATGCTTGTAAATCAGGGAGATAATTTAAGCTGTGTTTCTATTGCAGCAGATAATAACCTTGCTGATTATGTAATGCTAAACCCAACGGTTTCAGATATACCTGTAAAAAATGGTGAAACTCTAAATATTAAAGTAACTCCTAACTATACAGCATTAAAAAATAACAATGTAAGCTTGGTTAAAGGTAACATTGTAGTAAGTGCTGCTGGTAAGCAACAAACCTTTGCTGTTACTATTGATACCGAAGGCAAAGAAATTCACTCTATTACAATGGGCGAGCTTGTAGCTTACCAAAAGGGATATAAAGAATATTATGATCTTACTGCTGATGCTTTAGATATAATTGATAGTGCGAAGATTATCGATAACAGTACAGATGATAATATTAACTGTACAATGGAGTATTCTATACCATTAGTAGATAAGAATACAGATGAAGAAGTAGGTCGAATGGAAGAAAGTTTTTCCATGAAAAGCTATAGTGGTAAGGCTTTAAAAAGTGGTGATATACTAGAAGAACAGCTCTATCTAGACGGTAATTCTCTTGTTTTTGAATGTAGAATGATTGTTGATATTGATGAACTGAAGGAGTTTGCAGGAACATTAGATGAAGATTATTATGATATAATGAATGAATTTAAAGGAGAGCTTGGAGAACATGGAGAACATCTTGACAAATTTATGGAAAATAACAGTTGGATGTTTACAGAAACCATGTCTAAAGATGGAAGTTCGGGAAATGAAAGTTCTTTTGGAGATGCTGTAAGTAACTATTGGGATACGGCAGTTGGTGTGACAGGTGATGCAGTTGAATTTAAATATAAAACTCATAAAACGCTTGGTAAAGCTGGTTTGGTAGGTACAGCTATAGATGCTGTCCAGCTTGGTGTCGGTGGGTACGAGTATGTTACTGGTGCAAATCACACTAAAGAAGATATGGTTTTAAATTCACCATACTTGACTCCTGCAGAAAAACAACGTTACCAAGAGTTATGTAGATACAAAGATATGCTTGGAGTAGGAGCACCAGCAGCTGGCTTAGCGTGTGCTGCAGCTGGTTCAGTAATCCCTGGATTAGGAACTCTTACAGGTTTTATAATTGGTGTTGTAGTGTCAGTAGGAATTTCGTATTTAGCGAACGAGTTTGAGAACGATTGGGAAAAAGAGATGGCGGAATTAGAGAAAAAAGCAGGCATTGGAGAAGGTGCTGGTGAAGAAGGTGGACAAGGCACCGAAAACAACAAGCGTAATCAGTGTACTAATGCCCAAAAAATGGAAGGTGATTACAATAGACCGTATGAGGATCCTAATCTTCCAGAAGATGCTCCTGAAGAAGACCCTACAGCTCCTACAACTCCAACAGATCCAGACAATCCAGATGATCCAGACGATCCAGATGATCCAACAGATCCAGATGAACCGATGGAACCAGAGCAGCCAACATCACCTACATCATCAAAAGGAAATCCATCACTGGGTGTAAATAATAAAATCACTATAAAAACAGACAAAGATAGCAAATTGGGTAGAGCAAGTGCTAGACCATTTGAAAATATAAAAGTTTGGCTTCAACAATACAACAAACCTTTAACTACTAGCAAAAATTTTGAGTATAAGCTTCAGTATAAACCTGAAAATTATCCTTTATGGTTTGACCATGGAGAATATACTTCTACTCCTAAATGGGATATTGCATTTAATAGGGTTTGTGACTATGAATTGCGTTGCTTGATAAGATCGAAAGAGGAAAAAACTGTTTCATATACTCCAACAAAAGAAATAAGTATTGTAGAGAAGGTAGCAGGTATTACTTTTCGAGCAGGAGGAGGTTACGGAAGAGGCAAAGTTGTTATTAGCAGCCGTTTGGCAGCCGGAGATGAGGCAGCAAACGATGATAATATGACTACAACTTATTTTATGAACGGACAAAAAGTAGGCACTGTTACAAATAATGGTCACGCACAGCTTTCTATGTTTGCTATACAGCCTACAAAGAAAAACGTAAAGACCGGTACAAATACTATTACAGCTAAATATTCAACAACACCTACACATTATCGAACAGTATCTGATATGCAAATTGTTACATTGTACCCTAACGATACTATTGTAAACTATATAGGTGATTTGGATAATCACCCAGATGTTACTATACACCCAGATTTCACTGTTTTTGAAGAAAACATTTATACAGACTCTGAATTTTATGTAAATGAAGAAACTACCCTACATTGTAAGGTTTATAACCGTAATGCTGCAGGTGGCTGGGTAGATATTGTTGTTAAAGACGGTGAAGAGGTAATATATACTGAAACAAATACCTGGATGGGAATGTTCTCTGAAAAAACACTTGATATTCCTTGGACACCAAAAACAAGAGATAATGCAATTACTGTTGAATTAACAAATAAATGTGTATCATTAGAAGAGGCTGACCTAACCAATAACAAGGCTTTAAGAAATATGGTAGCCAATGAATATATTGAACCAAGCTTTGGCGAAACTGATAATTCTGTAGCTCTTGAAGATAGAGAGTTTTCTGTGTATACACACGTTTTGGATTCTCAAAATGTTACAAACGTAGCTTGCTATGTTGATGATGTGGAACAAAAGCTTTCAAGCTCTGTTATTCAATATAAAAAGAATACCAAGTATTGGGCAACTATTAAGGGCTTATCAGAAGGTAATCATAAGCTAAAATATGTTATTACATACGAAAAAGCAGGTAAAGCTATAGGAACACTCGAGAAAATAATAGACATTAATGTTATCAGTAAAGAAAGCTCTTCAACGGTTATCGCAAAAAACACTTCTGCTAACAATACATCAGCTGTTGTTTATAGAAATGGTATTATTTTTTCTGAACATACACCAAATGTAGATGGCACTATTACAGTTATGTACAACTCTGATATGTATAATAACAGAAGTGCTTATAAGCTAGCTGTATATACCGATAAGGGAGTATATGTAACTAGTTTAGTAGCAGGTACTATCTCGGTAGATAATACAAAGGTACAAAACACCTTTAAGGTTGGCACATACCCTAATAATATAAAAATTGCTAACTTATATATAAAAAATAGCACCTCAAATTATTATCAGCAAATACCATGTAATTCTTTATATGGTAAAGGTGAAACACTATTTTATCTAAGCGATGATGATTATGCATTATACAACAAATGTAACGATGCATATATGGTTTTGGTTACAAGTAGTAACGTTGTATATAAGTTACAGCTTATAACTAATTCAAAACGTGTAGAAACATTTGATGAAGTAATAGAGCTAAATAACAACAATTTGTACAACCCTGTAAAATCAGCATCAAATATTAAACTTCTTTCAGGTGCGTCAAAAGATATGGCTGGTATTACTTATAATTTGTTCACAGAATGGTCAAATGTATATAGCGATAATGCAACAATGAGTATACAAAAATCAGGTGAAACATTGTTTGATGAATTTGTAGATGCAAGTAGTGCACCAAGACTATCAGCTGGTACTTATGATGTTTACTATACTCTAAAGTCAGAAAACTATATGTTTGATATGTACAAAGAGATAAATATAACTAACCGTAGTATTGTAAACAGAATAAGCGATAGCTTTGCTGGTGAATTAGTAGCATCAACCAATGAAGTAAATGAAGGAGAAAACATAGATCTTTCGATTTCAAATCTACTTGATGAAAATGGAAATCAACTTACAGGAATACGTTCAACTCAGGATGAATTTATTGTTACTGTAACATTTACAGATGTAGACGATAGCACTAATGTATGCACACGTGAAATTAGTACAAATAATCTACAGGATACTCTTACAAATGTAAAAGCTCCTGAAAAATCTGGTAATTACAAAATCTCATTAAATGTAACAGTTGACACGTATAAAGATATTACACTCGGCGATGTAAACAATGATGGCGAAATAAGCGTAGTTGATGTAATAAAAATATTGAGATTTATAATTGGAATGGATAAATTTACAGATTCTCAAGCAAAAGCAGCAGATATTGATATGTCTAACAGTGTTACAATAATAGATGTTTTAAGAATACAAAAAATAATAATCAGAGAGTAAAAAATACTAGGTAGTATTTTTGGAATTTACTCAGCACTTTGTCCTTCTCCTTGACAAGCATCAGCTTGCCTGCATCGTCGTCTTCGTCCTGAGCAAATTCTGCTCGTTAATCTATTCTAGCGTTTAATCAGGTATTAGTATTAAAAATATCTGACCTATGTATTCACATAAATACAGTATGGTAAGATTGTAAGTACCTATTTTCTTTGGTTAGAGCAGATACCTGAATATTGTAAGTCAAGAACCCCTAGGCAGAAGTAATTTTGTAAATTACTTTTGCTAAGGGGTTCTATGCGTGCTGGAATTGAAGATTACTACCTTGTTATATTACGTAGTGTGATGTGTATGCCAATTTTTTATATTTATTTGTTCAATTTGTTATTGCGATTTAAGATTTTATAATTTAGCAAATTTATTTTTATTTTCTTTATCTTTTTCACAATTTATTTTGCATTTATCAAAGCTAGGGTTAAACTCATAGTAGTTTTTACTATCAAGACGATCAGTAAGTAGTCTTAATGCCTCACCAAATCTTTGGAAATGAACAACCTCTCTTGCTCTTAAAAATTTGATTGGGTCACTTACATCAGGATCGTCACAAAAACGTAAAATATTATCATAGGTGGTTCTGGCTTTTTGTTCTGAAGCTGTGCATTAAACAGTAGCTGTTATTTTCAAAAATCGAAAAAATGAGGGCTATATTTTACATATTTGCTTTATTATGTGAAGGAGATTTGTTATAATTATAATATGGAAAATAGTCTTTTCAGGTTCAACGAGAGGAGTGTGTAGATTACAAACCGAAATGTCAGGGGTGCTATACTAGGCAAGCAAAGACGAAAAAGGTAGACAAAAGATGATTTTCCAAAATTAAAAAAGGGAGGAAACAATATGAACACGAAAACAAAAATTCCAAAGCGTATTCTGAGCATTTTACTTAGCGTTTTAACCTTGCTGAGTATGATGACAGGAATACCAATTACAGCTTCGGCAGTAGATGAGTATCTCATCTATACTATCAACGATTTAATGAATTTTGCTATCCATGTTAATGCCGGCAACAAAAGTACCAATGGTAAACTTATGGCAAACATTGATATGACTGACGTAGTGTGGACACCTATTGCGTCCACAGCTCTTTATCATGCAACAACCACCTATTCTGATAAGGGCTACACAGGTACCTTTGATGGTCAGGGCTATGTTATTTCAAACTTGACAGTAAAAGGCTCTTCTACAGAGGATAAAAGCTTCGGCTTGTTCGGAACTTTATCCGGTACAGTCAAGAATCTTGGTATGTACAACTTCAAGTACACTGGTGCTGGTAAAGACAGCCGTGTTGGCCCTGTTGCTGGACAGATGCTTGACGGCTCACTTATAGAAAAATGTTATACTGCAACAGGTGATATCAACACAAAGGTAAATACAACCAATGGTGTTGCAGGTGGTATTGCAGGCTGTAACTATGCAGGTATTATCCGTGATTGCTTCCAGTATAATTACACTATCAATGCAGCTCGTAAAGGTGGTATTGTTGGTGACAACTACGGTGATATGAATAACTCATACGGTAGTGACCGTCCTGGTGTTATCGAAAACTGCTACACCAATTATGGTAATTTGTCTGAGCATAGTGCTGCTGGCAGAGAATTTGGAGAATGTGGCGTTTCTAATACTCGCTTTACCACAGGCGAAATTGCTTATAAGCTCAATTATTCTGTTAACAATGGTACCTTTAAGCAGAGCATAGGCAGTGCTTACCCAAGTCTTATAGGCAGTGGTGTTTATGCTGTAAAGGACTGCTTTGGCACTGCTAAAAGCTACACAAACAACGAGGCTGATGCATTAACAAGTGACCATAAGTATGATACAAATAGCAAATGTAGCGTGTGTGGTATTAAATCTGATGGTATCTACTACATTGCTAATGCTAATGACCTTTTTAACTTTGCAACTTATGTTAATGCAAGTGACAGCTCAGCAAATGCAAAGCTGACAGCTGACATCGACCTTGCAAACAAAGAGTGGACCTCTATCGGTTCAGAAAGAAGACCTTTCACCGGTACATTTGACGGTCAGGGCTATACTATTAAAAACTACAAGCAGACAATCAGAATTCCAGGTAGTAACGGTTTCTTTGGTATGATTCAGGATGCTACAGTCAAGAACTTTACCATCAGTGGTCAGGCAACCACAGCCTGCGTATATAATGGTGGTAATATAGGTGTTGTTGGTATGGCAAAAGCTGTAAATGCATACTGCTATATCACAAATGTACATTCTAAAGTAAACTTTACTATGGGCGATAATTATACAAAGGGTGCAACAGGTGGTGTTGTAGGTAATGCTGTAGGTAAATCTTCCAGCCCATGGAATTATGTTATAATTGAACGTTGCACATATAGTGGCAAGATGAATCTTGGCACTCAATATTGCGATTGTACTGGTGGTATTGTTGGATATATTGCCTACACAAGTGTAGTGAAAACTGAAAAATGTCTGTTTGCTGGATCTATAACCACTGAATATAAAGACAATATTCAGGTAGGTGGTATACTGGGCTACAACCGTGGTGCAAATTACTCTATGAATAACTGCCTAAGCGTTGGTACTATTACTGTAGTAAACACTACCTTTGCAGGTCAGCTAGCTGGCAGATACCTGCAAACCAGCAGCAATGGAGCAAGTCGAGTAGATACAGTTATGAAAAATAATTACTATCGCTCTGCAAATTCTCTTCCTGCTGTGTCAAATACCTCAGGTATGTCTTATTCTGACATCGAAATGTCTGATTTTGACACATTTGGTGACGACAATGCAAAGTCTGTTACTAACGCACAGCTTAAAAGTGGTGAAATTGCATACAAGCTTGGCTCTAACTGGGGTCAGAAAATCGGCACTGACAGCAACCCTGTTGTAGATGGCAACAAGGTTTACTATGGCTATGATTCTTGTGCTGATAATGCAACAATGGTATACACAAACACATCAGCAACCAGCACAAAGCCTGCTCATAAATATACAAATGGTAGCTGTTCTGTTTGTAAAAAGGCTTGTAGTCATAGCTGGAGCAATGGCATATGTACTATATGTAAAAAAGCTTGTAGTCACAGCTGGCAAAACAGCACCTGTACAATATGTGGCGAAGCTTGTAAGCATAACTACGAAAATGGCAAATGTACAATATGCAATAAAGCTTGCAGTCATAGCTGGGAAGATGGCAAGTGTACAGTTTGTAGCAAGGCTTGTAGTCATAGCTGGGAAGATGGCGAATGTACAGTTTGTAGCAAGGCTTGTAGTCATAGCTGGGAAGATGGCAAATGTACAGTTTGTAGCAAGGCTTGTAGTCATAGCTGGGAAGATGGCGAATGTACAGTTTGTAGCAAGGCTTGCAGTCATAGCTGGGAAAATGGCGAATGTACAGTTTGTAGCAAGGCTTGCAGTCATAGCTGGGAAAATGGCAAATGTACAATATGCAATAAACCTTGCAGTCATAGCTGGGAAAATGGCGAATGTACAGTTTGTAGCAAGGCTTGTGAACATAATGTAGTAAACGGCACTTGCACTATTTGTAATAAAATAATCTGCGAGCATAAATACACAAATGGTTTTTGTACTGAATGCGATGCTTACGAGCCTGCAACACTTACAACAGATAAGCACGATATAACAGGTGACGGCAAAAATGACACCGTTTACGAAATTTCAAACGCTGGTCAGCTTTACTGGTTTGCCCAAAAAATCAATAATGGTGAACACAAGATCAATTGTAAGCTGACTGATGATATTGTTGTAAACCAAAATGTCTTGAATGAGAACGGAAGCTTTAACGGTGACGGCTCACAATTTCGTAAATGGATACCAATCGGATACGGTGAAGGAAATTATTTTAATGGTGTTTTTCATGGTGATAATCATACGATTTCTGGTTTGTATTGCAATGATTCCAGTATGAGTGAAATAGGTCTAATTTCACGTGCAGGCAATGGTACTGCTATAAGAAATGTAGGTGTTATTGATTCCTATTTCTATGGTTCAAATCATGTGGGTGGCATAGTAGGTATCTTAGATGGCTTTTTAATTAACTGCTACAATACTGGTACAGTCAGAGGAAATAGCTATATTGGTGGTGTAATTGGTTCAATCTATTATGGCGATGTGGTAAACTGTTATAATACCGGTTATGTTGTTGGAGATGCGAACGTAGGTGGTGTAGCTGGCGAAAATGCTTGTGGCTACATCATACAAAAATGCTATAATTCTGGTACAGTCAAAGGTAATAGTTCAGTTGGTGGTGTGATTGGATATGCCAAACTCGGTGGAATAAACGAAGGCTATAATCGGGGTACAGTTGAAGGTAGTAGTTCAGTTGGTGGTGTGATTGGATATATCGAATCCAGCGGTATAATAACTAACTGCTATAGTAGCGGTAATATTGTCGGAAAAAGTAACATAGGTGGTATTTTAGGTGAAATTAAAAAAGATGTAGATACTAAAATAAATAACTGTTACTACCTTACTGGAACTGCTATTGGTGGTATTAACGGAGCTGATATTGAGGGTTTTGCCGAGGTTAAAACTTTTGATGAGTTTAAGTCGGGCGAGATTGCTTACCTATTACAGGCGGCTATTCCTGAAAAAGACATCTACGATGATTATGGGAAATACTTGGGAAAAATGATTGCTGAGGTTTGGGGACAGAAGATAGGCACGGATAATTTCCCTGTTTTTGGTGGTACAAAGGTTTATCAGGTTAAAAACTGTAAGGACGAAACTGTTTACAGCAACACAAACGAAAATGGTATGCATAAATGGGAAAACGGCACTTGTACCGTATGTAGCAAAATTTGTGAGCATAAGTGGGAAAGTGGCAAATGTACAGTTTGTAGCACAGCGTGCGAGCATAATAAATACGAAAATGGCTTCTGTACTATATGTGGTGCTTACGAGCCTGCAACACTTACAACAGATAAGTACGATGTAAATGGCGATAACGTAAAAGACACAGTTTACGAAATCGCAAATGCAAATCAGCTTTATTGGTTTGCAGACAAGGTGAACAACGATTATGTTAACTACGGCTCTGCAAATGCTGTACTTACATACGACATAGTTGTAAATGAAGGTACAATGACAGATAAAACCACAGATGCAATAGTATGGACACCTATTGGTGGTTCTAAAAAAAAGTATAATGGTACCTTTGACGGTCAGGGTCATACCATAAGCGGTTTGTACTATAATAATCCCGATGTTAGATATGTCGGTCTTTTTGCATATACAAATGAAAATTCTGTTATCCGAAACATAGGAATTGTTGATTCGTATTTTTATGCAACAGGTAATGTCGGTGCCATAGCAGGAAGTAGCCGAGGTGAAATAACTAATTGCTATAACAAAAGTACTATATCTGGCACAAATAATAATATAGGTGGTATAGCAGGCTGTATGGAATATGGTTCAATTATTGACTGTTATAATACAGGCTCTGTATCTGCTGAAAATAGTAACTATGTTGGTGGTATAGTAGGCTATGTAAATTTATCTTCACCAAAAATGATACGTAATTGTTATAACACGGGAAATATATCAGGCGTGTTTCAGGTTGGTGGTATTGTAGGTTATTCTATTAATTATAATACTACTGATAATATTACTATTGAAAACTGCTATAATACAGGTAATATATACGGACGCTCATACACTGATTTTTATGATTATACAAAGTTTCCTTCTCATATAGGAGGCATTGCCGGCAGTACATCAGGCAGAATTATTAACTGCTATAATGTCGGAAGTATTACTTGTGATGAGGGAGCAACTAATGTTGGTGGTATTTTGGGCACAGCATACCATCGTGCAATGGTGGTTATTGACAATTGTTACAGTGTGAAAGATTTTAATTGTCCAGAAGATGTTACCTTTGATGTTATTTGCGGTGATAAAAACGAAGCTATAATTACAAACAGCTACGAGAAATCTTATGAACAGTTTGCAAGCGGTGAGGTAGCTTATTTGCTACAGGGTGAGCAAACAGAGCAAATTTGGGGTCAGGATATTAACAATGGCGAATCTGTTCAGAAACACCCTACCTTTACAGGTGCAAAGGTTTATCAGATAACAAATTGTAAGAACGAAACTATTTACAGCAATACAAACGAAAACATTGACCATAACTACGAAAACGGTATCTGTACAGGCTGTGGTGGAACGGATCCTAGCATAGTAAACATTTCAATCGTTGGCGACATAACTTTAGAGCTTGAAAAAACAGGCGATAATATCTTCACAGGTGATATATCACTAGATGCTGGTACATATCAATTCAGGGTTGCTCACAATAATGTATTGTTAGGCTTTAACGGTACATATACTGACACAGCAACTATTGATTACACTGTAAGTGATATAGAATCTACAATCTTTAACGTTACAGGCGGTAAATACATATTTACTTATAATGCTTCAACAAAGAACTTGGTGATTGATTATATACCACCTCAGGTGCTTGGAGATGTTAATTGGGATAGCACTATAGATATCCGTGATGTTATATTTGTTATGCAGCATATAGTTGGTACTATAACTTTCGACGAGAATCAGAGCTTCTATGCTGATATGGATTCAGACGGTATAGTAAGCGTTATGGATGTTCTATATCTACAAAAAATGCTTTTAGGTATGGTGTGATAACTATATTTAAAAATCAATGCACTAAAAGCTACTCTAAGGTATAAGCTGTAATGCTTAAGGAATATCTGAAAACGGAAAAATGACTGAATATTTCGCTAATACGAAGCAAGTTCGAGCGAAAAAGCGGAGAAACACTGACGTATTTCGAGTATTTTTCGGGAAGAAATTGCTCGTATTAGTAGAAATAGACAGTTATTTTGAGTTTTCAGATACGACCTAGTTTAAGCTATAAATTTTAATTCTCAAAATTATTATTCAGGCTTAAATATAGTGTTTGAAAATGCATTGTAAAATCAAAACAAAATAAAATGCCCTGATTAACGAAAATAAATTGTCGTAATTAATGGCAAATAGGCAAAGGCTATATTCGTACCAAACGGTAAAGAATATAGCCTTTTGTTATATTACGTAGGATGATGTGTATGCCAATTTTTTATATTTATTTGTTCAATT